>JBKPSR010000012.1:0-111738 GCA_046735115.1 Actinomycetota bacterium
GCGGCCATCCGGGCTCGAGCGCCCGTGTCGCCGAGACCTGGCACGGCGGCGAGGGCGGCGCGCCCCATGTCGCCGGCGGTCTGGAAGCGGTCGTCCGGGTCCTTCTCCATGCAGCGCTCGGCCACGGCGGAGAGCGCCTGCGGCGTGTCGGGCGCGAGCTCGACCGGCGACGGCGCCGGATCAGAGATATGCGCCCAAAGCTTCGCGATGTCGTCGTCGCGGACGAACGGGACCTGGCCGGTGAGCAGCTCGTACAGGACGCAGCCGAGTGCGTAGACGTCGGCGCGGCCGTCGACCGCCTCACCGCGCAGCTGCTCTGGCGCCACGTAGTCGAGCGTCCCCACCCACTCACCGGCCGCCGTGAGCCCACTGTCCGAGGCCGTCCGCTTAGTGAGCCCGAAGTCTGTGAGGTAGGTGTGCTCGCCGCCGCCGCGAGCGGCGACGAGGATGTTCGCCGGCTTGACGTCGCGGTGCACGAGACCGCGCTCGTGCGCCGCGTCGAGCGCGGACGCGACCTGAGCCACCACGCCGGCGGCTCGAGCGCCCTCGAAGGCGCCTTCCGCGGCAAGCAGCGCCCGCAGGTCGGTGCCGTCGACGTAACGCATGACGATGAACAGAACGCCGTCGTGCTCGCCCGCGGCGTAGACCGGGATGATGTTCGGGTGGTCAAGCGAGGCCGCGAGGCGCGACTCGCGCTCGAAGCGCTCCCTGAATCCGTCGCGATCCGACAGCGACTCATTGATGACCTTCAGAGCGACGGGCCGCTCCAGCGAGATCTGCGCGGCGCGGTACACGACGCCCATTCCGCCGCGGCCGATCTCATCGTCGATCCTGAAGTCCCCGAGGACCGAGCCAGTCGATAACACACCTGATCCAAACGCCGGGGGTCGACTGGTCCAGACTAACCCAACTCTGTAGACCTCTGGCAGGTTTTGGGTCAGAGTGTGAGGACCATGTCCGGCACGGGGCCGGCCAGCCCACACGCCGCCAGCGCGGCAGAGCTCAAGGCGCAGATCGAGGCCGAGCGCGACGGCCTGCCATTTCTGATCTACCGCGACGGCGAGGGCAAGCACAGCCTCCACGTGCTCGCCGACTCCAAGGACCGCGTGACCCTCGGCCGGCGGACCTCGGCGGACGTGCCGCTCGCCTGGGACGAGGAGGTCTCGCGCCTCCACGCCGAGCTAGTGCGAAGCGGGCACGACTGGACCCTCAGCGACGACGGCCTCTCCCTGAACGGCTCCTTCGTGAACGGCAAGCCGGTGCGGGGCCGCTGCCGGCTCCGAGATGGCGACGCGCTGCGGGTGGGCGCGACGGTGCTCGTCTTCCGCAACCCGAGGGACGGCGAGTCGAGCGCGACTCTGCCCTCGGCCGAGCTGCGCAAGGTGGTGAGCCTCACTCCCTCGCAGAAGCGGGTGCTCGTCTCACTCTGCCGGCCCTTCAAGGAGTCGGCGATGTTCGCGACCCCGCCGACCAACGATCAGATCGCCGGCGAGCTGTTCCTGAGCGTGGACGCCGTGAAGAAGCACCTGCGCGCCCTGTTCGAGAAGTTCGGCGTCGAGCACCTGCCCCAGAACGAGAAGCGCGCCCGGCTCGTCGAGCGCGCCTTCGCGGGCGGCTTCATCTCGGAGCGCGAGCTCTAGCCGCCGCCAGGTCGCGGCTTCCGTAACGCCTGCGTAATCGGCGTTCGTAGCTTCGTCGCGCACTCCAAAGAAAGGGGTTCTCGATGAAGTACGCATCCCAGAGGGGTCCGACGCTCGTGGCTGGCATGGCGATCGGCTTGGCGAGCTGTGCCTTGCTGGCAAGTGCCTCGACCGCGGCAGCGGCACCACGCAACGACGACTTCGCCGACGCGGTCGCGCTCCGCGTGGGCAAGGACGTGACCGGCAACGTCAACGGAGCCGGGAGGCAACGCGGTGAGCGCTTGCACGGCGGCTCGCTCGCGACCCATTCCGTGTGGTACCGCTTCCGCGCGAGGCGGAGGATCAGCGTCCAGCTGGGGACGTGCTCCTCGAACTTCGACACCGTCATCGCCGTCTATACCGGCCGGCGCGTGTCGGCTCTGCGCGCGGTGGACTTCAATAACGATGGCTGCGGCCGCACGGGCGGCGGGAGCCGTGTGAGCTTCACGGCGAGGAAGGGCAGGACCTACCGGATCGCCGTTGCGGGGTTCACTGCGAGCGGCCGCTTCAAGCTCACCGTTGACCGGATCTTCACACCGCTCAACGACGACCTCGCCGACGCCGTGACGCTCACACCCGGCTCTGGGGTGAGCGCTAGCACCAGAGGCGCCACACGCGAGCTGAGCGAGCCCGGACATGCGTACAACGAGCCGCACACGGTCTGGTTCAAACTGACGCTCCCGACCGAGACGGCGCTAACCGTCAACGCGTGCAACGGAAGCTACCCCGGGCTCACGGTCTACACCGGGTCGAGCATGAGCACGATCAAGCGGGTTGCCGCCGGAGGCTGCTCGGCCAGCTTCACCGCACTCGCCGGCACCACCTACAGGGTCGTGGCCGAGGACGGCGGCAGCGGTGGCAGCTTCAGGATCAGCCTCTGAGGTGGTCGTATCTCCTTCTTCGCGAAGGATCGGGTTCCGCGTGCGGTCTGCGCGTTGGCGGCGTTGGCGCTCCTCGCGCCGCCGGCGCGCGCGGCCGACGGGTTCTCACTCGGCGTGACCGCGGGCGAGGTCACGGCCAGGTCGGCGCGGCTATGGGCGCATGCCGACCGCACCGGAACGTACTTCCTGCAGCTGTCGAGGGGGGCCCTCGCCGGTGGCTGCCGGCGCGGGCCGCGCGTCACCGCGACCCGCTCCCACGACCGCACGCTGCAGGTGCGGGTGACCGGGCTGCGCCCGGGCTCCCGCTACGCGTATCGGTTCTGCAGGGGCAGCCGCTCGAGCGTGACAGGCGGCTTCCGCACGGCGCCGGGTGCGGGATCCACCGCCCCGGTTCGCTTCGGCATGACCGCCGACCTGGACGGCGTGGAGCGCGGCGGGATACCCGCATGGAACAGGTTCGAGGTACTGGCCGCGATGGCGCGCGAGCCGTTCGACTTCAATGTGGCCCTGGGCGATGTGATCTATTCCGACACCGTCCTGGGCGGGTTCCCGCACGCGATGACGGTGCGGGCGAAATGGGCGAAGTACCGCCAGAACCTCCGGTTCGCCAACTTCAGGACGTTGCGCGCGGCGACGGGTCTGTACTCACATTGGGATGACCACGAGTTCATCAACGACTTCTCGGTACGGGAGCACGGTCGCAGGCTCTACGCCCACGGCGCCAAGGCATTCCTCGACTACAACGCCGTCACCTACACGCGCCGGACCGGCATCTACCGGTCATTCAGATGGGGAGCGAATCTCGAGATCTTCCTCCCGGATCTCCGCTCGTTCCGGAGCGCCGACGCTGGCGCGGCGGGGCGTTGCGCGAACCCGATCACGGGGAGACCGGACATTGCGCCGACTCTCCCCACCGACTTGCGGAAGCGCCTTTCGCGGTATCGCCGCGATCTGTCCGCCGGCGTCCGAAAAGGGTGCACGGACGCGATTGCCGATCCGCGCCGGACGATGATGGGATCGCGGCAGTTCAGGCAGTTCGCACGCGACATCCGCGGCTCGGGCGCCACCTTCAAGGTGATCCTGAGCTCGGTCCCGGTTCAGCAGCTTTACGGCTTTCCGCTCGACCGGTGGGAAGGATTCGAGCCGGCCCGTCAGCGCCTGCTCCGCTTCCTGCAGGAGAACATCCCCAACGTCGTCTTTCTCAGCGCGGATGCCCACGGAGCATTCATCAACGAGGTGATGCTCCGGACCGTCGAGGCGGGCGGCCCGGCGGGCACGGGCATATACGAGGCCGTGGCGGGGCCCGTCGCGGCGCTCACCTACAGCGGTGCGCTGGGCTCTGCGGGCGCCGCGCTCGGCTTCACAACCGAGCTTTTCAAGCCGCCTCGCCCGCAGGGCCTGGGCATGTCGTGCGCCCAGCCCAGCGTCTATTCGTACGCGGACACGCTGGCCACGTCGGAGACACTGACGATCACGCTGCGGGATGAGCGGGGCCAGCCAGTGATCGATCTCGCTACGGGCGCGGCCTGCCCGCCGCTTGTGATCCGGAGGCGTTAGTCCCGCATCGCGGGGAAGAGCACGACCTCGCGGATGCCGTGGCGCCCGCTCAGGATCATCACGAGCCGGTCGATCCCGATGCCGATGCCGCCGGTGGGCGGCATGCCGTAAGCCAGGGCCTGTAGGTAGTCCTCGTCGAAGGGCTGGGTTTCCTCGTCGCCGGCGGCCTGGTCGCGCCGCTGCTGCTCGAAGCGGGCGCGCTGCTCGTCGGGATCGTTCAGCTCCGTGAAGGCGTTCGCGTACTCCATGCCGGCCGCGAATGCCTCGAAGCGCTCCACGAGCCCTTCCTCCGAGCGGTGATCCTTCGCGAACGGCGAGAGCTCCTTCGGGTAGTCCATGATCAGGGTGGGGTCCTGGAGGTCGGGCTCGACCCGCTTCGAGAGCAGCTCGTCGACCCGCTTGGCCCAGGTGCCCTCGCCGGGGAGCTCCTCGTCGCCGTAGACGTCGATCCCCGTCTTGTCCCTGATCGCGTCGCGCAGGGTGATGCGCTTCCACGGGCGCGAGAAGTCGATCGGTCCCTCGTAGCCGACCTCCTCGGCGACGAACGAGATCAGCTCCTCCAGGCGGTCGGCGATGTCGTTGTAGTCCGCGTACGCCTCGTACCACTCGAGCATCGTGAACTCGGGGTTGTGCTTGTGCGAGATGCCCTCGTTGCGGAAGTCCTTCCCGATCTCGTAGACCCGCTCGAGGCCGCCCACGATCAGGCGCTTCAGGTAGAGCTCGTCGGCGATCCGCAGGAACAGGTCGCGGTCGAGCGCGTTGTGGTGCGTCACGAACGGCCTCGAGAGCGCGCCGCCGTAGAGCGGCTGGAGGATCGGCGTCTCGACCTCCAGGAAGCCACGCTCGTCGAGCCAGCGCCGGATGGCGCGGACGACCTTGGTCCGGAGGATGAAGAGCTCGCGCGTCTCCGGGTTGGCGACGAGATCGACCTCTCTATGTCTGTAACGAGTCTCGACGTCCTCGAGCCCAAAGTGCTCCTTGGGTATGTCCCGAAGCGACTTGGCGAGGAGCGTCCAGTCGCTCACCGCGAGGCTCAGCTGACCGCGCCGGGTCTTGAACGCCGTTCCATCCACACCGATGAGGTCCCCGATGTCCAGGGCCACAAGGCGGTCGAACGACTTCTCGCCCAGCACGTCCCTCTTCGCATGCAGCTGGATCTTGCCCTCACGGTCCGCGAGATCGATGAACGCGGCTCCGCCCTGGTCGCGCCGGGCAACCATTCGGCCCGCCACGCGATAGGCGCGATCGGTTTCCTCGCCGGGGTCGAGATCGTCGACAACCGACGACGTGGCAACGACCCCCGGGAATCCGTGCGGGAAGGGGTCGATGCCCTGCGCGCGCAGGCGCTCGAGCTTGGCCCGGCGGTCATCCACGCGCCGGGAGGCTACTCAGCGCTCGATCTTGGTGATCTTGAGCTTGCGTGCGGGGCCGCGGGGCACCTGCACGCTGACCGTCTCGCCGCGCTTGTGGCCGATCAGTGCACGGCCCACGGGGGACTCGTTCGAGAGCTTGTTGCCGGAGGGGTCGGCCTCGGCGGAGCCGACGATCTTGTACTTCACCGACTTGTCGGTCTTCTGGTCCTTGACGTGCACGGTGACGCCGACGCTCACGACATCCGTGTCGACCGACTTCGCGTCGATCACGCGGGCGTTCCGCAGCTTCTCCTCGAGGTCCGCGATCTGCTTCTCGAGCATCGCCTGCTCGTTCTTGGCGTCGTCGTACTCCGCATTCTCGGAGATGTCGCCGAACTCGCGCGCCTCCTTGATGCGCTCGGCCACCTCGCGGCGCCGGTCGCCGCTGAGGAAGTCGATCTTGGCCTTGAGCTCTTTGAGGCCTTCGGGTGTGAGAACGGTCTCTCGTGCCATAAGAAAAACCCCCGTCTTTCCTTGCGGAGGGAGCCGAGGAGTGTAGCAATCCCCTATACGTCCGAAAGGGTGCTTTTGATCAAGTTTCGAAGCTTTCAGCGAGCTTTCCGAGGCGTCTCACCTCCGCCTCGATCTCGGGTGCACGGTTGCCCGGATCGCTGTTCAGGAGCTCGATGCTGTCGGCGATCCGGACCACGCGATGACGGATGCGAGCAGCGTCGCCGTGCCGAGGAGCCCACAGCTCCGTCGACGGCCGAAGCCGGGCCGCGGCGCCCGCGGAGGCCGTGGCGCTCGCGATCGCGAAGCCAATGCTCGTGAGGATCACGCGCGCATCGCCGTCGCTGAAGGACCCGGGTCAGGAGCGCGATCACGGCTGCGATCGCGGCACAGGAGAGGCCCGTCACGAGCGCGAATGCCGGCGAAGCCGCGGATGGACGCGATGTCCGCGGTGACCCGGACTGTTTCGGCAACGTGCTACAGAAACCTTGAGTTAAGCAGCGGCGGGCATAGCCGGCTGGGCTACGGCCCGCCAGAGTTCCCGCGCGTGGGCCGACGTCGGTGCGGTTACGAGCGGCTGGCGCTCGCGCTTCGACAGGCCCAGGCGGTCCGCGTACCACGGATAGAACTTCCGCAGATAGCGGCCGGCGCGGTCGACCCCGAGGTGGTCCTCGGCGGAGGCGATCACCCACTCCAGCTCGGTGAGCACCTCGTCGGGCGAGGGGTCGCCCTCGTAGACGCCGAGCAGGCGGCCGAACAGCCAGGGGTTGCCGAGCGCGCCGCGGGCGAGCATCACGGCCTCCGCACCGCTCTCCTCGAACGCCGTCAGCACGCGTTCCTCGGTCGACAGGCCGCCCGAGAGCAGCACCGGCACGGGCAGCGACTCCACGAGCTCGCGCGCGAGCGCGTAGTCCGGCGCGCCTGAATGTTGCTGCGAGGCGTGGCGGGGGTGGAAGGCGATGCCGGCCACCCCGGCCTCCTCGACGAGGCGACGCGCCAGCTCGACGCCGCGCGTGTCGCCCGGCTCGTGCCCGGGGCGGAGCTTCACCGTCACGGGCAGACCACTGCCCTCGCGGGCGGCGGTCGCGATCGCCACCGCACGGGCGGGATCGCCCAGCAGGGCGGCGCCGGCACCCGTCTTGCAGACCTTCCGGACCGGGCAGCCCATGTTGAGGTCGATGACGTCCGCCCCCGCGACCGCGACGATCGCCGCCGCCTCGCGCATGACGGACGCGTCGTGGCCGAAGAGCTGCATCGACACCGGGTGCTCGTCTGGGTGGATGCGCAGGAACTCGCGGTGGGTGCGCGCGTCGCCGTGAACCAGGCCGAAGCTCGACACCATCTCGGACACGACGAGGCCGGCGCCGTGCCGCCTCGCCTGGAGCCGCACGAACCAGTTGCCAATGCCGGCGAGCGGCGCGAGCACCATGCGGTTGGCGACCCTCAGGCCGCCGAGCGTCCACGTGTCGTTGAGCGAGCGCACGGGGAGAAGTTAGCGCCGCTACGCGGCGTCGCGCGGATCGGTGCCGTCGGCCAGGACCCGCAGCTCGTTCTCGGCGTGGACCAGCTCGATCAGGCGGCGGACGGCCGAGGACGGTCGGGCGATCGCGATGCTGCCGCCGTCGCCGCGGGCCCGGCGGGTGGCTCGAAGCAGCACGCCGAGTCCGTGCAAGTCCATGAAGTCGACGTCGCGCAGGTCGAGCACCACCCGCTTCTTCCGCCCGAGCAGCCGGTTGACCGCCTCGCCGACGCGCGGTGCGGTGGCGGCGTCGACCTCCCCCTGAACGCGGACGACGGTCACCCTTCCGAGATCATCGACGGACACCTCAAATGGATGCGGGCGAACCCGAGCGGCCAGAACGAATCCTTTGTGTACGTCGAGTCCGCTCCGGCGCTCGCGGTGGCCGCCGGGCGCGTCCGGTCCGAACATACACCCGGTTTGGGGTAATTGGAACGACTAGGCGCTGTTCCGTTCCCAGATCAGCTTTAGCCCCTGGAGCGTGAGCCGGTCGTCCACCTCGTCGACCTGCTCGCAGAACGGCACGATGGCGTCCGCGAAGCCGCCCGTCGCGATCGCGGTGGCCTCCTCGGCGAGCTCTTCGCGGATACGCCCGAGGATGCCGTCCACCTGGCCCGCGAACCCATAGACCACGCCGGCCTGGATCGCCTCCTGGGTGCCCTTGCCGATGGCATGGCGCGGCTGCTCGATCTCGACCCGCGGCAGCCGCGCGGCTCGCGCCGACAGCGCCTCGAGCGATATCTCGATGCCGGGCGAGATCACGCCGCCCAGGTACTCGCCGGCCGCGGAGACGACGTCGTAGTTGATCGCCGTGCCGAAGTCCACGGCGATGCAGGCGCCGCCTACCCGCTCGTAGGCCGCGATGGCGTTGACGAGGCGGTCGGCGCCCAGTTCCTGCGGCCGGTCGATCCGGATCGGCATCCCGCTCTTGATGTCCGGGCCGACGAGCAGGCCGCGGTCGTCGAAGTAGCGCCGGATCACGATCTCGTACTCGTGCGCGAGGGTCGGGACCACCGCCGAGACCATGACCGCGTGGACGTCGCTCAGCCGGAGGTCGCGGAGGCCGAGCAGTCCCGCCAGCACCGTGGCGAGCTCGTCAGCGGTGGCGAAGCGCGCGGTGGCGAAGCGCCAGTGCTGAACGAGCTCGTCGCCATCGAACATCCCCACGTGAGTCTGGGTGTTGCCGACGTCTATGGCGAGCAGCACGCGCGCAGCCTACGGCTTCAGCGGCGCGCCCATCGCGTGAAAGCCGCCGTCCACGTGCACGATCTCGCCGGTCACTCCCCGGGCGAGGTCCGACAGGAGGAAGAGGACGGCATCGGCAACCGGGGCGGGGTCCGAGGTGTCCCAGCCGAGCGGCGCCTGCTTGCCCCACAGCCCGGCGAGCGTCTCGAAGCCGGGAATGCCCTGAGCTGCCGGCGTCTCCACCGGGCCCGCCGAGATCAGGTTCACGCGCACCTTCTGCTCGCCGAGGTCGCGCGCCAGGTAGCGGGAGACCGACTCGAGCGCCGCCTTGGCCACGCCCATCCAGTCGTAGACCGGCCACGCCACGCCCGCGTCGAAGTCCATCCCGACGAGGCTGCCGCCGTCGTCCATCAGCGGGGCGAGCGCCTCCGCGAGCGCCTTGAACGAGTAGGCGCTCGTGCGGAAGGCGACCTCAGCGGACTCGGGCGGCGCCGTCATGAAGTTCCCGCCGAGCGCGTCGCCGGGCGCGAAGGCGATCGCGTGGAGCGCACCGTCGACGCCGCCCCAGCGCGAGCGCAGGTCGTCCGTGAGCGCCTCGAAGTCGGCCGGGTTGTTCACGTCGAGCTCGAGCACGTCCGGCGGGTTTGGCAGGCGCGAGGCGGCACGCTCGGTCATCCGCCGAGTGCGTCCGAAGCCGGTGAGCACGATCTGGGCACCCTCCTGCTGCGCGCGCTCCGCGACCGTGTAGGCAATGCTGCCCTTCGTCAGCACCCCGGTGATGAGCAGGCGCTTGTCGGCGAGCATCAGTCCGGCGGCGCGAGCGCCGGGTCGCCGCCGCGCCACACGAGCTCGACGGTCGCCCGCACGGCCAGCCGGCCGTGCTGGTTCACGATCCGGAGGCGCGCCTCGACGAGGCCGTGATCCGGATCGAGCTCCTGCGTGCGCGAGATCTCACCTTCCACGTGCAAGGTGTCGCCGATCTTCACAGGTTGCTTGAAGATGGCGTCGCCAAGCCGGCGCAGCGCGACAACCCGGTCCGGGTCGAGCGGCAGCAGGCCGACGGCGAAGGAGAGGACGAGCAGCCCGTGGGCGATCTGCTCGCCGAAGCGGCTCTCCGCGGCCCAGTCCGGATCGACATGCTGGGGATGCGCGTCGCCCGTCAGGTCGGCGAACTCGAGGATCTCGCCCTCGCCGACCGTCCGGGCGGCGGTCACGAAGCGATCGCCGACGGCGAGCTCGACGAACGAGCTGCCGAAGAGCTCGGCGGCGGCGGCCGCAAGCACGGCGGGTGAGCCGCTGGCGGGTGAGCCGCTGGCCGGCGAGTCGGCGGCGTCGGGCGGCGCGGAATCGGCGGCCGGCATCGGCGCGCCGAGCTCCTCGACGGGCACCGACTCGGCCGGTGCTCCGGTCGCGGACGCGTCGGCGGGTGCGGGCGCGCGGCCCGCTCCCTGTGTCGGTACCGCGGTGGTCACGCCGTGCTCGGCCGGAAGCGATGTCGGAGTGCGCGCAGGAACTCGCGCGCCGCCGCGCGATGGCCCTCCGCCGAGGGGTGGAAGCCGTCTTCGGCGAACGTGCCACGTTCCGCCGTGGCCGGGTGGTCGAAGCCCTCCAGCAGGACAACGTGATGCCGGCGCGCCACCGCCCGGCATGCCTCGTTGAAGCGCCTCATGCTCCGCTCCACGCGGCTCTGCGACCGCGGCCGCAGCTCCAGGAACCGCGAGATGTCCGGGTAGGTCGCCGTCATGATCATCACGTCGGGCAGCTCGCGCCGCAGCCGCGAGAACATCCGCGACAGCCGCCTGGCGTAGGCGTCGACGTCCGGCCGGGTGTCGAGGAGCACGTCGTTCGCGCCGCACACAAGCGTCACGACGTCCGGCGAGAGCTCGAGCGCCTCCACGAGCTGGTCTCGCTCCACGTGCTCGCTGGTCGCGCCCACCTCGGCGAGGTTGACGTAGCTGGCGCCCAGCGACCGCGCGAGCTCGTCCGGCCAGCGCGGAACCGCCGGGTCGACGCCGGCGGTGAAGCTGTCGCCCATGGCAACGTAGGTGGTCACAGCGGGATGTTCCCTCCACCATTGCCGTACTCACCGGGGCCGGACAGCCCCGCGAGGGCGCCCGCCAAGCGCCGGCGCGTCTCATGCGGCGCCACCAGCTCGTCGATGAAGCCCTCGCGCGCGGCGATCGCGGCCGAGACGTGGTCCGCCTCGTACGCCGCGGCGAGCCGGTCGCGCTCGGCGTCCGGATCGTCGGCAGCGGCGATGTCGCGCCGGTGCACGATCCCCACCGCCTGCTTCGCGCCCATGATCCCGATCTGCGCGTCGGGCCAGGCGAGCGCGAGGTCCGCGCCCAGATCCTTCGAGTTCATCGTGATGAAGCCGCCGCCGTAAGCCTTGCGGAGGACGACCGTCACCTTCGGCACCACGGCCTCGGCGAACGCGTGCAGCAGCTTCGCACCGTGCCGGATCACACCGAGTCCCTCCTGCTTCGTCCCCGGGAGGAAGCCGGGTGTATCGACCAGTACCACGAGCGGGAGGCCGTAGGAGTTGCAGCTGCGCACGAACTTCGCGGCCTTCTGCGACGCGTCCGCGTCGATCACCCCGCCCAGGTACCAGGGCTGGTTCGCGATCACACCCACCGCGCGGCCGTCGATCCGGCAGAACGCCGTGACCATGTTGCGCGCCCAGCGCGATGAGACCTCGAGCAGCTCCTCGTTGTCCACGAGCGCCCGGATCACGTCGCGCACGTCGTAGACCTTTCGTGCCGAGGTGGGCACGTGCTCGGCCGGATCGTGAGCGGGGACCGGCGCCGGTATCCCGTGCGGGGGCGTCTCGCCCGCCCGCTGCGGCAGGTGCGCCAGCAGCTCACGGACGAGGCCGACGGCCTCGTGATCGTTGCCCGCCACGAACTGGCAGACGCCGTTCTTAGCGTGCACCCTCGGACCGCCGAGCTCCTGCGCGTCGACGTCCTCGCCGGTCACCTCGCGCACCACGCCCGGGCCGGTGAGGAACATCGCGGAGCCCTCGGTCATCACGACGAAGTCGGTCAGCGCCGGCGAGTAGGCGCCACCGCCAGCCGACACGCCCGTGATCACGGAGATCTGCGGCACGCGGCCCGACAGCTTCACGCTCTCGCGGAAGATGCGCCCATAGCCTGCGAGCGCCGCGATGCCGTCGTCCATGCGCGCGCCGCCCGAGGCGACGAACCCGATCACCGGGGCACCCGCACGGCCGGCGAGCTCCATCACTCGCACGATCGTCTCGGCATGCGCCTCGCCGAGCGAGCCGCCGGCGAATGACTGGTCCTGCGCGTAGCAGTAGACCGGCCGGCGCGCGATGGTGCCGGCCGCGCCCACGACGCCGTCGCCTTCCCGCATCCGCTTCGACTCGCGCCGTGGCAGCACGGTCGAGCGGATCACGTGCAGCGAGCCGGGGTCGCAGAGCAGCTCCAGGCGATCCATCGCCGTGACCTCGCGCGGCTCCTTCAGGAGCGGCGAGATCCGCTCGGCGGGCATCCTGTCCGCAAGTGCGCTCATGAAGCCTCCAGGCAGATGACGGCGTTGTGTCCGCCGAACCCGAACGCGTTCGACAGCCCGACAGCGCGGACGTCGCCGTTCGAGAGCGGGCGTGCCTCGTTGGGCACGTAGTCGAGGTCGAGGCCCTCGTCGGGCTCGTCGTAGTTCAGCGTGGGCGGCGCGATCCGGTCGCGCAGCGCCAGGAGCGTGGCGATCGACTCCACGGCGCCCGCGGCGCCGAGCAGGTGACCGATTGCGGACTTGGTCGAGCTGACCGGCACCTTCGCCGCCAGCTCCTCGCCCAGGGCCACCTTGATCGCGTTCGTCTCGGCGCGGTCGTTGAGCGGGGTCGAGGTGCCGTGCGCGTTCACGTACAGCACGTCCTTCGGCCCGAGGTCCGCGTCCTTCAGCGCGAGCTCCATCGCGCGGGCGGCGCCGCGGCCGCTCGGCTCCGGCGCCGTCAGGTGATGGGCGTCGGAGGTCGACGCGTAGCCGCGGACGTAGCCGAGGATGCGCGCGCCGCGCTCGCGGGCCGCCTCCTCCTCCTCCAGCACGAGAATGCCGGCGCCCTCGCCCATTACGAAGCCGTCGCGCCGGCGGTCGAACGGGCGCGAGATCCCGGAGTCGCTGAGCGCGTCCATCTTCCCGAAGGCCGCGGTGGCCAGCGGGGTGATGGCCGCCTCGCTGCCGCCGGTCACGACCGCGTCGGCGTCGCCGTAGCGGATCAGCCGCTCGGCCATGCCGATCGCGTGCGCGCCGGCCGCGCAGGCCGAGACCGTCCCGAAGGACTGGCCGCGCAGGTCGTGCTTCATCGCAACCACGCCCGAGGCCGCATTGGCCATCAGCAACGGGATGGACAGCGGCGAGATGCGCTCGGCGCCCTCCTGCTGCAGCACGATGTGCTGCGCCTCGAGCGTGCCGATGCCGCCGATGCCGGTCCCGATGACCGAGGCCGTGCGCTCTGGGTCGTACGGCGTCCCGTCCCAGCCGGCGTCGTCGATCGCCTCCTTGGCGGCCGCGAGCGCGAGCTGGGTGAAGCGGTCCGAGCGACGCACCTCCTTGTTGGAGAGGTGCTCCTTGGGCTCGAACTCGGTCGCGCGACCGTAGCCGTCCTCGATCCCGGACACGCCCGCCGTCCACCGCTCGTGAAGCGCGCGAGCGCCCACGCCGAGCGGCGTGACGGCGCCTACGCCAGTGATGACAACAGACCGCGTCATCCCAGCTTCGACATCACAAGGTCGACCGCCTGACGGACGGTCTTGACGTCTTCCATGTCCTCGCCCTTGAGCTGCACGCCGTAATCGTCCTCGACGATCTGGGCGAGCTCGACGAGGTCGAGCGAGTCGACGTCGAGCGACTCGAACGTCGCGTCAGGGCTGACCTGGTCCGGCTCGGCGCCGAACTCCTCGAGCGCCGAGGTGACCCGGCTCTCGATCTCCTCACGTGTAGCTGTAGCTGCCATTCGTTCGTCTCTCCTTGTTCTATGTCAGGCCGTGAGGCCTCCGTCGACGGTGAGGCACACGCCGGTCACGTACGCGGCGCCATCCGACGCCAGGAAGCGCACGCACTCGGCCACCTCATCCGGGGTGCCCGCCCGCTGGGCGGGCACGTGCTCCAGCAAGTTGTCTGCGATGCCCTCGGTCATGTCGGTCTCGATCAGACCGGGCGCCACGGCGTTCACTGTCACTCCGCGGCGGGCCACCTCCGCGGCGACTGTCCGCGTCATCGCGACCAGGCCCGCCTTGGAGGCAGCGTAGTTGGCCTGACCGGCATTCCCGCGCACGGCGCCGACGATGGACGCAATGTTCACGACGCGCCCGTAGCGGCTGCGGATCATCGGCCGGAGCGCCCGGCGGGTGAGCCGGAAGGCGGCGGACAGATTCGTGTCCACGACCCGGTCCCAGTCGTCGTCGTCGATCATCGGAGCGAGCCCGTCCGCGCGCACGCCGGCGTTGTTCACCAGCACGAGCACGGGTCCGAACTCCTCCTCGAGCGCGGTGAAGAGCACATCGGCGGCGTCCGCATCGGACACGTCGCCCAGCAGCGCCTTCGCGCGGCCGCCCGCACCCGTGATCTCCTCGACCACGGCGTTCGCGCCGTCCTCGTCGCTGCGGTAGTTCACGCCCACGGGCCAGCCCTCCCGGGCGAGCGCCTTGGCGATTGCCGCACCGATCCCACGTGATGCTCCTGTGACGAGTGCGCTGCCATCGGGTCGTCCATTCATGCCGCCCATTCGATCACGCCCGCGCCCCACGTGAAACCCGCTCCGAAGGCCGCGAGCAGGACGTTCATCCCCGGCTCGAGCAGCCCGCGCTCGCGAGCGTCGGCGAGCGCGATCGGGAGCGTTGCCGAACTGGTGTTGCCGTAGCGGTCGATCGAGTTCACGACCTTGGCCTCGTCGACGCCGAGCTTCTCGCCCACCGCGGCGAGGATGCGCCCGTTCGCCTGGTGGTAGACGAACAGGTCGATCTCGTCGAGGCCGAGGCCCGCGCGGCCGGCTACCTCGAGCGAGACCTCCGACATCCGCAGCACCGCGTTCTTGAAGGTGTCGTGCCCCTGCATGCGAATGATCCGCTCGCGGTCGCCCGCCGTGATCGACGGTGCGCCGGCCCCGTCGCAGCGGAGGACGATGTCGCCGATGCGCGCGCGTCCGTCCTCGGCGGGCGCGACCACGACAGCCCCGGCGCCGTCGGCGAAAAGAGCCGCGGTGCCGCGGTCCGCCGGATCGATGTAGCGGCTCAGCAGGTCGGCACCGATCAGGAGAACGTTGTCCGCGCGGCCGCCCTCGACCTGCGCGGTGGCGAGCTGGAGTCCCGAAAGGAAGCCCGTGCAGGCGGCGGCGACGTCCATCGCGCCGGCCTTCGTCGCGCCGAGGTCGTGTGCCACGAGCGGCGCGCAGTTCGGGGTGAGCTCGTCGGCGGCGAGGGTCGCCACCAAGACGAGGTCGACGTCGGCGGCGTCCAGCCCGGCCTCCTCGAGCGCCTGACGCGCGGCGGCCGTGGCCAGGTCCTGCAGGCGCTCGCCATCCGAGACGTGCCTGCGCTCCTGCACACCCGTGCGGTGAACAATCCACTGCTCGGTCACGCCTGCGCCCTCGGCGATCGCCGCGTTCGAGACGACGCGCTCCGGCACCGCCATGGCAACGGACGCCAGGGCGGCCGCGCGCAGTTGGCGGTCCCACGGCATGGGGGCCGTCACCGCCGCTGCGGGGTCGGATGCGGCGGCTTCGCGCACGGCCGCCCTCGCGTCCGGTACGAACAGCTCAGGGCTACGCATTCGCAGCCTCCTTCGCCAGAGACTTCTTGACGAGGTTCGTCAGGACGCGGCCGGGGCCTGTCTCGACGAAGTCGGTCACGCCGCGGGCATCGAGCGCGCGCAGCACCTCCAGCCAGCGAACGGGATTCGTGATCGCCTCGACAAGGCGCCGGCGGATGTCGTCGAAGGGCTCGGCCGTGACGCACGAGTACACCGGGACGCGCGGCTCGCCGATCTCGACGGACTCGACCGCCCCGCGGAAGGGCTCGACCGCGGGCTCCATCAGCGGCGAGTGGAAGGCGCCGGCGACGGGGAGCCGCTTGGCGCGTACGCCGCGCTCCTGGAGCTGGGCCTCGGCCTCGTCGAGGGCGCCGACCGCGCCCGAGAGCACGAGCTGGTCGGGCGCGTTGTCATTGGCGATCTGGACGCCGGCCTCCGCGGCCACCTGCGCGATCTCGTCGCGGTTGTCTTCACGCGCGCGTACGGCGGTCATGCCACCGTCGCCGGTTTCCTCGGCGGCCTCCTGCATGAGGCGCCCGCGCGCGGCCACAAGCCGCAGCCCGTCCTCGGCGCCGACCGCGCCGGCGGCCACCAGCGCGGTGATCTCGCCGAGCGAGTGGCCGGCCATGACGTCGGCGTCGACGTCGAGCTCGCGCGCTCCCGCCAGCGCGGCGCAATAGATCGCGGGCTGCGCCCAGCGGGTGCCGTCGGCGGCGCGCTCGAACAGGTCGGGGCCGACCTCCTCGAGGGCGAGCGCGAGCAGGTCCGGCCGTTGCCGTTCCACGGTTTCCCGCATTTCCGGCGTTTGGCTTCCCTGCCCAGGAAAGAGCAGCGCGGTCTGTGAGGCGCGAGCCATATATAGAACTTGTCTGGTTACGGGCATCTGTTAGCGGGGTTGGACGTAGGACCCCCCGGTCGGGGGGGTACTGTCACCCGATGCTCCGGCTGTACAGAGCGCTGTTTTCGACCAACGTGGAGCGCGTGGGGCTCGCGCTCGCCCACAAGGGCCTCGTGGTGGAATCCGTCGTCATCTCATACGAGGACCGCTCGCCGGTCGTGGAGGTGAGCGGGCAGGGACTCGTCCCGGTGCTCGTGGACGGCGACGAGGTGGTGGTCGACTCCACCCGCATCCTGCGCCACCTGGAGGACAGGTGGCCCGACCCGCCGCTCTTCCCGCGCGACCCCGCGCGGCGCGCCGAGCTCGATGTTTTCCTCGACTGGTTCAACGAGGCGTGGAAGCCGGCGCCGAACGCGATCGAGGCCGAGCTGGAGCGCGACCGGGCCGACCAGGGCCGGGTGGCCGCGCACTCCGCCCGCATGCGCGCCTCGCTCGACCGCTTCGAGGCGCTGCTCGACGGCCGCGACCACCTGTTCGGCGACGACTTCTCCGCCGCCGACTGCGCGGCCTTCCCGTTTCTGAAGTACGGGAAGCTGCGCGATCCCGAGGACGACGAGCTCTTCCACCGCATCCTCGAGGACAACCTGCGCCTCGACGGCGGCCACCCTCGCCTGGCTGCCTGGATCGACCGCGTGGACGCACGGCCGCGGGCTTAGGCGGTGAGTCCGAGCCGCTCGGCCCGCTGCACCGCCTCCGCCCGGTTCCGCACTCCGAGCTTCCGGTAGAGCGCGCTCGTGTGCTCCTTCACGGTGTGGGGCGACAGGAAGAGGCGCTCCGCGATCTCCTTGTTGGTGGCTCCGCTCGCCATGTGGGTCAGGACCTCGCGCTCCCGCTCCGACAGCGGCGTCGAGGGCTGCTCGGCGCGCGGTGAGAACACCGTCATTCCTCTTCCTACCATGCGTACGGCCATCGCCACGTCGTGCGCGGGCCAGTCCTTCGACACGAACCCGGCCGCGCCGGCCGCCTTGGCGGCCTGCGGCGAGATCCAGCCCGCGCCAGAGATGAGGAGGACGCGCGTGCGCGGCGACTCGCGGGTGATCGCCTCGCACAGCTCAGCGCCAGACTGCTCGCCCAGGAACAGGTCGACCAGCGCCACGTGCGGCTCGTAGCGACGCGCCATCTCGAGCGCCTCCTCGACGGTCGACGCCGTGAGGCAGCGCTCGACCCAGGGCTGCTCGGTCAGGAGCAGGCGGAAGCCCCAGTGGACCACGTCGTGGTCGTCGACCACCAGCACGCGCAGGTTGCGCTCGGGGCTCACTCGGCCGAATCCTCCTCCAGCGGCACGACGAGGCGCACGCGCCACTCTCCCCGCTCGGGCCCGAACTCCACGAGCGCGCCGCGCTGCAGCGCCTCCACCGCCGCGAGCCGGAGCCCCATGCCGGCGCCGCGGGTCGCCGGCTGCTTGTCCGCGCCGTCGTTTCGGACCTCGAGCACGAAGGCGCCGTCGAGGCGTCCGACGCGGACGCGCACGGAGGTCGGCTTCGCGTGCTTGTGCGAATTTCGGAGCGCCTCCGCCAGCACGGACTGCGCGAGCGGCTCGACGTCCTCGGGCACCTCCACCCCGTCCTCCCAGGCGAGCTCGAGCGGCAGGTCCTTGTAGTGGCGGCCGAGCCGGGCGAGCTCACCTCGAAGCGTTGCGCCCGTGTCGAGCGTTGGCGGGGCGAGCGGGCGCGAGAGCGCCTCGCGGAGGTCCGCCAGGGCGGCGTGCATCTCCTCCGCGCAGCGCCGGCGCGCCTCCTCGCTGAGGGCGTGTTCGGAGCCGAGCACGAGCGAGACGCCGAACAGGCGCTGGACCACCCGCTCGTGCAGCTCGCGCGCGAGGTCGATGCGGGCCTGGAGCAGCCGCGCGCGGCCCTGCTGGCTCGTCGCGATGCGGACGCTCGCCGCGAGCGCCGCGGTCTTCCCGAGTGTCCAGAGGTCGTCGCGCTCGGCGGGAGTCAGCTCGAAATGATTGCCGCCGCGGTCCGCGAAGATCACGCCGAGCCAGCGGCCGGCGGCGGACACCGGCACGCAACAGAGCGTCTCGACTCCGCCCAGGCGCGCGTAGCGCTCGGGGACCCAGCGGGCGAGCTCGCCGGTCACCTCGACCACGCGATCCTCGGACAGTGCCACCTGTGCGATGGGCGTCTCCTCGAGCGTGCCGTACAGCTCGGAGAGGAGGCCGGGCTCGACCCCGTGGCTCCCCACAACCACCACGAGCTGGCGCGCGTCGTCGTAGAGCAGCAGGCCCGCGCGGTCCATCGCGCCGAGCCGGCAACAGGCCTCGCAGAGGCGGTCGTAGAACTGGCGGCCGGACTGAGCGCTTCCATCGAGCGCACCGAGCAGCCCGACGATCACGTCGAGCGCATCCGTGCGCTGGGAGAGGGCCTGGCCTTCGGCCATCGCCTTCTCTACGTCCCCACTCGGGCAATGGTTACAACGTGGCTTCGCAGCGACCACCGCCGGGTGCTTGCGCTAACTACGCGTGAATCAGCGACAGGCGCAGCGTCTGCTCGGACGTGAGCGACACCTCGCGCGCATAGCCGCAGCTGTTGCAGCGGCACTCGACCGTGCCATCGAAGTCGTCCACCCGAAGCGACCACTCGACATCGCCCGAGAGACAGACCCGGCACGCGAGCGCGGCTGCGACGAGCTGGGGGTCGTCGTCCCCGCGGAAGGTGGCGAGCTCCAGCGACTCGTTCATCACGCCTACCGTCCCGCGTCTCATAAGGGCGGACCACAGCCGAACACCGTAAACCCCCCGCCTGGGGGGTCACAAGGCGCCGGCCCGCCGCACGGGCTGGTCGCGCACCGCTTCCAGCCGGTCGGCGAGCCGTGTGCCGTCGGGCAGCGCGAGCTCGGGATCGAGCTCGAGCAGGGGCTCCAGCACGAAGCGCCGGCTCGTGACCTCGCGGTGCGGGAGCGACAGCCGCTCCGAGCGGAGCTCGAGGTCGCCGAGCAGGAGCACGTCCACGTCGATCGGCCGCGGGCCGTGGCGGACGCCGCCCGGCCGGCGACCCAGCTCGCGCTCCACCGCCTTGGCGGCGTCGAGCAGCTCCTCCGGCCCGAGCGCGGTGCGCACTCGCACGCACGCGTTCAGGAACTCGCGCTGGTCGAGCAGCTCGCCCTGCGGCGCCGTCTCGTAGACCGACGAGGACGCCACCACGTCGACGCCGTGGCCGGCGAGCGCGTCGCGCGCCGCGCGCAGGTTTGCGAGGCGGTCGCCCAGATTGGAGCCGAGGCCGAGGTAGCCGACCCGGCCGCGCTTCAGACTTCCTTCCACACCTCGACCGAGACCTCTTCGACAGGCAGCGGGATCGGCGGCTCGGGCTTCGTCGCCTTCACGCGCACGGACTCGGCGCCGAAGCGGTCGATCAGACGCTCGGCCAGCGCTGCGCATAGGCGCTCCAGCGTCCTGTACTGGCGCTCCTGCGCGCCGAGCGCCACCTGCTCGCAGACGTCGGCGTAGTTCACGGTGTCCTCGATCCGGTCGGTAACGGTCGCGTCGCACTCGTCAAGCTCGAACGCGATGTCGAACACCAGCCGCTGGCCGACCTCGCGCTCGGCATCGCTGACGCCGTGGTGGGTGTAGAGCGAGAGGCCGTTTACCTCGATGGAGACGGCCGGCGCGACGGGGCCTCGTTCGTCGTCGAGCTCGTCGTCGTCGTCGATCTCGTCGAACTCGTCGTCCCGCTCCCGGTCCCACATTCAGCCGAAAGTAGCAGCGGCGACCGCCAGGGCATCGGCGTTCTGGGCGACGTCGTGCACGCGGAAGATCGTGGCGCCGCGCTCCAGGGCGACCACGTTCGTGGCGATCGTCCCGGGCACGCGCCCGCCCTCGTCGCGGCCCCCGGCGAGCTTGCCGAGGAAGCTCTTGCGCGACGTCCCGATCACGACCGGGCGGCCGATGGCGACGATCTCGTCCAGCCGCCGCAGCAGCTCGAGGTTGTGCTCCACGGTCTTGCCGAAGCCGATGCCAGGGTCGAGCCAGACGCGCTCCTCCGGAACGCCCTCGCTCGTGGCGAAAGCGAGCCGCTCCTCGAGGAACGCCCTCACGTCGGACACCACGTCGTCGTAGCGAGGATCCTGCTGCATCGTCCGCGGCTCGCCGAGCATGTGCATGAGGCAGCAATCCGCGCCGGACTCCGCGACGAGCGCCGCCAGCTTGGGGTCGAAGCGGAACGCCGACACGTCGTTCACGATCGTCGCGCCGGCGTCCAGGGCCGCACGCGCGACCGCCGCCTTGGTGGTGTCGATCGAGACGCGCGCGGCGCCGCCTGCGGCCAGCTGCTCGACGACGGGGAGCACCCGTTTGAGCTCCTCCTCCGCCGAGACGGGCTCGGCGCCCGGTCGCGTGGACTCGCCGCCCACGTCGAGGATCGCCGCACCCTCGCTCGCCAGCCGCCGCCCGTGCTCGACCGCGGCGGTTGCGTCGAGGAACAGCCCGCCGTCCGAGAACGAGTCGGGCGTTACGTTGACGACGCCCATGATGACCGGCGCGCGCATGTGCGGGTCAGCGGACCGCCAGCTCGTTCGTCACTCTCGTCAGCGACTCGTCGATCACCGTGACCGCGAGGTCGACCTCGTCGTCGCTCACGGTGAGCGGCGGCGCCATGCGCAGGCAGTTGGCCGAGCCAGCGCTCTGACCGCGCACCAGGTTCATCGACAGCCCGCAGCGGAGGCACTCCTCCGTGAGCGCGCGGCCGAGGGTGTCAGCCGGCTCGCGGGTGTCGCGGTCCTCGACCAGCTCGACTCCCACGAGCAGCCCCATCCCGCGCACGTCGCCGATCGACTCGTGGCGTTCCTGGAGCTCGCGCAGCGCGGACATGAGGCGGTCCCCACGCTGCTTCGCGGCGGCCGGCAGGTCCTCCTCGAGCACCACGTCGAGCACCGCGCCGGCCGCCTGCGCCGGCAGCGGGTCGGACACGTGCGAGGTCACGTGGATGAAGCCCAGCTCGAAGCAGCGCTCCTCGATCTCCGAAGTCGTGACGACCGCCGATATCGGGATCCCGCCCCCGAGCGTCTTCGACAGCACGAGGAAGTCCGGCATGACGTCGTAGACCTCGAAGCCGTAGAGCCTCCCTAGGCGGCCGAGGCCGGTCTGGCACTCGTCGAGCACCAGCTGCATGCCGCGCTCCTCGCAAAGCTCGCCCATGCGTGTGAAGTAACCCGGCGGCGGGACGATGACGCCGCCTGCCGAGAGCACAGGCTCGGCGAGCACCGCCGCGGGCGAGCCGACGCTCGCCTGGTCGAACAGCTCGAAGCCAGCCTCGAGGCAGCTGCAGTCGCAGCTCCCGTCGCAGTGGCGGATCGGGCAGCGGTACTCGTACGGCGCGGGAATGGCGAACGCGCCGGGCGTGTTCGGGCCGTAGCCGCGCCGGCCGGCGGCGTAGGTGTGGGCCGAGGCGCCGGCGGTGACGCCGTGCCAGCTGCGCGTGAGGGCGGCCACCTCGAACCTTCCCGTGAACAGCTTCGACATCCGCAGCGCGGCCTCGTTGGCCTCGGCACCGGTCGAGAGGAACATGGCGCGCTCGAGCGGCGCGGGCAGGGTGCCGACGAGGCGCTCCGCAAGCGACAGCACCGGCGGCGAGAGCGACCACGAGTTGAGGTGCATCACGTCGCGGCAGGCCCGCTCGATCGCCTCGACCACGCGCGGGTGGTTGTGGCCGATCGTGGCGCAGATCTGCCCCGCGGTGAAGTCGAGCACCCGGCTGCCGTCGTCGAGCTCGAGGAACGACCCCGAGGCCGACCTGACGATTCCGGGCGCGAACGGCCCGCCGTAGCGGATCAGGAGGTCAGCGGCGTCCATGCCCGGCATCGTTCCACGACGGGGCCGCGCGCCGCAACGGGCGCAGGGCACCGCAACCGGCTCAGGGGAGAATCAGGTGGCTGTCGCCGAACTCGTGGAACCGGTAGCCGTGGGCTCGGGCCGCATCGTAGGAGCGGCCGAGGAGGTTCGGGCCCGCCGCCGCCTCAAGGAGCTTCAGGTGCGACGAGTCGGGCTCGTGCCAGCCGGTGATGAGCCCGTCGACGGTGCGCAGTTCACGCTCGGGCGTGACGGTCAGGTTCGTGAGCCCCTCGCCGGGCCTCACGCGGCCGCCGGGCGCGGCGACCGTCTCGAGCGCCCTGACCACTGTCGTGCCGACCGCGATCACGCGGCCGCCCCAGTCGTGCACGGCGTTCACGAGCCGCGCCGTTTCCGACGGGACGCGGTAGCGCTCGGGATACGGATTCTCGCCGGCCTCGAGCGACGAGACCCCGCAGTGGAGTGTGATCGGTGCGATCAGGACCCCGCGCGCGACGAGCTCGGTGACCAGCTCCGGCGTGAAGGGGCGCGCCGCGCTGGGCATCTCGGCGCTGCCGGGGTGCAGCGCGAAGATCGTCTGGTAGTCCTCGATCGGCCGATCCTCGTCGCTGTGGCTGTAGCGAATCGGCTGGCCGTGCCGACGCAGGTACAGGTCGACCGGGCCCCCGAGCGACAGCCGCGCCACCGACAACCTGCCGCTGCCGAGGTAGGGGGCGAGCAGCTCCGCCGACGCGCCGCCGGGCAGCTCGAGCCGCGTGCCGATCCTGGGCGCGCGCAGCTGGCGCCGATCGGTCGTGCGCAGCTCGACGACCCAGAGCGCCTCCCCGGCCGCAAGCTCCTCGCGCCCGTCGACGGGCGTCGACAGGTGCAGCTCGACGTCGCCCCCGTCGAGTCGGGCGGCGCCTGCGTCGACCCGCGCCGTGCCGGCGTACCGCTCGTCCGCGAGCCGCGCCGGCACGGCTGCCGGCAGCGTCCCGGACGTGTTCACGACGAGGAGGTCGCCTGTGTGAAGGAACCGTGCCAGGTCTGCGAAGCACGCGTCCTCGAGCGTGCCGTCCCCGCGGCTTGCGACCAGGAGAGGGTCCGTGCACTCATCACCCTCACGCGGCTCGACGACCTCGGTGGCGCGCGCGATCACCGCGGCACCTGCGCGACCTCGCTGGCTCGGTAGCGCCCACTGGGGAGCGAGCCGTCGATCAGCGCGAGCAGGCCCGGCACGCTGTCCTCCGGCGGCGGGCGGTCCGAGATGTCGTCGCCCGGGAAGGCCTCCTGCTGCATCTGGGTGCGCATGTCGCCGGGATCGACCCAGTACACGCGCAATCCGGGGTGCTCAGCCGCCAATATCGCCGTGAGCTGCTCGAGGGCGGCCTTCGAGGAGCCGTAGCCGCCCCAGCCCTCGTAGGCCTCGACGCCGGCGTCCGAGGTGATGCTGAGGATCGCGGCGCCCTCGCTCATGTGCGGCAGGGCGAGCTGCGCCAGCGCGAGCGGCGCGAAGACGTTCGCCTCGTACACCTCGCGCAGCGTGTCGAGCGGGTACTCGGCCAGCGTGGGCTGAGGGCTCGGGCCGAGCAGGCTGGCGTTGTTCACGAGGAGGTCGATCTGCCCTCCGGCGGCCTCGACGAGCGCCCTGCGATGGTCGGGATCGGCCACGTCGCCGGGAATCGCGGTGACCGCGTCGAGCCCCGCCGTCGCCTCCGCGAGCGCATCTGCGCCGCGGGCATCGACGACCAGGCGCCAGCCGCGCTCGTCGAGCGCGCGGGCAAGCGCGAGCCCCAGTCCACGCGACGCCCCGGTGACGATCCCAACGGGCATGCCGGCAATCATGCACCTTCAAGTCCACTTGAAGTCAAGGGGTCAGACCCCCTAAGTCCCTCCGACTCAAGGGGTCTGACCCCCTAAGCGCGCGCGACTCAAGGGGTCTGACCCCCTAAGTGCGCGCGACTCCAGGGGTCTGACCCCTTGCGTTAGCGTCGCTCGGGTGACGATCGAGGAGGCGCAGCGGCTCTGGCAGCCGGAGACCCTCTATCTGAACACCGCGAGTTACGGGCTCCCGCCGGCTCCGGGGTGGGAGGCGCTACGGGCCGTGCTCGCCGACTGGCGGGGAGGGCGCACCAGCTGGGAGGGCTGGGGCGACTCCACCGAGGCGGCCCGGGCCTCGTTCGCGCGGCTCGTCGGCGTGCCGACCGAGTGGATCGCCACCGGCGCGAACACCTCCACCATGGTCGGCCTCGTGGCGGCGTCGCTGCCGGATGGCGCGCGCGTGGTGTCCGCAGAGCCGGAGTTCACCTCGCTGCTGTGGCCGTTCCTCGCACAGGGCCGCGGGATCGAGGTCGAGTGCGTCCAGGTTCTCGACCTCGCGGAATCGGTGGACGAGCGCACCGACGTCGTCGCGCTGAGCGCGGTCCAGTCCTCAACGGGCGAGGTCGCCGACCTGGACACCGTCATCGACGCCGCGGCCGCGCATGACGCCCTGGTCGTCGTGGACGCGACGCAGGCGTGCGGCTGGCTGCCCATCGACGCGACGCGGATCCACATGCTCGCCTGCAGCGCGTACAAGTGGCTCTGCTCGCCGCGCGGAACCGCGTTCATGAGCGTCCGGCCGGAGCTCCAGGAACGGCTCACGCCGCACGCGGCCGGCTGGTACGCGGGCGAGGATCCACACGCCTCCTACTACGGCCCGCCGCTCCGCCTGGCCCGCGACGCGCGCCGCTTCGACGTGAGCCCCGCCTGGTTCCCGTGGGTGGCCACCGCCCCGACGCTCGACGTCCTGCTCGACATCGGCATCGACGCGATCCACGAGCACGACCTCGGCCTGGCCAACCGCTTCCGAGCAGGCCTGGACCTGCCGCCCGGGGACTCGGCGATCGTGTCCGCCGAGCTGCCGGACGCGGAGGAGCGCCTCCGCGGCTCGCGAGTCATGGCGGCCGCACGCGCGGGACTGCTCCGCACGTCGTGGCACGTCTACAACACGGACGACGACGTGCAGGAAATGCTGGAGCTCCTCGGCAGGCCCGGCTAGAGCTTCTGCGGCCCGCGCGGCGGGTCGTCCGCGCGCATGTCCGCGGCGCCGCCGGCAAGGCCGGGGCGGGGCAGCTTCGGTGCGGGCGCGGGCGCCGGCTTGCGCTCCGGCGCCTCGGGCGCGGGCGGCGGCGGCACCGGCACGGCCGGTTCCTCAGCGCCGAAGACCTCTTCCTCGGTCTTCCCCTGGAGCAGCTCGATGAACTGCTCGCGCTCGATCGTCTCGCGGCGCAGCAGGATCTCCGAGGTCACGTCGAGCTTCTCGCGATGCTCCTCCAGCACAGCGCGCGCCGTCTGGTGCGCCTCCTCGACGATGCGGCGGATCTCGTCGTCGATCTCGCGGGCGATCTCGTCCGAGTAGTCCGGCTCCGAGGAGAACTCGCGACCCAGGAACGGCTGGCCGTGGTCGTGGCCGAACACGCGCGGCCCGAGCTTCTCCGACATGCCGAAGCGCATGACCATCTGCTTGGCGGTAGCGGTGACCTTCTCGAGGTCGTTCGACGCGCCCGTCGTGACCTCGCCGAACACGATCTCCTCGGCCGCGCGGCCGCCGAGCGTCATCGCCATCGTGTCGGACAGCTCGGCGCGCGTCGTGAGGAACTTGTCCTCGGTCGGCAGCGAGATCGTGTAGCCGAGCGCCTGGCCGCGCGAGATCACCGAGATCTTGTGGACCGGGTCGGTGTTCTCGAGGTAGTGCGCCACCAGCGCGTGGCCCATCTCGTGGAAGGCTGTGACGCGGCGCTCCTTCTCGGACATCACGCGGGTCTTCTTCTCCGGCCCCGCGATCACGCGCATGATCCCCTCCTCCAGCTGGAGGTGGTCGATCTCGCGCTTGCCCTGGCGGGCCGCGAGCAGCGCGGCCTCGTTCACCAGGTTCTGGAGGTCGGCGCCGGTGAAGCCGGGGGTCTGGCCCGCGAGCACGTCCAGGTCGATGGCCTTCGCGAGAGGCTTGCCGCGCGTGTGGACCTGGAGGATCTTCTGGCGCCCCTTCCGGTCGGGCCGGTCGACCACGATCTGGCGGTCGAAGCGGCCCGGGCGGAGCAGCGCCGGGTCGAGGATGTCCGGGCGGTTCGTGGCGGCGATGAGGATGATGTTGTCCTTCATCTCGAAGCCGTCCATCTCGACGAGCAGCTGGTTCAGGGTCTGCTCGCGCTCGTCGTGGCCGCCGCCGAGCCCGGCGCCGCGGTGACGGCCCACGGCGTCGATCTCGTCCATGAAGATGATGCAGGGCGAGTTCTGCTTCGCCTGCTCGAACAAGTCACGCACGCGCGAGGCGCCGACGCCCACGAACATCTCGACGAAGTCGGAGCCCGAGATCGAGAAGAACGGCACGCCGGCCTCGCCCGCGACGGCGCGCGCGAGCAGCGTCTTGCCGGTGCCCGGCGGGCCGTACAGCAGCACGCCCTTGGGGATGCGGGCGCCGAGCGCTTGGAACTTCTTCGGGTTCTCGAGGAACTCCTTGATCTCATGGAGTTCCTCCACGGCTTCGTCCACGCCGGCGACATCGCGGAAGGTGATCTTCGGCGAGTCGACCGACATCCGCTTCGCGCGCGACTTCCCGAAGGACATCACCTTCGAGCCGCCCCCCTGCATCTGATTGATGATGAACAGCCAGAACAGCAGGAAGATCACGAAGGGCAGGATGTACGTGAGGGCCGTGAGCCAGCCCGATCCCCCCTTCGGCTTCACGTCGACGGTCGAGTGCGCCGCCTGCAGCTTGTTGACGAGGCTCTGCTCGGTGTTGTCCGGGTAGGCGGTCTGGTACTTGCGGCCGTCCTTGAGCTCGACGTCGACGCGGTTGTTCTTCGTCGACAGCGTCGCGCTCTTGACGTCGCCCCTCTGAACCTGCGTAAGGAAGGTCGAGTACGAGGGCGGTTCGGTGCGGTCGCCAGGGCTGATCAGCCTCTGGGCGAAGAACGCGAGAACCACCACAATCAGGATCGGGAATGCGGCGCTCTTGAAGAATCTGCTCACGGCCAATTGCCCTGCGAATGGGTGAAACCCAAGCGTAGCAGTGGTGTATATGCCTGATTCGGCGCTTTGGCGCTCGAAACCTGCGCTCTACGACTCGTTCAACACCGCCACGTAGGGCAGGTTCCGGTAGCGCTCGGCGTGGTCCAGGCCGTAGCCGATCGCGAACCGATTGGGGATCTCGAACCCGACGTAGCGGATCGGCATGTCCACCTCGCGGCGGTCGGGCTTGGTCAGGAGCGCGCACACCTCGAGCGACGCCGGCGAGCGCGCGCCCAGCATCCGGAACAGGTAGCTGAGCGTTAGGCCGGAGTCGACGATGTCCTCGACGATCAGCACGTGGCGGCCCTCGATCGACGCGTCGAGGTCCTTGAGGATGCGCACGACGCCCGACGAGTCGGTCGACGACCCGTACGACGACACCGCCATGAAGTCCACCTCGCAGTCCACCTCGAGCTGGCGCATGAGGTCGGCGAGGAAGAAGACGGCCCCCTTCAGCACGCCGATCAGGAGCACGTCCTTCCCGGCGTAGTCGGCGGAGATCTGCTCAGCGAGCTCGCTGACCCGGTGCGCGAGCTCATCCGGCTGGACGAGGATCTCTCCGACGTTCGAGTTGGTCGTCATCTGGCTCGCAGGAGGGTACCTCCGCGGGCATCCATGCCCGCGCTATGACGCCGACGGCGACCTCCCGTCGCCGAGATCGTGGTCGTAAACGCGGTCGCCTCCCACCCAGGTGCCGGCGACGGTCTCCTCGCGCGCGAGAGTGATAAGGGCCCCCAGCGCCTGCTCGCCGGACTCGGAGCGGGCGATCGTGGCCGCCAGCGTGCTGCCCTCGGGCGGCCGCAGGAGCATGAGATCGGCGCTGCGGCCCGGGGTGAGGTCGCCGGCCACGTCGCCGACGCCGAGCACCCCCGCGCCGGCGCGCGTCGCAAGCCACAGCAGGTGAGGCGGTGAGAGGCGGACGCCGTCGGGTGTGATCATCTGGCCCCCGTAGGCCGAGAGCCCCTCCTTCAGCACGCTGAGCCCGGCTCCCGCACCGACGTCCGTGCCCAGACCGAAGCGCACGCCGTGGTCGAGGTGGCGCCGCATCGGGAAGATGCCACTGCCCAGGAAGCCGTTGCTGGACGGGCAGTGCGCCACCCGGGTTCCGGATGCGGCCATGCGCGCAAGCTCCGCGTCTGTCGTGAGCACGCTGTGGGCCAGGACCGCGCGCTCGCCCACCAGGCCGTGGCTTTCGTAGGTCTCCAGGTAGTCGCTAGCTCCGTCGAACAGGTCGAGCACCTCCCTGACCTCCTTGCGGTTCTCGTTGATGTGGCTCGTGACGAGCGCGCCGTCGTGCTCGGCTGCAAGCGACCCACACGATTCGAGCATCGCGTCCGAGCACGAGATCGAGAAGCGCGGCGTGACGGCGTAGCGGAGCCGGCCCCGGCCGTGCCAGCGGCGGGCGAGCGCGAGCCCGGCGTCGTGGGCCTCCTCGGGTGTTGCGTGCAGTTCGGGCAGGAGATTGCGGTCGGAGACGACGAGCCCGCTTGCGATCCGCAAGCCGCTGTCCGCCGCGGCAGCGAAGAAGGCGTCCTGGGCGTCGGCGAAGTGCGAGCCGAACACGAGCGCCGTCGTGGTGCCGTTGGCCGCCAGGCCGTGGAGGAAGTCGCGCGCCAGCGGGCGCGCGTAGTCGAGGTCGGCGAGCTTGGCTTCCTCGGGAAGGGTGCGCGTCCGGAGCCAGTCGAGCAGCTCGAGGCCCATGGCGCCGATGGCTCCGAGCTGCGGCCAGTGCACGTGCGTGTCGACGAGCCCGGGGAGCAGGAAGGCCTCGCGCTCGTCGACGATTTCGGCGTCCGGATGGGTCGCCGAGACCTCGGTGAAGTCGCCGGTGGCGACGATGTGGCCATCCGCGAACGCAACCGCACCGTTCTCGTAAGACTCGAGCGCACTTCCGTCACCCTCGAACGGATCGCGCGGGGTGTGGAGTACACGCGCGCGGATGAGCGTCGCGGCCGCGACGCCGGGGTCGCCCGTGGGCGGCACCTCCGCCACTCAGGTCTCCTCGCGATCGATCCACTTCGGGACGACGGCCTGTGGCTCGAAGTTTTGGAGGCGCTCGAGGAGGGTCGCAGGCTTGCTGTCGACTAGCAGCAGCGCGCGCGTCTCCTCGCGAAGGAAGCGCTCGCCTACAGCGTGCGACAGGAAGTCCTCGATGCCGTCGTAGTAGCCCTCGACGTTCAGGAGCGCGCAGGGCTTCTGGTGCAGGCCAAGCTGAGCCCACGTGTAGACCTCGAAGAGCTCCTCGAGCGTGCCGATGCCGCCCGGCAGCGCGATGAAGGCGTCGGCGAGGTCCGCCATCAGCGCCTTGCGCTCGTGCATGGAGCCGACCACGCGCATGTCTGTCACGTCGCGATGCGCGATCTCGCGGTCGACGAGCGAGCGTGGGATCACGCCCGTGAGCTCGCCGCCCTCGGCAATCACGGCGTCGGCGAGCGCGCCCATCAGCCCCACGCCTCCGCCGCCGTAGACCACCCCGATCCCCTCCGCCGCGAGCAGACGCGCGAGCTGCGCGGTGGCCTCGCGGTACGCCGGCCGGGCGCCCGGGCTCGCCCCACAGAAGACGCAGATCCGCTCCACGCGCGGCAGGCTAGATTGTTCGGCCGCCATGCAGCCTCCCAGCTTCACCCGCGTGAAGGTCTGCTGCATGCAGAGCATCGACGAAGTCTGGATGGCGATCGACGCCGGCGCGTCGGCGATCGGACTCGTCTCGCCGATGCCGAGCGGCCCGGGGCCGATCTCGAATGAGAAAGCAGCGGAGATCGCGGCAGAGGTGCCGCCGGGCATCGACGCGTTTCTGCTTACGCCGCTTCAGACCGTGGAGGAGCTGGTCGAACAGAACCGGCTTGTCAGGGCGCGGACACTGCAGCTCGTCGACGAGCTCCCCGTTGGCGCACACGCCGAGCTGCGACGCGCCATGCCCGGCGTGAAGCTCGTGCAGGTCATCCACGTGGTTGCGCCCAAGTCGGTGGAGGAGGCGATCTCGGTGGCGCCCGAAGTCGACGCGATCTTGCTCGACTCCGGGAACCCGTCGCTTGAGGTGAAGGAGCTCGGCGGCACCGGCCGGCGCCACGACTGGGCGCTCAGCCGCAGTATCCGCGAGGCGGTCGACGTTCCTGTCTGGCTGGCCGGCGGCCTTAACCCCGACAACGCGCGCGAGGCGATCGAGACCGTGCAGCCGTTCGCACTCGACGTCTGCAGCGGTCTCCGGACCGGCGAGGGCTACGACCTAGACCAGGACAAGCTGGACCGCTTCATGGCGGCCGTCAGGTAAAGGCGTCGCCCGGCAGGCCTGGTGCGTCGCGGCCGGTGAGCCAGCGGAGCACGCTTGCGCCCACGTCCGAGAGCGGCCCGTCGTGGCGCCGGCCATCGCCGCCCGCGAAGCGGGCGAGGAGCGGTGCGTACTCGCGCGTGTGGTCAGTGTGGTCGACGTTCGGGTCCACACCGTGGTCGGCCGTGAGGACGAGCAGATCGTCGTCGCGGAGCAGCCCGAGCCAGCGGGCCGCGGCGTCGTCGATCTCCTTCAGGGCCTCGTGGAAGCCCTCCACGTCGTGGCGGTGACCGTAGACCTGGTCCGTCTCCACGAGGTTGACGAAGATCAACCCTTGCTCCAACTCCTCCAGGAGCCGCGTGGTCGAGGCAATGCCCTTCGCGTTCGTCGCGCCCTCGTGCTTCTCGGTGATGCCCACGCCGGCGAACAGGTCGCGGATCTTCCCCACGGCGTGCACTTCGAGGCCCGCGTCCTGGATCTCCTCGAGGTACGAGCGCCCGGGGGGCGGCGCCGCGTAGTCGCGGCGGCCCTCGCGACGCCTGAAGCTCCCCGGCTCGCCCTCGAACGGCCGCGCGATCACTCGCCCGACCGCGTGCTCGCCCGTCATCACCTCGCGCGCGGCCTCGCAGGCCGCGTACAGATCAGGCTCGGACACGACGTCCACATGCGCCGCGAGCTGGAGCACCGAGTCGGCGGACGTGTACAGGATCACCTCGCCAGTCTCGAGGTGGTGCCTGCCGAAGTCCTCGATCACCTCCGTGCCGCTGTAGGGCCTGTTGCAGCAGAAGCGGAGGCCCGTCGCCTCCTCGACCCGGCTGATGACGTCCGTCGGGAAGCCGTGCGGATAGGTCGGCAGCGGGCGCTCCGGCACCACGCCCATAAGCTCCCAGTGCCCCGTGGTCGACTCCTTGCCGGGCCCGAGCGGATGGAGCCGCCCGTGCACGACCGGATGGTCCGCCGGCGGCACGCCCTGGAGCGGGATGATCGAGCCGAGCCCGAGCTCTCCAAGGGTCGGCAGGTCGAGCCCGCCCACCCGCTCCGACAGGTGGCCGAGCGTGTTCGAGCCGGCGTCGCCGTAGTCCGCGGCGTCCGGCAGCTCCCCGGCGCCGCACGCGTCAAGGACGATGACGGTCGCACGTGCCATTGCGCCGCGATTATGTCGAGGCCGCGCTCCGCCATACTCAAGGGGTGATTCGCCGCCTTCCTCACGTCGATCGCGTGGGCATCGAGGAGCGCGCAGCAACGCTCGGCAAGCGCTCCATCAAGACCACCGCCAAGCAACAGGGAATCCGCATGGCGGTGTCGATGGTCGATCTCACCACCCTGGAGGGCTCCGACACCCCCGGGAAGGTGCGCCACTTGTGCGCCAAGGCGGTCTGCCCGGCGCCGGCGATGCCGGAGATCCCCTCGGTGGCGGCCGTCTGCGTGTACCCGTCGCTGGTGGGCGTCGCGCGCGAGGCGCTCGACGGCACCGGGGTGAAGGCCGCTTCGGTGGCGACCGCGTTCCCCTCGGGCCAGGCGTCGCTCGACGTGAAGCTGCGCGACACCGAGGAGGCCGTCGCCGCGGGCGCCGACGAGATCGACATGGTCATCTCGCGCGAGGCCTTCTTGGCCGGAGACGACGCGCGCGTGATGGAGGAGATCGTCCGCGTGAAGGACGTGTGCGGCGACGCTCACCTGAAGGTGATCATCGAGACCGCCGAGCTCGGCTCATACGACCACGTTCGCCACGCGTCGATGCTCTCGATGGAGGCCGGCGCCGACTTCATCAAGACCTCCACCGGGAAGGCGGCCACGGGCGCCACGCCCGGCGTCGTCCTCGTGATGCTCGAGGCGATCCGCGACTACGTGGACCGCACCGGTCGCGTCGTGGGGATGAAGGCGGCGGGCGGTGTCTCGAACAGCAAGTCGGCGCTCCACATGCTGGTGCTCGTGAAGGAGACGCTCGGCGACGAGTGGCTCACAAACGAGCGCTTCCGGATCGGCGCGTCGTCGCTTCTGAACGACCTGCTGATGCAGTACCAGAAGACAGAGACCGGGCGCTACGCACGCCCGGAGGACTTTTCGAAGGAGTAGAGCGTGGCCACGCAGGAGCAGCGCACGAGCATCGTCTGGGATTACGCGCCGGCGCCTGAGTCGCCGGAGCACGTGCGTCTGCGCGACTCGTACGGGCTGTTCATCGGCGGCGAGTTCGTCGATCCGGCTGACGGGACGCGCGTGCCGTCGCTCAACCCGGCGACGGAGGAGGTCGTGGCCGAGGTCGCCTTCGCGGGGCCGGGCGACGTGTCGCGCGCCGTTCAGGCCGCGCGCCTCGCCCAGCCGGGCTGGGCTGGGCTGAGCGGCCTCGAGCGAGGGAAGTACCTCTTCCGGATTGCTCGCCTCATCCAGGAGCGCGCCCGCGAGCTCGCAGTGGTCGAGTCGATGGACGGCGGCAAGCCGATCCGGGAGTCGCGCGACGTCGACGTCCCGTTGGCCGCCGCGCACTTCTTCCACTACGCGGGCTGGGCGGACAAGCTCTCGTACGGCATGGGCGGCCGCCGCGTCGAACCGCTCGGCGTGGCCGCGCAGATCGTGCCGTGGAACTTCCCGCTGCTGATGGCGGCGTGGAAGCTCGCGCCGGCGCTCGCGTGTGGCAACGCGGCGGTGCTGAAGCCGGCCGAGACGACTCCGATGACTGCTCTACTGCTCGCCGAAATCCTGCAGGAGGCCGAGCTGCCGCCGGGCGTGGTCTCGATCGTCCCGGGCGACGGCGCGACGGGCGCGGCGCTCGTCCGTGAGCCGGACATCGACAAGGTTGCGTTCACCGGCTCGACCGCCGTCGGCAAGAACATCCAGTCCGCGCTCGCGGGTCGCGGCATCCCGGCCACGCTCGAGCTCGGCGGGAAGTCGGCGAACATCGTGTTCGAGGACGCCGCGCTCGACCAGGCCGTCGAGGGGATCGTCAACGGGATCTTCTTCAACCAGGGCCATGTCTGCTGCGCCGGCTCGCGGCTACTGATCCAGGAGAGCGTGGCCGACACGGTCGTCTCGAAGCTGTGGAGCCGGATGGGCCGGCTGCGGGTGGGCGACCCGCTCGACAAGAACACCGACGTCGGGGCGATCAACTCGCGTGAGCAACTCGAGCGGATCACCTCGCTCGTCGAAAGCGGCGAGGAGGAGGGCGCGGTGCGGCGGACGGTCGCCTGTGAGCTCCCGGACCGTGGGTTCTGGTTCGCGCCGACGCTCTTCACGGACGTCGCCCCGGCCCACCGGATCGCGGCCGAGGAGATCTTCGGTCCGGTCGTGTCGGTGCTGACCTTCCGCACCCAAGCCGAGGCCATCGAGAAGGCGAACTCCACGCCGTACGGCCTTGCCGCCGGCATCTGGACCGACAAGGGGTCGAAAGCGTTCGAGGTCGCCGCCGCCCTCCAGGCCGGGGTGATCTGGCAGAACACGTACAACAAGTTCGACCCGTCGGCCGCGTTCGGGGGCTACAAGGAGAGCGGCTTCGGCCGCGAGGGCGGGATGTCGGGGCTGCGGCCATATCTGCGGGTGGCGTCGTGAGCGCGCGGCTTCCGGTTCGCAAGACGTACAAGCTGTTTGTCGGCGGTGCCTTCGTGCGCTCGGAGAGCGGCCGTTACGACACGGCCGACGGCTTCAACGTCCCACGGGGATCGCGCAAGGACGTGCGCGACGCGGTGGCAGCCGCCCGGAAGGCCGGCGGCGGCTGGGCGGGGCGCACCCCCTACAACCGCGGCCAGATCCTGTATCGATTCGCCGAGGCGCTCGAGTCGCGGGCGCCGGACATCGGGGCCGGGCGCTCCGAGGTCGAGGCGTCGATCGACGTGCTCGTTCACTACACGGGCTGGACGGACAAGTTCCAGCCCGTGTTGGGAGGGATCAACCCGGTCGCCATGCCGTACCTGTCCTTCTCGCTGCCCGAGCCGACCGGCGTGGTGGGCATAGTCGCGCCGGACGCCCCGCCGCTGCTCGGGCTGATCGCGGAGCTGGCGCCGGCGCTCGCGTCCGGTAATACCGTCGTCGCGCTCCTGTCGGAGGAAAGACCGCTTCCAGGATTGGATCTCGGGGAGGTCATGGGCATCGCCGATGTGCCGGGCGGCGTTGTGAACCTTCTCTCGGGCCGCCGCGCCGAGCTGGCCCCCGTCCTGGCCGGCCACCACGCCCTGAACGCCATCGTGAACGCCACAGGCGGCTCCGCGCTGACCGCCGGGATCGACAAGCTCGCCTCCGAATCCGTGACCCGAGTGCGCCACGCGGCGCCGGTGGACAGCTACGAGACGGCGACCGCGGACCCGCTCAGCCGGCTCGAAGCGCTTACCGAGGTCAAGACGGCCTGGCACCCAGTCGGCGCGTAACCCGGCGCCTGATCACACTGGCCGGCCGCGCGCGCTTGCCTTAGGGCCGCGCCCGCCGAAGCTGGGTGTGCTCGCCCGATTCTCGCGTCCGCGCCTCGCCGAGGCAGCCGCGGCTATTCGGCTGAGGGTGACGTTTGTGACCACCCTCGGCGTCGCAGCTCCGTGGGCGGCAGGCCCGTCGCCTGCTTCACGCGCCGTGAGAAGTGGTACACGGATCTGAACCCCGCGCGGCGGGCTATCTCGCCGACGGGCAGGCCGGTGTTGGTGAGGAAGTCGATGCCGGTCGCCACGCGGCGCTGCCACAGGTACGCCATGGGCGTGATCCCGAGCTCCGCACGGAAGCGCCGCACGAGATGCGCGGGGGTCACGTTTACGCCGGCGGCCACGCTCGCGAGGTCCAGGTCCACGTCGTCCAGGTGGAGATTCAGATGGCGGCGCGCCAGCTCGACGGGCCCGGCGCTGCCGTGCGCGCTTGACCGCGCCTCACCGGTGTAGCGCCAGATCGCCGCCGCGGCCATCGATGCGGTCAACCGGTCCGCGGTCGCCAGCTGGGTGCGCGCGACCGCGGCGGCCTCGCGCATCAGCTCGTTGAGGGCGGCCGAGGAGGGCAGCACCCGAGGAGCCCGCGCCACCTCGTCCGCGACCGCGCCGGCAAGCCCGAGCTGCACCCATGAGTGACGCGTTTCCTCGCGCGGGTGGAACTCGAAGAGCTCGCGGTGCCCAGGCAGCAGGAGCGCCACGGACTGCGGGCGTAACTCGAACGGCGAGTCCTCGTCGACTGTGATCCGCGCGCTGCCGCTGTGGACGAGCACGAGCTCGAGATCGTGCTGCCATCTGGGTCCGAGCCGGCCGCCCGGCGGGTATGTGACCTCCCCGGCGCTCACCCGTATCGGCCGGAGCCCGCTCTCGAGATCAATCTCGGACAACAACGCACACATTGTGGCCATTGTGGACGCGCCGTACCAGTCCTACCGTGATGCACATGGACAAGTCAGCGGTTACGATCGACGAGTACGTGCGCTTCCGGGAGGACGGCTTCCTCATCGTGCGAGGGGTGCTCGCGCCCCAGGAGGTGCAGGAGCTCCTTGACCACGCCGACGAGCTGGTCGCGCAGGATCCCGAGCTGCTCCGCGTGCACATGCTCCACCGGAAGCTCGAGGTCCACGAGCGCTACCTGCTGCACGCACGGATCGTCGACGTGGTAGCCGGGCTGATCGGGCCGGATGTGCTCGCCCTTCAGACGATGCTGTTCGTCAAGGGGCCCGGCAGCCAGGGGCAGGGCTACCACCAGGACTCCTTCCACATCATCACCGAACCCGACACGCTGATCGGCGCGTGGGTGGCGCTGGACCGGGCGGACGAGGAGAACGGCTGCGTGTGGGTCACGAGCGGCAGCCAGAACGAGCCCGTCTATCCGGACGCCGACGAGGGCAAGGGCCACGGCGGCACCTTCCAGCTCGCGGACATCCAGTCCGTGAGCGGCGCGGACGATCACGACGAGTCCGTGAACGACCTCGTAACGATCGCGGCGAAGTACCCGGGCCGCGCGCGGCCGGCGATCCTTGATCCCGGCGACGGCGTCTTCTTCGGAGGCCATGTTCTACACCGGTCGCACGCGAACCGGAGCCGGGACCGTTACAGGAGGGCCTTCGTCGGCCATTACTGCAACGCCCGCTCGCACGTGCCCTGGGACGACGAGCCGCTCGCCCGCGGCGAGGCCGCAAACGACCGGCACATCCTCGCCCGCGGGACGACCCACCTGCCTTATTCCCTGCCGAAGTTCGCGCGGATGGAGGTGGGCGCGGGGTAAGCCCGCGGGCGCCCGATTTCATGGCGGGCGCCGCGCGCGCTAGTCCAGCACGCCCTCGAGCCGCAGCACGCGGCGCAGGATCGCCAGCGACGACGCGTAGGTCGAGTCCATGCCGTAGTAGCTCAGGCCGCGGGCGCCCAGCGTGCGCGCCTGCGTGTAAGGCGTGTCAGAGGCGTAGTGGATGATCCCGAAGTCGACCGGCAGCTTCGAGAAGTTCACCGCCTCGTTCACCGGGTGGCGGTCGGCGTCGGCGATCTCATAGATCGCGTCGCAATACGGGCCGGCCTCCATCTCGACGACCGTGAACGCCTCGCGGTAATAGAAGTCGAGGTAGGAGCGGTTCTGTAGGAAGGTGCTCTTCACCGTGACGGCGCGCTGGTTGTCGAGGCCGCTGCCGAACCGCAGGTCGGGCGCGATGTCGTCCACGCTGAAGGCGTTGTCGAGCCAGTACGTCGAGCCGGAGTGCTCGTCGTGGACGACGGTCGAGAGCATCACGTCTCCGACGTCCGCGTTCAGAGTCGCCGCCTTGCCCAGTACGTACACGCCGCGGAGCGTCGAGCTGTTCACGGCCACCTCGCGCAGGATGTTGTAGGCAGCCACACCGAGCGGATAGTCGATGTTCACGATCGCGCCATCGGCGGCGGCCAGGGCGTCCGCGCGCACGTTGCCCAGGCGCGGGTCCATCCGCTCGGGCTGCAGCCTCGAGAGCGGGATGACCTGCGCCGGGACGCGCAGCGCCGTCGTGCTCCGAAGGTGCGTCACCCCGCACTCCGCCTCCGAGCGCCGGCGCGCCTCACGGCCCTCCTGGCCGTGCGAGTCGAAGTACAGCCGCGCCACGAAGTAGAGGAAGTTCTCCCACGAGCCCTCGGTGCGGCCCTCGCGGAACGCCTCGAGCTCGGAGCGGAGGATGTCGTCCTCGGGCAGGTCCTCCTCCACGAACGTCACGAGCGCTTCCTCGCGCTGGCGCGCGACGCCGGTCGCGATGTTCACGATGCTGTGCGTGTTCGAGCTGACGAAGTAGAGAGGCCGGTCGCCCAGGTGCTGCTCTGCGAGTGCGCCGTGCACCGGTTGCCACCAGCGGCGCGTAATCCGCGCATAGCCCACCTGCGTGCCGCCAAGCATGCGTACGCGCAGGTTCATGCGCTGGTCCGCGATCAGCTTCAGGCGCGGCAGGAAGCGCTCACCCCATGCGCCGCGGAGGCGTGCCCAGTCGTCCGCCGTGCCGCCGAGCGCCTCGGCGCACTCCTCGGGCGCGGGGTCATGATCCGGCGGTGGCCAGCCGGCGGCCCGCTGCCGCACGCGCAGCTTGTTCCACTCGATCTGGAAAGCCACGAGCGTGGGGATCAGGTCGTCGACGTCGGAGGCGCTCGCGATCAGGATTGCGTGCCTCCCGTCGCCGGCGTCGTACCAGCGGCGGCGCCGGGCGGGAGCGTCCACCTCTTCCCAATCCCTGATCGAGATGCCGTTCTTCGAGAACACCTCCCACTCCTGGCCGAAGATCACGAGCTGCGCGTGGTCGGCCACCGAGTCCGGCATGCGGCGGATCGCGTAAAGGAAGGCGCCCAGGTCCGGGTCGTCGCTGTCGGCTAGCGGGTGGAGGCTCGACCCCATCGCGCGGTGCGCCGGCTCCAGGACGCGCAGGTGCGTCTCGCCGCTCGAGCGGAGCAGCGTGTTGTACGTGCGCTGGTAGAGCTCGACCTCGTCGCTCAGCCGCCCCGTGTGCTCGTCGGTGGGGCTGGTGAGGATCAGCCTCGAGACGACCAAGAGCTACTCCTTCACGTAGGGCACGCCGATTGCGGCGGGCGGTCGGGAACGGCCAATGACGCCGGCCACCACGACCAGGGTCAGTACGTACGGCAGCGCCTGGAAGAGGACGGCCGTGGACCCCGAGAACGCGGGCAGCCGCTGCGCGAGCGCGGTCGAGAAGCCGAACAGGCAGGCCCCGGCGAGCGCGCCCCAGGGCCGCCAGCCCCCGAAGATCACCGCCGCGAGCGCGATGAACCCGCGCCCCGCCGTCATGTTCTCGCTGAACGAGCCCAGCAGGCCGATTGAGAGGTATGCGCCACCGGCTGCCGCGAGCGCGCCTGACGCGATCACCGCGAGGTACCGAGTGCGGATCACCGGCAAGCCCACCGTGTCGGCTGCGCGCGGCTTCTCGCCGACGGACCGGAGCCGCAGGCCGCCGCGCGTCCGGAACAGGAAAAGGCTGAGCAGCGGAACGAGCAGGAGCGCGGCCCAGGTAAGCAGGTTCGTCTTGCCGATCGCGTCGCCGATGAAGCCGATGTCCTGGATCCCGGGCAGCGTCACGTCCGGCACCCGTGAGACCTCCGCGGGCGTGCCCTGCGAGCCGTAGTGGTAGATGAATACGTATCCGGTGATCCCGAGGGCCAGAATGTTGATCCCGGTGCCGCTCACCACCTGGTCCGCGCGCAGCTGGATCGAGACAAATGCGTGGACGAGGCCCAGCGCGGCGCCCGCGAGCAGGCCGATCAGGATGCCGCCGACCCACGAGCCGGTGAGGTCGGAGCCGTAGATGCCGAAGAAGGCGCCCATGAGCATCATGCCCTCGAGCCCGATGTTTATGACGCCGCTTCGCTCGGACAGGATCCCACCCATCGCGCCGAAGATGAGCGGCGTCGCGAAGCGAAGCATTCCTGCGGTGAGAGCGGACCATACGAAGACACGCTCGAGATTGCTCTCGCCCGACCTCACGAAGATCAGCGCGAGGATCGCTCCCAGGACGGAGATCGCCACCGCGATCCACCCGAGGCGCCGCTGGCCCTCGCGTGTGGCGTAGTAGCCGGCGGCCACTCCCGCGGCGGCCAGCAGGAGCGACACCACGGGCGTCCGGATCATGAGCGGCGGCAGGGCGACGTACGCCCCCAGCACGCCGAGCACGATTCCGGCCCAGGCCGCCGTCCGCGCCGAGATGCCCACTCGCGAGGCGGCGATCGTCGATGCGCTCACCGCTCCGACTCCGTGCGGGCCGCCGCGACCGCCGGCGGTGGGGTGCCGCGTTTCATGACCCCGCGCCCGCGCCGGATAAGCCCGAGCACGATCACGTCGGCGCTTACGATCAGGATGACGAGGCCCTGAATGATGTAGGTGAGGTTCTGGGCGAGCGACGGCTCGAAGATCGCCGGGTCGAGGTTTCGCTGCGACGTGCCGCTGAGGAGCGCGCCGAACAGCAATGCCGCAGCGACCGTGCCGACCGCCGTGTTGCGGCCCAGCAGCGCCACGGCGATCCCGAAGAACCCGATCAACGTGATCTGGATGTCGACCGTCGCGATCCGGAACTGCCAACCCAGGATGTCCATCGCACCCGCCAGCCCGGCGAACACACCGCACACCGCCATCACGAAGATGTAGTTCTTGCCCACGTTCATGCCGCTGTAGCGCGCTGCCTCAGGGTTGAAGCCGACCGCCCGAACCTCGTAGCCGATCGTCGATCGGTTCAGCAGGATCCAGAACACGACTACGGCGAAGAGTGCGATGAACAGTCCGATGTGGAGGCCCTGCAGCACCGGGTCGCCCCAGAACACCGGCAGCTTCGCGCCCTCGACAATGTCATTCGAGACCGGGAGCGACTTCTCGGCGTCGTTCTGAAGCGGGCCACCCTGCGAAAACAGCCACACCCCCACCCAGACGGCGATCCAGTTCAGCATGATCGTGCTGATCACCTCGTGGGCGCCGGTCGTGGCCTTCAGGACCCCGGCGATCCCCGCCCAGAGCGCGCCGGCGGCGCAGGCCGCGAGGATCGCCAGCACGATGTGGAGGACGCTCGGCATGTCGGCGAACGACGAGCCCACCCAGACGGCCGCGATCGAACCCATGATGTACTGGCCGTTGCCGCCGATGTTGAACAGCCCGGCGCGGAACGCGAACGCCACCGCGAGGCCGGTCAGGATCAGCGGCGTCGTGATGATCAGCGTCTGCTGGAGGTTCGTCGCCGCGAGGTCGCGATCAGCCCCCGTGGTCCAGGGGAACAGCCACTGGAGCCCGGTCCCCTTCCAGATCGCCTCGTAGGTCGCGATCGGGTCCTTGCCCGTTAACAGCATCACGAGCCCACCGGCGATGAAGGCGAGCAGGGTGGTCAGCAGGGGGACGATCACGCCGCCGCCGCGGACGTACGCGGCCAGCCGCGAGGCCGGTGTGGTGGCTACGGCTCCCGGGTCCTCGGTGGCGCTCAAGCCGCCGCCCGGCCGCCCCCGCGGCCGCCCGTCATCGCCACGCCGAGCTCTTCCTCGGAAACGTCGGGCGGGAACTCCGCCACGATCTCGCCCTCGTACATGACGAGAATCCGGTCAGCCAGAGCGCGGATCTCCTCGAACTCGAGTGACACCAGCAGGATCCCCCGCCCCCTGTCGCGCTCCTCGAGCAGCCGCCGGTGCACGAACTCGATGGCTCCCACGTCCAGCCCACGCGTCGGCTGGTGCGCGATCAGCAGCTTCGGGTTGCTGGCAATCTCGCGGGCCACCGCGACCTTCTGCTGGTTCCCTCCGGAAAGGGCGCTCGCGAGCGTGCCGGGGTCACCGCCGCGCACGTCGTACTCCCTGAGCAGCACACGCGCCCGCTCGGTCATACCGCCGACTGAGAGCAGGCCGCGGTTCGAGATTGGCGGGTTGCGATACTCGCGCAGCGCGAGGTTCTCGGCCAGCGTGAAGTCGAGCACGAGGCCGCAGAGCTGGCGATCCTCGGGGATGTGCGCCACGCCGGCCTCCGTGGTGGCGCGAACGCCCTGCCCAGAGACGTCCTGTCCGGCGATGGACACACGGCCGGTGTCGGGCACGACCACCCCGGCAATCGCTTGCACCAGCTCGAGCTGGCCATTGCCATCCACACCGGCAATCGCCACGACCTCGCCGCCGCGAACAGCGAGCGACACGTCCTTAACGGCGTCGAGCCCGCGCTGGTCGCGCACGCGGAGGGTCTCCACCTCGAGCATCGGCTCGCCGGGCTTGGCCGTCTCCTTTTCGACTCTGAGCAGAACCTCGCGCCCGACCATCAGCCGCGCGAGACTCTCCTCGGTGGCCCCCTCAGTGGGCACCGTGTCGATCCGCTTCCCGCGGCGGAGCACGGTCACGCGCTCCGATATCTCGAGCACCTCGTTCAGTTTGTGGCTGATGAAGACGATCGACACGCCGTCCTTCGTCAGCGCGCGCAGCACCTCGAAGAGCTCGTGGCTCTCCTGCGCCGTCAGGACGGCCGTCGGCTCGTCGAGAATGAGGATGCGGGCGTCGCGGTAGAGCGTCTTCAGGATCTCTACCCGCTGCTGCATCCCCACGGACACCTGCTCGATCACGGCGTCGGGGTCCACGGCGAGGCCGTAGCGGTCGGACAGCTCCTTCACCCGCCGAGCGCCCTCGCGCGTGTCAAGCAGCGCGCCGCGCGTCGGCTCCTCGCCGAGCACGATGTTCTCGGTCACCGTCATCACCGGCACGAGCATGAAGTGCTGGTGGACCATGCCGATGCCGAGGTCGATCGCCCTGGAGGGCGAGTCGACCTCGACCGGCTCTCCGTTGACGCGGATCTCGCCCTCGTCCGGGCTGTAGAGCCCGTAGAGGATCGACATCAGCGTCGACTTGCCCGCCCCGTTCTCGCCGAGCAGAGCATGAACCTCACCCGGGCGGAGATCGAAGTCGATCCGGTCGTTGGCGACGACCGGACCGAACCTCTTCGTGATTCCGCGTAGTTCGAGAGCGGGTGCTTCGGACTGCACTCCTGGCTACTTGACCGTGTCGGGGATTTTGCTGATCTTGCCGGAGGCGATGTCGTCCTGGATCTTCTTGATCTGGGCGGCGTACTTCTGACCCTCGGGGCTGATCTTGCCGATGCCCACCCCGCCGTTCTTCACGGTGGCGATCACGTCGGTGCCGCCCTTGAACTTGCCGTCCTGATCACGCTTGATCGCGTCGAGCACGGCCACGTCGACCTTCTTCAGGGCCGAGGTGAGGATGTGCGGGCCGAGGTAGGACTGGTCGGCGTCCACGCCGATCCCCTGGACGCCCTTCTCCTTGGCGGCGTCGAGCGCACCGAGCCCGCACTGCCCGGCCACCTGGAAGACGACCTTGGCGCCCTGGGCGATCTGGTTGAGCGCGATCTCCTTGCACTTCGCCTGGTCGACGAAGTCCTGCGAGTAGCCGTTCAGGACCTGGATGCCGGGGTTCGCGGCCTTCGCGCCGGCCCGGTAGCCCGCGATGTAGTGGTCCACAGGGGGAATCTTCTCGCCGCCGACGCTCGAGATCGCCTTCGCGTTGTTGTCCTTGGCCCAGAGCCCGGCCAGGTAGCCAACGAGGTATCCCGCCTCCTGCTCCTTGAAGAGGAGCCCCTGCACGTTCTGCGGCTTGTCCTTCAGCGCGGTTGCCGAGAAGTCCACGATGGCGAAGTTTGAGTTCGGGAACTTGCCGGCAACAGTGTTCGTCGCGTCTCCCATGCGGAAGCCGACGGAAACGATCATGTTGTACTGCTGCTGGCCGAGCGTGCTCAGGTTCGGGACGTAGTCGGCGTTCGACTTCGAGAGCAGGACGCGGCCCTGGACTCCGAGCTGCGACTCCGCGTCCTCGAGGCCCTTGTTCGCAAGAAAGTTGAAGGAGCGGTCGTTCAGGCCGCCGATGTCGGTCACTACGCCGGCCTTGATCGACTTGCCCTCGGACGTCGAGGTGCTTCCGCCTCCGCCGCTGTCGTCATCGTCGCCGCAGGCGGCGACCCCGAGTGCGAGCGCGGCAAGCAGCGCGAGTAGCAAGAAACGGAAGGGCTTGGGCACGGTTCAGTCTCCTCGTTGAGTCACGAACTTCGCCACCCTACACAGTTTCGATTAACCGCTGTTTGAGCGCTTCTTCGCAGAACGCGGCCTCTATGGCGGTGCGCGTGATTTCGCGCAGTTCGTCGTCGCCGAAGCCGAAGTGCTCGCGGCAGATCTGGTACTCGCCGCCGATCGAGGCGCCGAAGTAGGGCGGATCGTCCGACCCCAGCGTGACCCTGACGCCGGCGGCCGCGAGCCTGGGGAGCGGGTGCTCGCCGTAGGTCGGGTAGATGCCGAGCACGACGTTGCTCGTTGGGCAGCATTCGAGGTAGATGCCGCGCTCGGCGAGCTCCTCCACGAGCTCGGGGTCCTCGATCGAGCGAACCCCGTGGCCGATGCGGCTCACCGGCAGCTCGAGGCCGCCGCGCACGCTCTCGGGGCCGGCCCACTCGCCCGCGTGAACGGTGCAGCCGAGGCCGGCGTCCGCGGCGATCCGGAAGGCGTCGGCGTAGGCGGCGGGCGGATAGTTCTCCTCGTCGCCGGCCATCGAGAACCCGACGATGTAGGGATGCGTGCGCTCTGCGGCGTAGCGTGAGACGCGCAGGGCGGGCTCGACGCCGAAGTTGCGCACGCACGAGATCAGGATGCGGCCCTCGATCCCCGCGTCGCGGCGTGCGTCGTCGATGCCGCGCGCGATGCCGTCGATGTGCTCGTCGTCGGTGAGCCCGACGAGCCGGGCGTGGTCGGGCGAGGCGGTTAGCTCGACGTAGATGGTCCCCTCGCCCGCGCATCGCATCAGGTACTCGTAGGTGATGTCGCGGTAGTCCTCCGCGGTGCGGATGACGCTCGCCGCCTTGTCGTAGGTGTCGAGGAAATCGAGGAAGTCGCGGTACGCGAAGCGGTCGGGCGCGGCGAGGAGGCCCCCGGGCAGCTCGAGCCCGTTGCGCTCCGCGATGCGCCGGATGAGGTCGGGCGGAGCGGAGCCCTCGAGGTGCACGTGGAGCTCGACCTTGGGGACCCCGCCGTCGGTCGAGCTAACCGCATGACCTCGAGCACGGCCGGCTTCCCCCAGCCCCCTCACCTCATCACCTCGAGCACCGGCGGCGGTGAGTCCGCGGCGGCGTCGCCGAGCCGGTAGGCGTCGCGCAGTGCGGCCACCGCGCGGAGCGCCGACTCAACATCCCGCGCATGAACCTGAGCGAGCGGGCGAGCCCCGGGCGCGACCTCCTCGCCCGGCGCCGCTATCTCGGTCAGCCCCACCGAGTGATCGACGCGGTCCGTCTCCTTTGTCCGGCCTCCACCGAGCGCGACCACCGCGAGGCCCACCGCGCGGACGTCGACGCTTGACACCGTGCCGCCCTCCTCCGGCTCGGCCGCCACGGTGACGGGAGCCACGCGCAGATGGCGACCGGGCGCCTCCAGGAGGTCGGCTGGGCCACCGAGCTCCGTGACCATCGCCGCGAAGCGCTCGGCCGCGGCGCCGCCGTCGAGGGCCTGCTCGGCGGCCTGGCGGGCGGCGGCCGCGTCCGGCTGGAGGCCGCCGAGCACGAGCAGCTCGGCGCTGAGGGCGAGGGTGATCTCGCGGAGGCGCTCGTCGCTCGCGGCGCCGGTCAGGTGCTCGACCGACTCGTGCACCTCGACGGCGTTGCCGGCCGTCCGACCGAGCACGCGGTCCATGTCGGTGAGGATCGCCGTGGTGCGGAGCCCGTTGCCGGTGGCCACCTCGACTATCCCGCGCGCGAGCTCCTCGGTCTCCTCGCGGTTCGTGAAGAACGCTCCCGAGCCGACCTTGACGTCCATGACGAGCGCGTCGAGCCCCGCGGCGAGCTTCTTCGAGAGGATCGACGCGACGATCAGCGGGATGGACTCGACCGTCCCGGTGGCGTCGCGGATCGCGTAGAGGCGGCGGTCCGCCGGCGCGAGGCGGCCCGTCTGGCCGACGATGGCGGCGCCCGCGCTCGCCACGGCCTGGCGAAACCTGTGCGGGTCCGGCGTGGTTTCGTAGCCGGGGATCGACTCGAGCTTGTCGAGCGTCCCGCCGGTATGGCCGAGGCCGCGGCCCGAGATCATCGGGACGGCTCCCCCGCACGCCGCCACGATCGGGGGGAGCAGCAGGCTCACCTTGTCCCCGACCCCGCCCGTCGAGTGCTTGTCGAGGACGGGTCCCGACAGGCCCGCGTTCGACCAGTCGAGGACGTCGCCGGAGTCCCGCATGGCTCCGGTGAGCGCGATCCGCTCGGCAGGCGTCATCCCGTTGAGCACTATCGCCATGGCGAGGGCACCAACCTGTGCATCGCTGACCGTGCCGTCCGCGATGCCGTCGACGAGCTCGCGGATCTGCTCGTCCTCGAGCGCGCCGCCGTCGCGCTTGATGCGGATGAGGTCCGGCACGTAGGTCACGCCCGCACGGCTCCGTTCGCGAGGTCGACGGCGGCGCGCCGGCGGCCGCAAGGCGCCTCGCGGCTCACTCGGCGAGGTCCTCGACGAACCGAACCAGCAGCGGCGCCAGCGCGTCCGCGGCGCGGTGTGCGTCCCGGAGCGTCTGCTCGTGGCTGAGCGGCTCGTCGCCCATCCCCTCGGCGAGGTTCGTGATGGCGGAGACCGCCGCCACGCGCAGTCCTGCGTGACGCGCGACCGCGGTTTCGTGAACGGTCGACATCCCGACCGCGTCGGCGCCGAGCTTCGCGAAGGCGCGGATCTCGGCAGGCGTCTCGAAGGCCGGGCCGGCAACGCCCAGGTACACGCCCTCGGCCAAATCGGTGCCGAGCTCGGCGGCCGCGGCGCGCAGCCGCTCGCGCAGCTCGGGGTCGTAGGCGTCGAGGAGGCTCGGGAAGCGGGGACCGATCTCGTCGTCGTTCGGCCCGGCCAGGACGTTGACGCCGCTCATGTTGATGTGATCGGTGATCAGCATGAGCTGCCCCGAGCCGACCTCAGGGCGGAGCGACCCGGCCGCGTTGGTCAGCACGAGGATCTCGGCGTCGGCGGAGCGCAGGGCGCGGATCGGAGTGCGGATGGCGTCGAGGTCGGCGCCCTCATACACGTGCGCGCGACCCTGGAGCACGGCGACCGGCACGTCCCCGATGCGGCCCAGCACAGCCCGGCCGCCGTGCCCGGCGACGGTCGGTCGCGGGAAGCCGGGCAGGTCGGCGTAGTCGATCACGGTCGCGTCCTTCACGGCGTCCGCCACGGCGCCGAGCCCAGAGCCCAGCACGATCCCGACGCGCGGGCGGAGACCCGAGCGCTCGGTCATCACGGACGCGGCCTCCCGGTGCGCGCCCCGCACGGCAGCCGGATCGGCGCTCATCCGGGCGGCTCGAACTCGAACGCGAGCGGAAGCAGCTCGCCAACCGTCGTGGTGCGACGCGGCCCGCCGGGCCTGCCGAGATGCACCGGCGTGTCGGGCTTCGCGAACTCCGCAAGCCGCTGCCGGCAGCCGCCGCATGGGGGGCACATCTCCGCGCGCTCCGCGACGACCGCGACCTCGGTGATCTCCGTCTGCCCGGCCGCGACCAGAACCCCGATCGCGGACGTCTCCGCACACTGTCCCTGTGGGTAGGCGGCGTTCTCGACGTTCGAGCCCGCGTAGACCCGCCCGTCGGCGCCGCGAACAGCCGCCCCGACGGGGAAGTGCGAGTAGGGAACATGCGCGGTCCGCATGACGGCGTCGGCGGCGCGAAGCAGCTCCTCGGCCGAGTCGGCGTCGGCGGCGCGAAGCAGCTCCTCGGCCGGGTCGGCGTCGGCGGCCCCCGCGATACGGTCCCCCGACCCTTCCGCGCCGGCGCCCACCCCAGCGGCTTCCCCACCGAGGGCGCGCGCACCGGCTGCGCCGGCTGCTTCGGTAGCGCTGCCATTCCGCGTGGCTTCCGCGCCGCCAGTGCCCGCCGCACCGACCCCCGTCTCAGCCGGCGTGCTCACGTACCGGACGAGGTCCGCGTAGCTCGTCGCGACCAGGTCGGCCTCCTCTATCCCGAGCTCGTGTCGGAGCCGCTCGACCTTCTCGCGCTCCTCGGTCAGGTCGGACTCCGAATCGGCGAGCGCCTCGATCTCGAGATAGCTCCCCAGGCCGTCGACCTCGTCGAGATGGATCCGCACCCCCTCCCACAGCAGCACCCTTCGCCGCTTCGTAACGGTCACGTCTGCTCCATACGCGGAGTCGAGCGCCTCGCGTAACGGTGCGGCATCCGCGACGGGCACGCGGCGGTATGTGCTCGTGCGGGCCTCGGTGGAGTCGGCTCGCGAGTACTCGATGAGCTCGTCGAACAGAGGCGGCCCGTCGGTCTCCTGCTCGCGCAGCTTGAGCCGGTCGCGGGCGCCGGCGAAATAGGTGTCGCGCTGCCTGATCTCGCCGATGTCCTCGGCGCCGATCGCGAGCGCGCGGTCGAGCGTGCGGGCCGGGTCAGGGTCGCGCGCCTTCAGCTCGATGTTGCGCATGGAGACATCCAAGGGCCTCGCGAGGTTATCGTCGCACCCATGCCTCAGGGTCTTGTGATCGTCGAGCATCCCGTTCTCGCCGACCGGCTGACCGTCATGCGCGACCGCTCCACAGGTCACGGCGAGTTCCGCCAGGCGCTGTTCGAGGCCTCGGCGATCCTCGCCGTCGAGGCAGCCCGCGACCTGCCCGTGACCGAGGTGAGCATCGACACCCCGCTCGAGCCGACCACCGGCAGCCGTCTCCCCACCGAGATCACGATCGTGCCCGTGCTACGAGCCGGGCTCGGCATGGTCGACGGCTTCCTGCGACTACTGCCCGGCGCGCGCGTGGGCCACGTGGGCGTCTACCGGGACGAGGAGGAGCACCGGCCGGTCGACTACTACGAGCGCCTACCGCCGAAGCTCGCGGAGGCGCACGTGTTCGTGGTCGACCCGATGCTCGCCACCGGCGGGAGCGCGGTACACGCCGCCGACAAGCTCAAGGCGGCGGGCGCCCGCCGCATTTCCCTGGTCTGCCTCGTGGTGGCACCCGAGGGCGTGGAGGCGATGGAGAAGGCACATCCCGACGTGCCGATCTGGACCGCCGCGATCGACCGCGAGCTGGACGAGAACGCCTACATACGTCCCGGCCTGGGAGACGCGGGCGACCGGGTCTTCGGGACGCAGTAGGGCGACCTGACGCCGGCGCCCGGAGCACCGCGAGCCGGGCGGGTCGCGATCGGCGAACGACGGGCATCGAGGTCGGGCCTGGGTCGATTCTTCGTCGATATGACAAAAGCGTCCAGGACCCCGGCACGGCGCGGATCGCCACCCCTTCACCGCTGTCGTAAGGCCTCGCTAGCCGCCGCCGCTCGCAACCGACCGCGCGCTCAGGCCAACCGCCCCCGGCTCACCTTCCGACGCCGCGAAGCGCTCGTCGACCGCCACTCCCGCCACCCACACGATCTCGCCGTGGGCCTCGATCACCGGCAGCGTCCGGCGCAGGGCGCGCGGGACCTTTCGGTCGGTGAAAAGGTCCTGGAGCGACTTCGAGCCGCCGAGGCCGGCCGGGCGCATCCGGTCGCCGTCGCGCCATGCGCGGACCGTCACGGCAGCGCCCAGGTCCGTTACGGAGACGTCGCCCGGGGCGTCCAGCCGGGCTTCCACCTCCCAGTCGCCGAAGCGCGCGCGGCCGGGCACGGCCAACTGAACGGGTGCGGGAGGTTCGGCGCCTGGGCTGCGGGTGAAGCGGAGCGTTCCGTACTCGGACACGGCCCGAAGCCCGTCGCCCAGGTCGAGTGCCTTGGTGCCCCGCTCATCCAGGTCCAAGACGGATTCCGGGACCGGACGATTGCCTGCGAGCCGCCGCAGGACCAGTCGCTGCAGGGCGGGCGGGTACTCGAGCAGTGCGTCGATTGCGATCGCGGGGCCACCGCCGAGCTCCTTCAACGCCTCGTTGACCGCGGCGTCCAACACCTCGGCCTCGTCGCGCAGCTGGCGTGCCGTCTCGGCGATCGTCTGGTCGACCACCGGGGACAGCTCGCGCAGCGCGTCCAGCACGTCGTGGCGCACGCGTGCGCGCGCGAAGCGCCGGTCGGCGTTCGAGGGGTCCTCGCGCCATTCCAGCCCGCGGCCGCGCAGGTAGTCGCGCACCTCTTCGCGCGTCACGGCGAGCAGCGGTCGCACCAGACGCCCGCGCCGCGGCGCCATCCCGTGGAGCGCCCGCGAGCCGGGCGAGACGGCCAGCCGATAGAGGACCGTCTCGGCCTGGTCCGAGGCGGTGTGGGCGGCGGCGTAGTCGCCCTCCGCCAGCTCCTCGGCGAGCGCGTAGCGGGCAGTCCGCGCACGATCCTGCAGATTGCCCTCGCTGCCGAGCCCGACGGACTCGACCGAGAGCGGGATGTTGCGCCCGCTGCAGAGCTGCTCGACGAGCGCCTGGTCGAGCGCGGAATCCTCGCGGAGACCGTAGTTGACATGGAGCGCCGTGAGCGAGCCGCCGAGACGATCGGCGATGTCCAGGAGCGCCACCGAGTCGCCGCCGCCCGACACCATCACGAGCAGCGGCGCGCCCGGCCGGATCAGCCCGCTCTCGCGTGCGGCCTCCAGGGCGCGCTCGCTCATTCGTCCCGCCGCACGGCCCGGCACAGCTGACGCGGCTGGTCGAAGCCCTTCAGCTTCACCTGGCCGATCGGCTCGAAGCTCAGGTGCGGCGAGCCCGACACGGCATCCACCACCGAGTCGGTCACGAGCACCTCGCCGCCGCGGGCGCGGGCGACCACCCGCGACGTGAGGTTCACGTCCCGCCCGAAGTAGTCGCCGTCGCGGTAGAGCGTCGTCCCGAGGTGCACGCCGATGCGCGGCTCCGGGCGCTCCTCGAACAGCGACGTGAAGCCCACCGCCCAGTCCACAAGCGCGCCGACATCCTGGCCTACCACCATCACCTCGTCGCCGATCGTCTTCACGACGCGCGCGTCCCCGGGCAGCGTGTTGGTGACCCCTTCGACGAAGCGCTCGACCGACGACAGTGCCTCCTCCTCGCCCTCCTCCTCGGTGAAGCGCGTATAGCCGGCGAGGTCCGCGAAGGCGATCGCCACGCGGATGCGTCCCAGGTCCACGTCCTCGTCCTCGAGCTCCGACTCCATGTGGCCCACCACGTCCTGCTCGACGAAGTGCCGGAGGAAGCGCTGGTGGACGTAGTCCATCATCGGCGACGCGAGCGGAAGCAGGTCGCGCGCAAGGTCCTCCATCTCCTCCGCCATCTGAAGCCCCGGGACGCCCTCGCGGATCAACGGCTCGTGCACGTAGAGGTGGAAGACCCGCACCTCGGCGTCCGCGATCTGGGACAGCGCCTGCCCGTAGACCCGGCACAGCTGGAGGAAGGCGACGAGCGGGAAGCCCGCCCCGAGGACGGCCGCCACGTACTGGAGCGCCTGGACGTCCTCGTCGGTGAGCTCGTCGAGCTCCGCCGCGGGAAGCCCGAGGCTCGTCCAGAAGCGCTCGATGAGCGCGGCCTCGAGCCCGGTCAGGTCGCTCGCCTCGTCGAGCGAGTGCCTCGCCTCGTCGGCGCCGAACATGTCCTCGATGTAGCCGTAGGCGAGCCGTCCCCGCTCGCCGGCCTGCTTGATCTGCTCGAGCTTGTGCCCGCGCTCGCGAAGCCGGGCCACGATCCGTGCATGCGCCACCGCCGCGGTGGTCCACTCGCCGGTGCCGTCCACCTCCGGGACCACGCCCTCGCGCGCCCAGCGGCGCAGGGTTCCCGGCGAGACGCCTACCCGCTCGGCGGCGTCCTTCAATGAGAAAGTCTCAGCCACGGCAACACCACGTTTTACCGTTCGTGCGCAAGCACCGGGCGGTGCCCGGTGCACAGCGATGGCATTCCGAAAGCAACGGCGGAGTGGAAGGGTTCACTCCGCCGCTGCGTGCGGGCACACGGCCCGCCTCGTAGGCCGGCGACGGCACGCGCCAACCGGTCTCTACAAACTTGGTGCGAAGTGTTGCGCGCCCGGGGCCGCGCGTCAACATAAACTCCGCAGGCACACGTCTTGGGAGGATCTTTGAGCTATTTCGTCACCGGCGCGACCGGCTTCATCGGCAGGCACCTCGTGGCCGAGCTGTTGAAGCGCGAGGGCACCATCTACGCGCTGGTGAGAGAGGGCTCGAGGGGCAAGCTCGACGCGCTGGCGCAGCGGCTGGACGCGCCCGAGGGTCGCATTCAGCCGGTGACGGGCGACCTCTCCAAGCCCGGGCTGGGAATCGAGGGCTTCGACGAGAAGATCGACCAGCTCTTCCACCTCGCGGCCGTGTACGACGTGGAGGCCGACGAGGAGGCGTCGGAGCGGGCGAACGTCGAGGGCACGAAGCACGTCATCGAGTTCGCCGACTCGCACGACGTGGGGCGCTTCCACCACGTCAGCTCGATCGCCGTGGCGGGCAGCTACAAGGGCGTGTTCCAGGAGGACATGTTCGACGAGGGGCAGAAGCTGCCCCACCACTACCACCGGACGAAGTACGAGGCCGAGCGGCTCGTACGGGAGGGCGTCGAAGCGAAGACGCTGATCTACCGGCCGGGCCTCGTCGTGGGCCACTCGGAGACCGGCGAGATGGACAAGATCGACGGTCCCTACTACTTCTTCAAGCTGCTCCAGAGGCTTCGCCACGCGCTTCCCGAGTGGTTCCCGCTGGCCGGCCCGGAGGGCGGCCAGACGAACTTCGTCCCGGTGGACTTCGTCGCGCGCGCGATGGACCACATCGGCCACCTGCCGGACGACGACCTGCCCGGGGACACTTTCCACCTGGTCAACCCGGAGCCGATGACCGTCGGCCAGGGGCTCAACGAGTTCGCCAAGGCCGCGCACGCGCCGCAGTTCGCCATGCGGATCGACCAGAACATGACGAACGTGGTCCCGAAGCAGGTGCGCGCTGGGATCAAGGCGCTGCCGACCGTCAGGCGGATCAGGCACCAGCTCTTCCACGACCTGGGCGTCCCGCCGGAGGCGATGGAGAACCGGGACTTCCGCTGCACGTTCGACGCGCGCGACGCGCAGCGCGCCCTCAGCGGCACCGGCATAGCGGTGCCGCCGCTCTCGACCTACGCGCCCCGCCTGTGGGACTACTGGGAGCGGAACCTCGACCCGGACCTGTTCCGCGAGCGCTCGCTGACGAGCTCCATCAAGGGCAAGAAGGTGCTGATCACGGGCGCCTCGAGCGGCATCGGCTGGGAGACGGCGCTGAAGGTCGGCGAGGCCGGCGGGGAGGTGATCCTGGTCTCACGCACGCGCGAGAAGCTGGAGGAGCTCGCGTCGCAGATCGAGGAGACCGGCGGAAGCGCGCACGTCCACCCGGCCGATTTGTCGGACATGGACGACATCGACCGGCTCGCCGCGGAGGTGCTCGAGGCGCACGGCGGCGTGGACGTGCTCGTGAACAACGCCGGGCGCTCGATCCGCCGCTCGGTGGAGCGGTCCTACGATCGCTTCCACGACTTCGAGAGAACGATGCAGCTGAACTACTTCGGCGCGCTCAAGCTGATCCTCGCCTTCCTGCCGGGGATGCGCAAGCGCAAGTCCGGCCATATCGTCAACGTGAGCTCGATCGGCGTGCAGACGAACACGCCGCGCTTCTCGGCCTACGTCGCCTCGAAGTCGGCGCTCGACGCCTTCTCGCGCTGCACCGCGCCCGAGGTGGTCCAGGACAACGTCAAGTTCACGACCGTCTACATGCCGCTCGTGCGCACGCCGATGATCGAGCCGACCGACATCTACAAGGCCTTCCCGACGCTCACGCCGGACGAGGCCGCGCAGATGCTCTGCGACGCCATGATCGACAAGCCGAAGCGGATGGCCTCGCGGCTCGGGACCTTCGGCGAGGTGCTCTACGCGATCTCGCCGAAGACCGTCGACATCGTCCTCAACACCGCGTACAACCTCTTCCCCGACTCGTCAGCCGCCAAGAGGAAGAAGGACGGCGACCGGAAGCCGGCGCCGGCCGACGAGAAGAAGCAGGACGGCGAGATGTCGACGGAGGCGGTCGCCATGGCGTACCTGCTCCGGGGCGTGCACTTCTAAGCGGGCGAGGCGGGGCAAGCGATCAGCGGCGCTGAATGCGCCTGGCGGCGGCCGCGGACACGCGCAGGCGAACCGGTCGCGAGCGGTTCCCCACCGCGTCGACGGCGTACGCCTCGGCTCGGTAGCGGAGGCGACGCGGCCGCCCCGCGGCGCGGGCGCGGACGCCGATCCGCAGCCGGTTCTTTCCGGCGAGGCCGTTCTGGCGCAGCGTGCGGACGGCATGCCAGCGCCCCCTCGCGCGGCGTTGCAGCTGAATCCTTACTCGCGCCTGCTCCGACAAGCGGTAGGTGATCGAACGGCGGTGTACCGCGAGCGCGCTCAAGACGGGGCGGATCGAGTCGACCCGGACCGGCGCGCCCGCCACCGCGGACGCCCCGTGCGGATCGCTCACCCGGACGCGCGCGGTGAGGGTCGTCGCGCCCGCATAGGCGCGCGTGATACTTGGCGTCGTCCCGCCCGCCGTCTCGAAGCTCCCGTTGCCGTCGAGGTCCCACTCGTAGCGCACTTTGAGGCCCTCGGGGTCGGCGGAGCCCGATGCGTCGAAGCTGACCTGCTTCCCCGCGGCGACCACGGCGGGCGTGGCCGTGAGCGCGGGTACCGGTGGCCGGTTCGCCACGACCGCCACGCCGAGCGGGTTGTTGAACAGCTGGCGGTCCTGGCGCAGAATGCTCTGCGCGCCGGTGGCGAGGTTCACCGACACGAGGCCGCCCTCGAGGTCGTCCAGCGTGAAGTCGCTCAGGAGCGCGTCGCCGTCGGGCGTCACGGCCGGGCGCTGGGGGACGACGATCCTGTCCGTGCCCGTGTTGGGCGTCTCGGCGTCCTGCACTCCAGTGTCCGGGTCCACGGCGACGAGCGCGATGCCGCCGTTCTGGTTCACCATCAGAATCCGGCCTCCGGGGTCGACCGTTACGCCGAGTGGGTTGCGGAAGAGGTTGCCCCACTCGGGCGCGTTCCGCGACAGGACCGACTGCGCCTTGGTCCTCAGGTCGATCCGCACCAGGGCGCCGAAGTCGTACGAGCAGTCGATAACCGTGGTGCCGTCGCTGAAGTCGCCGTAGCTCGTCACGAGCAGCGAGCCGTTCGCCTCGCGTGCGATGCCGAACGGGTAACAGAGCTCACCGCCCTCGGTCACGACGCTCTGCGCGCCGGTCGCGGGGTTCACGCTCACCACCGCCGGCGTGCCGGTCGTCCCCACGTTCTCCACGACGTAGACGAGGCCGTCCGGCCCGATCGTCAGGCCGGCCGGGTCGACGAGGTGCTGGCCGGCGGTGACGAGCGACTGGTGCCCGGTGACCGGGTCGACCCGGATTATGCGCCCGTCGGGCGTCCGGTCCGTGCTGGTCGCATATGCGCCCATGTCCGCCACGAGCAGGCTGCCGTCGGCGGCAACCGCGAGGTCGTAGGGGTGGCGGAAGAGATCGCCCTTCGGGCCGTTGCGTGAAATCTCGGCGAGCCCGCCGGTGGCGGGGTCGGCCCTCAGGATGACCGGCGCCGGTGCCGACTGCTTCGTCACGACCGAGTTCGCCACGTAGGCGACCCAGGGGTCGCCCGTCGCGGCCGAGGCCGCGCCTGGAAGCAGTGACAGCAGAATGGCCGCCGTCAGGACGGCGAGAAAACGCATCACCTTCCGATATCGGCCGAGTTGACCCGTTCTATGAAGCGGCGACGCTCGCGCTAGATGAAGGCAGGACCCCGGCGCACGAGGTTTGCATAGAGCGCCTGCTGGATCTGATCCCGAACCCGTTCGGAAAGCTCCAGGACTAGCGCGCGGTCATCCGCGCCCTCGGGCCCGTACGATGCCGTCTCGATCGGGTCGAGGAACTCGATCCGCCATTTGGATGGAAGCGGCACGACCCCGAGCGGGCCGAGCAGCGGGAAGGTCGGCGTGACCGGGAAGTAGGGCGCTCCGATCAGACGAGCCACGGCGGGCAGGTCGGCGAGCTTGGGGTAGATCTCCTCGCTCCCGACGACCGCCACCGGCACGATCGGCGCTCCCGTGCGGAGCGCGATCTCCACGAAGCCGCCGCGGCCGAAGCGCTGCAGCCGGTAGCGCTCCGAGTAGGGCTTGCCGGTGCCCTTGACGCCCTCGGGGAACACGGCCACGAGGTGGTCCTGCTCGAGGAGGCGCATGGCGTTGAACGGCGAGGCCACGACACCGCCGACCTTGCGCATGCCCGCCGAGATCCACGGCAGGTCGAACGCCCAGTCGAGGACGAGGAAGCGTGGGTAGCGCGGCAGCGGATGCTCGCGCAGGATCGCCATCGAGATCATCGTGGCGTCCCATGGCAGGATGCCCGCATGGTTCGCGGTGAGGAGGGCCCGGCCGTGGGTGGGCACGCGCTCCGTGCCGGCCACCCTCACCCGCCACCAGGAGTCGTATAGGAACGCGAAGAAGGGCTCGACCAGCTCCGTGAAGCTCTCGTCGAAGCCCCACTCGTCCTCCGAGTAGTCGCCCTGTAGGCGCTCGACGATCCGGCCGACCGTCTCGCGGGCGTCGCGCGGGAGCGCGGTCGCCCCGCACGTGAGCGCCTCGGGCAGTTCGAGCCCGGAGTCGAGCCCCGCGCGCAGCCGGCGCATGAAGTCGATCGCGGTCGCGGTTATCACGCCGCCACCTGCGCCTGCGCGCCCGCCCACGCCGCGACCGCGTCGACCGTGGAGCCCCGGGGGGTGTAGCCGACCTCCTCGGTGAGCCGCCGCGTGTCCACGCCGCGGCCGTAGCGGAGGAGCCGCTGGAAATCGTCCGACTGCATGTCGAGGCCGAGCCGCCGGCCGGCGGACATGAAGGCGCCGAACAGCGGCGCCGCGATCGGCAGCGAGCGGCGGCCGGCCAGCCGGATCATTCGGGCGAGGCCGATCGTGCCGGGCCCGGCCACGTTCACCGGCCCGCGCACCGGGTTCCGCACGGCGGCGACCAGGGCCTCGAGCGCGTCCTCGATGTCCACCAGCTGGATGCGCGGGTCGAAGCCCATGAACGTCGGACAGACCGGCTGGCTCAGGTACCGGGTGATCTGCGTAGGAAGGCCGCGGCCGATGGCGGGCTGGTAGCGCAGCATCGTGCAGCTCACGCCGGGGTGCCGGCGGGCGTAGGTCTCGAAGTAGTTTTCGATCTCGGCGACGTCGCGCTGGAAGCGGGTGCGGAGCGGGAACATCGCCGCCATCTCCTCCCTGAAGAACTGCGGCGCGTGCGGCTCCGCGCCGTAGATGCCCGCGGAGCCTCGCACGACGATCGTGCGAAGCGTCGGCACGCGCTCGCAGGCCGCGAGCAGCTGGAGGGTGCCGATCACGTTCACGTCGTGCATCGCAAGAGGTGACATCGGTCCGGGCTGCCTGACGATCTGCTCGTGCACTAGCGTGTCGACGCCCGTCCGCGGGATCACCCGGGCGATCTGGGGATCGCGGATGTCCGCCTCGATGAACTCCGTCCGCTCGAGCTCCACCTTCGGCCGCCGGGTGTCGAGCCCGGCCACGTGCTCGACCTCCCGGTCGGCCTCGAGGCGCTGCGCAAGGAGGCTCCCCACGTGGCTGCCCACGCCGGTGATCAGCACCCGGCGCCCGGACACTAGGACTTGCTGGTGCCCTTCGAAGAGCCGCTCGCGCGCTTCGAAGAGCCACCCGTGGAGCGGCGCTTCGGGAGCCGCTCCTCGATCCGCTCGAGGCGCCGGCCGATCGCGCGGAGCTCGGCGCGCACCTCTTTGATGTCGTCGTAGCTCGCCGGGCGGCGGCCCTCGATCGCATCCGTCATCGACTTTCGGCCGCGCGACAGCCGCTTCTCCGCCCCCCTCCGCAGCTCCTCGACCGAGTCGACCAGGTCGTCCAGGGCGCCCTGAGCGGCCGAGCGGCTCCGCTCAGCCGACCCCATCGTGGCCTCGACGGTGCGCTCGACGGCCTCGCGGAGATTGTCGGCGGGCTTGGCCATGGGTCCGCAGGTTACCCACTACTCTCCGCCGCTCTTGGCGCTGGAGCACCACGTCCGCCCCAACCACATTCGGCCGGCCGCGGAGCTGGCCGAGCGCGTCCTACTGCCGGGCGACCCGGCCCGCGCGCTTGCGGTGGCTCAGGCGCTGCTCGACCCGCCTGCTCGGATGTTCAATCACGCGCGTGGACTATGGGGCTACACGGGCACCGCCTCCGATGGCGGGCTGCTCACGGTCCAGGCGACCGGCATGGGCGGCCCCAGCGCCGCCATCGTCTGCGAGGAGCTGATCGCGCTCGGCGCGACCACGCTGGTCCGGATCGGCACCTGCGGCGCGCTCGATCCGACCGTCGCGCTCGGCACGCTGCTCGCCGCCGAGGCGGTGCTGCCGGCGGACGGGACAAGCGCCGCGCTCGGCGCGGAGGTCCCGCTCGAGCCGGACGCGGTCCTGCTGGCCCGGCTGGTCCAGGCCGGGGCCCGGCCGGTCACGGTCGCGAGCAGCGACCTGTTCTACGACCCACGCACCGACGCGGCGGCCGGATGGCTTGACCGGGGCGCGGTCGCGGTCGAGATGGAGGCGGCGACGGTCCTCCAGGTGGCCGCCCGCCGGGGCGTGGCAGCCGCCTGCGTGCTCGGTGTGAGCGATGTCCCCGGCTCGAACGGCGCCGGCCGACTGAGCCCGGCCGACGTCGTGGAACTCGGCCTGCGTATCGGCGAGGCCGGCTACGCGGCCGTCAGGAGTCGGTGACGGTGAGGCGCTCCTGTGCGCGCGGCATCGGCTCGCCGCCGGGGGCGAGCAGCGCGGCCAGGGCGGATATGTCCTGCGCGACCTCGTCGAGTCGCGACTCGATCCTGCCCAGGCGGTCGTCGCCTGCGGCGGCAGCCGGAGCCGCGACGCGCTCGTCGAGGCGGTCGATCGCGTCCTCGATCCCCTCGAGCCGCTGCGAGAGCGAGCGCAGCCGGCGCGTCACGCGCTCAACGTCGCCCGCCGAGGGCAGGTTCAGCGCGCCCATCGCGGCCTCCTGGGCCTGGAACGCCTTCTCCCGGGCCTCGAACGCCCGCGCGATTGCGGCATTGATCACCGGGTTTGAGATCAGCTCTTCGGCGATCTTGCCGAGCACCTCCTCCCCCTGCCGCGAGAGTCGATCCACGAAGCCATGTTCCTGGGATGCCTCCATCGCGCGGCAGGGTACATCACGCGAACGGGAGCCGACCGGTCGACCGAACGCCCACATCACCCCCATGAGAGCCCTCAGGTCCTACTCTAACCCTCAACTTGAGCTTTACCTACGTTTGGTAAAGCCACTCCGAGGAACAATTCGGTCACCTGGACAGCACACGGGGTGCGTGATGGGGTGTCCAGATCGCGGGAGGGCGATGTTGAAGTTATGGGCAGGGGCGGTCGATACAACGTGCGAGCAAGCGGCTCGTCCCGATCCCACGGTTCCCCGTTGCAGAGCACAAAGCCCTCAAGTAGCGTTCATCCCGCAGCAGGTGGTGGAACCTCGCGCGCGTCGGCGCGCGGGGATCTGCGGCGTCCCGAGGGAGGGCCAGGAAGAGCACGGATGAAGAAGCGCGTTTTCACGCTCCTGCTTGCTGCCGGTCTTCTTGCGGCGGGCGCATTCACCGCGCTGACCTTCCCGGCTGTCGCTCAGACCCAGACGGTGTACGTGCGGCTCGCCAGCGGCGAGGTGGTCCCGGTGCAGGTCGACGTGCCGCCGGACACGAGTCTCAACGACATCCAGCTGCCCGGCACGCCCGTCCCCGCGCCCACCACACCCACCACCCCAACGGCGCCGACCACGCCAACTGCGCCCGCGCCCGCCCCCACGACCCAGCCGGGAACGGGCGACACCGGTGGCACGGGTGGCACGGGTGGCACGAGCGGCCCGACCTCCAGCGGCGGCTCGGCCCAGGAGCAGACGAGCTCCGGCCGGCGCGTCCAGGAGCGGACGGGCACGAGCGGCGACCTCACCGGCGACCCAAAGGCTCGAGCAAAGCATGAGGCTGACCGGGCCAAGCGCACGGGTCGGCGCACGCCGCTCCGTCAGCCCGACGGCCTGCCCACCCCGAGCAACCCGGGCTTCATGGACGTCCTCCCCGGTCCCTCCACCGCCACCGGGGTCCCCAACTTCGTCATCCAGAAGTTCCGGGTGCCGCCGTTCCTCCTGTCGATCTACCAGGCCGCGGGCATCGAGTACGGGATCCGCTGGGAGGTCCTCGCGGCCATCAACGAGATCGAGACCGATTACGGCCGCAACCTGAACGTGTCCTCGGCCGGCGCCCTTGGCTGGATGCAGTTCATGCCCTCCACCTGGAAGATGTACGGGACGGACGGGAACAAGGACGGCCGCAAGGATCCGTACAACCCGGTTGACGCGATCTTCGCCGCCGCCCGCTACCTGAAGGCGGCCGGCTACGAGCAGGATGTCCGCCGCGCGATCTTCGCCTACAACCATGCCGACTGGTACGTCGACTCCGTCCTCCTCCGTGCGCGCCTGATCGCGGGCGTGCCGGCCGACGTGATCGGCTCGCTCACCGGGCTCACCGAGGGCCGCTTCCCTGTCTACGCTCGCGCGCGTTATGCGGACGACATCGCCGAGCAGGACCTGATGAAGCGCGTGAAGCGCGGTGAGAACGCAGCGAACGTCGTCGAGTCGGACGACTCGCGTCGCAGCATCGACATCTTCGCCAAGCAGGGCGCGCCGGTCGTCGCCGTGAACGACGGCGTCATCAAGAAGATCGGCCGCAACAAGAAGCTCGGCCGCCACGTCGTGCTCCAGGACGTCTACGGGAACCGCTACACCTACGCGCACCTCGGCGAGATCGCGCGCGTGTACCCGGTGCCCAAGCGCGACGCGACGGACCCGAAGCGCAGCGCCACCGCCCTCGCCGCGAACTCGGCCGACCCCGCGCCCGACCAGCCCGCCTCCGCCGGGCGTCAGCTCGACTCGTCCGACACCGGCAAGGCGAAGGACCGCGGCGGCGACGTGCCGGCCCGCAAGGCCAAGGCTTCCGCGCCGATCAAGGAGCGCCTGTTCGCGCACCCGGACATGCCGGGCGCCCGCGAGTCCGGCGGACTCGAGCAGCAGCTCGACTCGGAGGCGCGCAGGAGCGGCAAGTACGAGACGTACAAGAACTACTTCTCTCGCCCGTTCGGCCTCGACCCCTCGAAGGTGCGACTCCGCCCGCTGAAGAAGGGCTCGCGGGTGATCGGCGGCACCATCCTCGGGCACATCGGCCGCACGGTGCCCGGCCTGGCGCCGCACGTTGACTTCGCGATCCGCCCCGCCGGCCGCGGCGCTCCGAACATCGACCCGAAGCCGATCCTCGACGGCTGGAAGCTGCTCGAGGCCACGGCGATCTACCGCGCCTCAGGCCGTAACGTGCTCTACGGCAAGGACGGCGCGGGCGCCATGTCGATCGGCCAGATCCTGCTGCTGCCGAAGCCGCTGCTCGAGAGGCGCGTCCTCTCCGACGAGCGCATCGACATCTACGAGTGCGGCCGCGAGGACATCCGCTCCGGCCAGATCGACCGCCGCGTGCTCGCCACGCTCGAGTACCTCGCCGAGTCGGGGCTCAACCCCACGGTCACCGCGCTCAAGTGCGGCCACGGCTACTACACGAGCTCGGGCAACGTCTCCGAGCACTCCTCGGGCAACGCGGTCGACATCGCCGCCGTCAATGGCATCCCGATCCTCGGCCACCAGGATCCGGGAGGCATAGCCGAGCAGACGGTCCGCCGCCTCACACAGCTGCAGGGCACGATGGCGCCGCACCAGATCATCTCGCTGCTCGAGATGGGCGGAGCCACTCTCGCGATGGCCGACCACAACGACCACGTCCACGTGGGCTTCCAGCCGATGTTCGGGGCGAACAAGAAGCTCGGCAAGCAGGCCCTCGCGGTGCTCGAGCCCGGCCAGTGGTCCAACCTCATCTCCCGCCTAGGTGAGATCGAGAACCCGGTCGTTCCGACCGAGCCCTCCAAGTACGCGCTGCCGGCGAAGAAGAAGCGCGCCAGCAGAGCCCACGTCGGCGAGTAGGGCCACGAGCACCGAAGGCCCGTTCGGCTTCGTCCAGCTCGAGTTCGGGTTCCTGCTCGGCCCGCCGGACGGCAGCTACCTTGTCCGTCCCTCGGCCGACGCGCTCGTCGAGAGCGTGCTCGTGCTGACGACCCTCGGCGCGCCGGAACGGCGCTTCCTGTCCGGCCGCGGGCGGGCGAGAACCGTGGCGTCCGCCGAGCCGGAGCCGGTCCCGACGTCGCGTGCGACGGTCGTGCGCGCCACGCCCTTCCCTTCCGGCTCCGACGCCGCGGCATGGCTGTCCGGCACGGACCTCGATGAGGAGGTCGCCGCGGCGACGCTGGTGCTGAACCGCGGGCTCCACGCCCACCGCGTTGCGACGGCGGACCCCTACGTCACCGAAGTGTCTCCGGATCGTGCGCTCGTGCTGCGAATCGGTTACGGAAGCGGTGCAGAGGTGGCCGAAGGGCGGTTCGCCGACTGCGTGGAGCTCCCGCGCTCGAGCCGGAGGCGTTCCCGGCGCTCGATGGAGGCGCCGGAGGAGCGCTTTGCGGCACTGCTCGGCGGCCGCGAGGAGGTGCTGCCGGCGGAGGAGCTGGTGCTTCGGGCGCGGGCGGACCTGAACGCCGGGCGGGTGGCCGAGGCGGCCCTGCAGGCGAGGGTGGCGATCGAGGCGCTCCTGGCGGCGGGACTGGCGTCGCCGGACTCGGGCCCAGCGGGGGGGTCGCTCGCGGGCCACCGCGATGCGATCGCGGCCGCCGCGAACGCGGCGCTGCGCGGAGAGCTGCCCGGCGACAGTGCGGCGGCGCTGGCGGAGGCCGTGGCGGCTATGGAGTCGGCACTGAAGAGGCGGCGCCTGGGGCGTTAGGCGAGTTATGTACCCGCCTCGGTACACGAAGCGCCTAACCCCGGCGTGGTCAGCCGTCACTGCCGTCGTTCGGCGGCGATCGGCGCCTAGAGCGCGGCGAGCACTGCGGTCAATTCTGTTACGACGTCGCCGTCCAGCTTGACCTCGGCATCCCCGTCGTAGGGCGTCGGGCCCTGCGTGATCAGGACGAGACGGCCGCCCGCGCCGTGCGTCATCGCCGGCAGCCCGGCCACCGGGTAGACCTCGAGCGAGGAGCCCACGCAGACCATCAGGTCGGCGGCCAACGCGTGCGCCTGGGCCTCCGCCAGCGCTCGCTCCGGAAGCAGCTCGCCGAATAGCACGACGTCGGGCTTCAGCGGCGCGACGCATGCCTCGCACAACGGGGCGCCGTCGCGGGCCGCCAGCAGCTCCACCACGCGGGCGATGGGCACCCTCCCGCCGCACCGCATGCAGACGCTCTGGTCGATCGAGCCGTGCACCTCGATGAGTCGCTGCGTCCCGGCGAGGCGGTGCAGCCGGTCGATGTTCTGGGTGATCACGGCGCGCACGAGTCCCCGCCGCTCGAGCTCCGCCACGGCGCGGTGCGCCTCGTTCGGCTGTTTGTCGACCAGCGTCGCGAAGCGCTGCCCGTAGAAGCTCCAGAACCGGTCCGGATCGCGTCGCCAGGCGTCGATGTGCGCGACCTCCATGGGGTCGACGTTCTCCCACAGCCCCGTGCCGGGCGAGCGGAAGTCGGGGATGCCGGACGGCACCGAGATCCCGGCCCCGGTCAGGACGACGGCGCGGCGCGCCTGACGCAGCAGGTCGGCGACCTGCTGGGCCTCGGTCGAGACCGCTCTCACTTGCCCTGGAACTTGGGCCGCCGCTTGGTAAGGAAGGCGGAGATGCCCTCCTTGGCGTCCTCGGACCGGAAGGCACGGGCGAACCCCTCGGCTTCGGTCCGGAGCCCCTCGTCCAGGTCGGGCCGTGCCGAGCGCCGCTTGATCCCCTCGATCGCAAGCGGCGCCTGCCCCGCGAGCTTGCGCGCCCAGGACAGAGCCGTGTCGAATAGCTCGTGGTCGGGGACCACCTGGTTCGCCAGCCCCACGCGGTGCGCCTCGTAGGCATCGATCGGGTCGCCGGTGAGGTTCATCTCGAGCGCCTTCGACTCGCCCACGAGCCGCGGCAGCCGTTGGGTTCCGCCGAAGCCCGGGATGATCCCGAGGTTGATCTCCGGCTGGCCGAACGTCGCCGACTCGGCGGCGATCCTGAAATCGCATGCCATCGCCAGCTCGCAGCCGCCGCCGAGGGCGATCGAGTTGACCGCCGCGATGGTCGCCGTCGACGACTGCTCCATCCCGCGCATGAACCGGTGGGCGTCCTCGACCAGCTGAGCGCCCTCGGCTTCGGACGATTTGCCGAACTCCTTGATGTCGGCGCCTGCGCTGAAGGTGAAGATGTTCGACGAGGCGATCACGAGCGCCCGGACCTTGCCGTCGATGGACTCCCATACGTCGATGAGATCGCGCACGGCCTGCGGCGAGAGCGGATTCGCCGGCGGCCGATTCAGCCAGGCGATCGCTATGTCGCCGCGGGTTTCGAGCAGGACCGTCTCGGGCTGGTCGCCGGCGTCCGGCTGCGGATACGGGAAGAACCCCTGGCCGGTCTTCTTTCCGAGCCGGCCCTGCCCGACGAGGCGCTTGAGCACCGTGGGCGGCTCGAAGGCGTCGCCCCACTCGGCCTGAGCTCGTTCGAGCTGCGCCAGGATCGTGTCGAGGCCGGCCTCGTCGGCGCGGGTGAACGGGCCCGGGAGGACCCCGGCCCCCATCATCATCCCGACCTCGATGTCCTTGGCGGCGGCCACGCCCTCCTCGAGCACGAGACAGGACTCGACCAGGGTCTTCAGACCCATTCGGTCGACGATCGTCTGAAGGCCCGACGCGCTAGCCGTGCTCATAGAACCCCTTCCCGGTCTTCTGGCCGAGGTTCCCCGCCTCCACCAGTTCCTTCATGCGCGAGGACACGTAGAACCGCCCCCCGTATGACTCGCGGAGGTGGACGGCCACGCGGAGCACGGTGTCTAGACCCAGCAGATCGGTGAGGTAGTAGGGCCCCATCGGCACGGTGCCCGACTCCTGAATCGCCTTGTCCACCTCCTTCACGTCGAGGTCCTCCTCCTCGGTGACCCGCCAGACCTCGGACATCGCCGCCGTGAGCACCCGGTTGACCACGAAGCCGGGCACCTCGCCGCAGCGCACGGCCGTCTTGCGGATCGCCTGGGCGAAGTTCGCCGCCGCCTGAAGCGTCTCGTCGGAGGTGTCGTCCCCCTCGATGACCTCGATCAGGCGCATCATCGAGGCCGGGTAGAAGAAGTGGAAGCCGACGACCTTGTCGGGACGCAGCGTGGCCTCCCCCATCTCCGTGATCGACAGCGACGAGGTGTTCGACGCGAGAATGGCGTGGCCGGGCGTGACCTCGTCCAGCTCGGCGAAGACCGACCGCTTGATCTCCATGCGCTCCGGCACCGCCTCGATGACGAAGTCCACGTCCCCGAAGCCGTCGTAGTCGATGGTCCCGGCGATGCGCCCGAGGATCTCCTCGCGCTGCGAGTCGGCAACCTCCTGGGTGATCTTCTCCTTGCTGACGAGGCTGCCGAGCTGAGCGTCGGTCACCTGGCGAGCCTTCTCGAGCCCCGTGGCGACGAACTCCTGCTTCACGTCCTTGAGGACAACCGGAACGCCGGCCGAGGCAACAACCTGAGCGATCTCACCACCCATGGTGCCGGCCCCGACGACGGCGGCTTTGAAGACGAACATGGCGGCGGAGGCTACCTAAGCGGCCCTGAGCCAAGCCTCCACCGGGGGCGATTTCTTGGACGATCCTGCTTAGGACCCCATATGGGGACCCCAGGCAGGACCGTCGAATCGGAACTCGACCGAATCGCCAGCTCGGCGCACGGAGTTGTTACGCGATCGCAGTTGCTCGGCGCCGGTTTGACTCGGAAGCAGATCGCCCGACGCGTGAGGGCCGGCGGCCTCCTCCGCGTCCATCCCGGCGTCTATCGCGTGGGGCACAGGGCGCCGAGCACGCAGGCGACCTACCTGGCCGCCGTCTTAGCCGGCGGGCAAGGGGCGGTCCTGAGTGGCATGGCAGCCGCGCATCTGCACGGGCTGGTGAAGGGCGCGGCTCCTCCGCCCGAGGTGACGGCACGGACGGAACGACGCATTGCGGGAGTAAGAACGCATCGATCCCGTTTCCTCAATGCTCAAGTCGTCACACACCTGCGGGGCATTCCGGTCACAACGGTGCCGCGCACGCTGGTCGACATCGCCGCCGTCCTTTCGGCCGACGCCCTCGCGCGTGCCTGCCACGAGGCGGGGGTCCGCTACCGCACCACGCCGGCGCAGGTCGAAGCCGTCCTGGCGGAGCGGCCGCAGACCCCGGGCGCGCGGAAGCTGCGCCGAGTCATCCATGGCGATGTTCGCGTCACCCTCAGCACGCTCGAGTCGCGCTTCCTCGAGGTCCTGAGCGAGGACGGGCTTCGGCTGCCGATTACGAACCGGCCCGCCGGCCGCCGCCGGGTCGATTGCCGGTGGCCCGAGCACGGGCTGACCGTGGAGCTCGACGGTTACCGCTTCCACAACTCGCGCTACTCGTGGGAGCAGGACCGGCGGCGCGAGCGCGAAGCGCGGGCGCGGGGCGACGAGTTCCGCCGCTATAGCTACGACGACGTTACGTCGGACCCAACTCCCATGCTCGCGGAGCTGCGTTCGTTACTCGGGCGGTTCGACGATCCTGGATATGTGCCCGTATAGGGACCCTAGGCAGGATTGTCGTCAGGTGAGGCGGGCCTCTTCTTCTGCTTCCACGGAGAAGCGGTACAGGGTGCGGCGGAGGGCGTCCCGTAGTGCGCGGCGGATGAAGATGGCGTCGGCCAGGCCGCGCAGTGGGCCGTACTTCGCCAGCTTGTACTCGAGGCTCAGCTCCACCTCGCTGCCGTCGTGCGTCGGGATTGCCCGGAGCGTCTGCGTCCCCGCCAGGGCGGCCTCGTAGACCTGGGTCGAGAAGCGGTCGGGGCTGCTCTCCAGGACGGTTTCGGTGACGCGTCCGCGGCCGTCGGGCGTCGATTCCCATACGACCCGTCCGCCCGGCTCGGGCCACGCTTCCGTGAGCTCGAGGCGGCGCGCGTAGCCCTCCACGAAGCTCGGCCAGCGCTCGACGTCGGACCACAGCCGAAGGGCTTCGGATGGGGACAGCGGCAATGAGGAGCGCGCGCTGGCGCGCCTCACCGGCCGTAGACCTCATGCACAATCTCGTCTATCGACGACTTCACCGAATCGAGGAAGGGCCGAACCTCCTCGACCAGCCGCGCATACTCCTCGCGGCCGGAATCGGTGAGCGCGTAATAGCGACGGGAGCGTCGCTCCGGGTGCTCCCACTGTCCCTCGATGAATCCCCGCCCCTCCAGCTCGCGCAGCAGGGGATACATGGTGTTCGGATTGACCGACAGGACCCCGGCCGTCATCGCTCCGATCCGCTCCATGAGCTGATTGCCGTAGCTGGGCCCTTCGTTGATCAAATGCAGCACCAGCAGCGGCAGGATCGCGCGTCGGCGCAGCTCCCCGGTGAAGGGATCCTGGGCCCGCCGCCCGGGGGCGACCGCTTCCTCGATGCCCCCGGCCTGGGCGACCGTGTCGCGAACCGCCTCGCGCTGCGACTTCTTGCCCGCCATCTCCGGCGGACATTGTTACCTCTAACTACGCGGCCGCAGCCGCGGGCTCCTCCACCCGCCGCGGCATGAGCACCTCGCGCGCGATGACGAGCCGCTGGATCTGCGACGTCCCCTCGTAGAGCTGCATGATCTTGGCGTCGCGCATCAGCTTCTCCACGGGGTACTCCTTGATGAAGCCGTACCCGCCGTAGACCTGCACGGCGTCGACGGTCACCTCCATCGCGGTGTCCGCGGCGAAGCGCTTCGCGTGCGAGCTGATCAGCGTGTTGCGCTTGCCCTGGTCGAGCTCGACGGCCGACTTCCACACGAGCAGCCGCGACGCCTCGACCTTGGTCGCCATGTCGGCGATCATGAACTGGATCGCCTGGTGCATCGCGATCGGCACGCCGAACTGCACGCGCTCCTTGGCGTAGTCGCGGGCGAACTCGAAGGCAGCGTTCGCGATGCCGACGGCCATCGCCGCCACGCCCGGCCGCGTCCGGTCGAGCGTCATCATCGCGAGCTTGAAGCCCTTGTTCTCCTCGCCGATCATGTAGTCGGCGGGGATCTCCACGTCGTTGAACGAGATCATCGCCGTGTCGGACGCGCGCTGGCCGAGCTTGTCCTCCTTCTTGTCGACCGTCACGCCGTCGAGCTCACGCGGCACGACGAACGCCGAGATCCCGCGGTGGCCGGCCTCCTTGTCGGTCTTCGCGTAGACCGTGTACCAGTCGGCGTGCGAGCCGTTGGTGATGAAGCACTTGGTCCCGTTGATGACGTACTTGTCGCCCTTCTTCGTCGCCGTGGTGCGCATGCCCGACACGTCCGAGCCCGCATCCGGCTCCGTAAGGCAGAACGACGCGAGCTTCGGCTCCTCGGTGAGCCGGCCGAGGAACTCCTTCTTGACCTGCTCGGACGCGCCGAGGATCACCGGCGCCGTGGCCAGGCCGTTGCACATCAGCGACGTGCCGATGCCCGAGCAGCCCCACCCGAGCTCCTCCTCGATGAGACAACCGGTGAGGTAGTCGAGGCCGGGGCCGCCGTACTCCTCAGGGATATGGTTGTTCATCAGGCCCAGCTCCCAGGCCTGCTTGACGATCTCGTCAGGGAAGGTGGAGTCCTTGTCCAGCTCCCATGCGGCGGGCCGGATCTCCTTCTCGGCGAAGTCGTGGGCGAGCTGGCGAATGTCCTTCTGCTCGTCGGAAAGCGTGAAGTCGACCACTGCTTGATGCTCCTCTGATTGACTCGTCAGTCAACGACTTACCCTGAGGTTACAGGAGGAAACGGAGGACGACATAGGTACCGCCCGCGAGAGCGAGGACGGTGACCACGAGCAGGCCGATCTGGTCCGGATAGACAGCCGGGCGGCTCGGCGCGAAGGTCCGGCGGCGTAGACGCCTCCACATCCGGTCAAACTATCTCCGTGGAGGCGTTCGGGGTCATCCTGATCGTGGTTTCGGTGCTGGCCGTGCTCGCCGCGGCCGTGTCCTACTGGGGCAGCGGCGGCATCTACAGCAAGCTCGGGAGCAGCGATCTCGAGATGCGGCGCGAGGATCCTGCCGCAAGCCCCGCCGAGACCCAGGAGGAGATCCGCCAGATGCTGGAGGCGAAGTCGCACCGCCGCGAAGCGCGCGGCGAGTCACCGCTCGACGTGGAGGCGGAGCTCGAGGCGCTCACCTCGGCCGCCCCCGGAGCAGGCGATCCGGTGCTCCGCGAGGAGGTGCGACAACTCGTGATCGCGCGCAACGAGCGACGGCTCCGCCAGGGCAAGGAGCCGCTCGACGTGGAGGCCGAGATCGATCGGCAACTCCGTGACCTGGAGGGGTGAATTAGCCCCGGGATCGGGTATAGGCTGCGCCCTGATGGCCGACGAACGCCGCTTCGATCTCGAGGATGTGCTCCTCCGCCCGGGCTGTTACCTCAACCCGCAGACCGAGATCATGGTCGTGGTCGACGACTCACCCTCGATCGACGGCGAGATCTTCAACCTGGAGGAGTTCGAGGGCGCCGACTGGGTGCTGATCGCCGACGAGGTGCCCGTGGACGAAGCCCGCCGCGACGAGCTGCTCGAGACCTTCCAGGCCACCTACCAGGGCGGCGACGGCCGCACGTCCGAAATCCGGGCCGCCTCGCTCGACGACGAGGAGGACGACTTCGTCGACGAGGACGAGAACGCGCCGCCGGAAGCCGACGAGGAGATCGACGACATCTAGGCCGGCGCGCCCGTCTCGTCCAGCGCCTCGCGCAGCTCCCTAACCTTGTCCCGGTAGGCGCGCTCGCTGCCGCCCAGCAGGTACGAGCCCCAGCGCACGCCGTTGTGCACGTGCGGGACCTCGTCGGCCAGCAGGTAGTCGAACACCATCGCCACGCGCTCCTGCCCGAGCTCCATCAGCGTCTTCCGGCGGTGCGAGTGGCGCCACATCGCCTTCTGCTCGCTCGTGCCGTTGAAGAGGCAGAGCCGCCCGAGCAGGTCGTAGGCGTAGATCGACTTGAAGTACGAGAAGCCGACGGGGAAGTCGCCCCAGGCGCAGTCGAGCTCGTCCTTCATCAGCAGGTCGTGCAGCCGCGCGTGGCGCACCTCGTCCCAGTTCTGGCGCGCCATGTCGACGTGGAACTCCCACGGCATCTCGGGGTGCTCGTGCGAGTTGCGCGCCATCAGCTCGGCCGCCGACAGCTCCGCGTCCATCAGGCCGTGGAAGAAATGCTGCTGCTCCTCGCGCTCGACCGGGACGTGGTTCTCCGCGCCGTTCACGTACAGCTCCCGCGCGAGATACGGGTCGCCGCTCTCGGTGACCTCCACGAACTCGTCGCGCCTCGGCTCTCCGAGCGGCGGCAGGATGCGCAGCTCGCGCGCCTCGGTGCGGAGCTGGACCGGAAGCGCGCCGATGTCGGAGTCGAAGCTCCCGTGCCCTTCGGTGTGGCGTTCCTGCCGCTCGACGATCTGCGTGAGGAGGCGGAGGGAGGGCTCGTCCGCGACCGGGTCGAGGTTCTCCAGGTGGATGCGCATCGCCCGCACCAGCGCGGGCTTCGCCTCGGTGTAGGCGACCGTCAGGTACTCGGCCGCGCTGCTCGCCCGCGCCATGCGGTCGAGCAGCTCGGCCAGCTCCGACGACGGAGCGCCCGGGTACTCGCTCGGGTGACGCAGCTCGTACAGCCGGCGCTTGATCTTCGTGAGCGCCCGCGCGTCGTCATGCACGTGATCGCCCAGCGCGTACTTGCGCTCCCAGCTCGGCTCGAGCGGCATCCAGCCGTTCGTGAAGTGCACGAGCTCGCGGAGCACGTGGAAGTAGTTGGAGAACCGGGTGGCGTTGTCGTCAACGTCGTAGCCAAGCGGTCTCATCGTCGGGCCTCTCCTCCTCTGCCAACAGTCGCTCGCGGTGTCTCCCAACCACGCTCGGCAAGAGCCCGCCGCCGGCGGAGACGTTGATCACGGCCTGATCCGAGATCCGCGTGATCATGCCGGCGTAGCGGCCTCCGATCCCGAAGGGGTTGATGTTGAACCGCTTCAGGCGCATGTGCACGTGGCCGGCCTCAACAGTAGGGAACATCTCCTCCGGCACGGGCACGTACTCCTGGACCACGTAGTCGCCGCTGCCCGCGTGCTCCTCGATCAGCCGGTCCCAGTCGGCCTGCGAGGTCTCCATCCCGAGCGACACGCCGTGGCCGCCGTAGTCCGACGCCGGCTTCAGCACCAGCCGCTCGCGGTTGTCCGACACGAACGCGAGCAGGTCCACGACCCAGTCGCCGTAGGCCGCACGGCCCTCGCGCAGCACGCGGGTCCACGGAATCGTCTCAGCGATCACCTGCCGTTCGGGCTCCTGCACGAGCTGGGCGAAGCGCGGGTCGGCGAGCAGCGCGAACAGCTTCTTGTTGTTCGCGACGCGCGCCCGGAACGGGTTCACGACGGCGGCGCGCCGGTCGCGAGCCGCCGCGATCAGGTCGCCCTCCGGCAGGTCCTCGAGCAGAGCCCTCCGGTAGACGAGGTGCACCGGCTCACCCTGGACGCGCAGCAGCGACCCGTCGTACTCGACCTCGTCGAGCGTCGCGTGGAGCGCCTCGACGCCGGCCTCCTTCGCCGCCGCGCAGATGATCCGGAACTCGGGCACCGACGGGCTCCCGGCCACGTCCACGAGCGCCAGCCGGGGGGTCTCGGGGAGATCGCTCCGCTCGCCCCTGAGCTCGCGGTACGCCGACACGAGCGTCTCGACGAGGACCGGCAGCATCGGCGTGTACGAGGTCTCGAACTCCGCGCTGACGCGTGGGAGCGAGATTGCGCGGCGGAGACCCTCGTACAGCACGTCGGTGTAGCCGATTCCCGCCGGCGAGTCGGCGTTGAACTCCAGGAACTTGACGTCGTAGCCCTGGAGGAAGGCGTCGAGCCGGCAGATCCGGAGCGGCTGTGAGAAGCCGGGGTCGAGGCGGATCAGCGCGTCCTCGGCGGCCGGGACCGCCAGCTCCTCGCGCAGGCGCTCGTCGGTGGCGTAGGCGTCGCAGAAGCGGTCGAGCACAGCGGAGAGGCAGGCCACGGCGCGCTTCACCCGGCGCAGCTGGCCGGGCGATACGAAGTGCGGCATGAGCACGAACGGGATCGTGTTACCGGCGAAGACGACGTCGTGCTCCGCGAGCCAGCCCGCGATCTCCTCCTCGATGCCCGCGCAGCGATCGCCCAGCTTCGAGAGCTCGACCAGGTGCTGCAGTTTCAAATTGTTGACGTGGTCGATCAACCCTCCGTCTCGACTGTACCCACGACAACATCGCGGCGCACCGGGCACCGCCCGGTGCTTGCGCAGTACGGTTCGCGCCGCCATGCGTCCTGTCCACTGGCTGGGGGTCTTCATTCCGATCGCGATCGCGGTCGAGCTCGCGCACGCGAGCCCCGTGATCGTGTTCGGCACGGCGGCGCTGGGCGTGATCCCGTGCGCGGCGATCATGGGCGAGGCGACCGAGGCGATCGCCGCCCGCACGGGCCCCGGGATCGGCGGGCTCCTCAACGTCACGTTCGGCAATGCGCCTGAGCTGATCATCGCCTTCTTCGCACTGATCGAGGGCCTCCAGGAGGTCGTGAAGGCATCGATCGTCGGCTCGATCATCGGCAACGTGCTGCTTGTCCTGGGCGCCGCGATGCTCGCGGGCGGCTGGTCGCGCGAGAAGCAGACTTTCAGCCAGACCGCGGCCAATGCGCAGTCGGCCATGCTCCTGCTCGCCCTGGCCGCGCTGATCTCGCCGGCGCTCTTCCAGCTGATCCACGGCGGCGGGCTGCCGCGCGTCGGCGAGGACCGGGTCGACTTCGGGTCGGAGCTCGAGCATCTCTCGCTCGGCGTGTCGTTCGTGCTGCTCGCCAGCTACGCCGCGGGCCTGTGGTTCTCGCTGAAGACGCACCGAGCGGTGTTCAACCCCTACGGCAGCGAGCAGGAGGACGAGGAGACGCACCACTGGCCCGTCCCGCGCGCCGCGCTCTACCTGGCACTGGCCGCCGTGGCGGTCGGCGTGATGAGCGAGATTCTCGTCGGCTCCATCAGCGACGCTTCGGACGACATCGGCCTGTCGGAGTTCTTCGTCGGGGTGTTCGTGGTCGCGATCGTCGGGAACGCGGCCGAGCACTGGGTGGCGGTCCTCGTGGCGGCGAAGGACAAGATGGACCTCGCGGTGAACATCGCGCTTGGCTCGAGCGCCCAGGTCGCGCTGTTCGTGGCGCCGGTGCTCGTGCTGCTCTCGTTCGTCTTCGGCCCCGCCCCGATGGCGCTCGTCTTCAACGGCTACGAGCTGGGCGCCCTGGTGTTCGCGGTGCTGATCGCGAACTTGGTCACGCAGGAGGGCGAGTCGAACTGGTTCGAGGGCGTGCAGCTCCTGTCGCTGTACGCGGTCCTCGGCTTGGTGTTCTACTACGCGTGATGGCACCCGTTGCGGATCGCGTCTGGCGGCTCGGCGACGAGCTCGTCAACTTCTACGCCGTCGAGGACGACGGGCGGTTGACGATCGTCGACGCCGGCGTGCCGGGCTTCGCCGACTCGCTCGAGGCCGATCTCGCCACGATCGGCTTCGGCCTCGGCGACGTCGAGGCTGTCGCGCTCACCCATGCCGACTCGGATCACACGGGCGTGATTCCGGCGCTTCAGGCGGCGGGCGCGCGGGTGCTCGTGCACGAGGACGCCGAGGCGCCCCTGCGCGAGCCGGGACCCAAGGGTGGCGACGCCCGGATGACGCGCCTCCTGTCACAGCTCTGGCGGCCGTCGCTGTGGCGCCTCCTGATCCGCTTCGGCCGCCTAGGCGCCTTCAAGCCCCCGCGCGTGGAGGGCGCCGAGACCTACCGAGACGGCGAGGTGCTCGAAGTGCCGGGCCGCCCGCGCGCCATACCGACACCCGGCCACGCTCCCGGCCACACGTCCCTGCTGCTGGAGGACCGCGGCGTGCTGTTCGCGGGCGACGCGCTCTGCACGCTGAACCCGGTCACATCCAGGCGCGGCCCCCAGCTCATGCCCCCGGGCATGAACATGAGCGACGCCCGAGCGCAGGAGTCGCTCGCCGCGGTCGCCGACAGCGGCGCCCAGATCGTGCTCGTGGGCCACGGCGAGCCCTGGAACACAGGCGCCGCCGCGGCGGTGGAGCGCGCCCGCGCCGCGCTTCGATAGGCCGCTAGCGCGTCTGGGCGGACAGCTCCTTCAGCGCCTCGGCGGCGGCGCGGGCCATTCGAAGCAGCATGGCGCGGTCGACGTTGCGCGTCGTGTCGCAGGCCAGGTGGTAGCAGGGGTCGCGCGGACCGCCTCCCGGTCCGGCCTCGGTTGAGCCCGTGTAGAGGCCGTTCACCGGAATGCCCGCGGCCTCGAAGGACGCGTGGTCCGAGGCCTGGCCTGCCACGATCCCGCCCACTCGTCCGCCGACCGCCCGGCGCAGCACCGCCTCCATGCGCGCGTCGCCGTCCGTGTACACCTCCGGCACGGGGTTCGGCGACCCGACCATGTCGAGGTTGACGTAGGCGCGGATGCGGCGGCGCTCGGCTTGGTCCAGCGAGCGCACGTAGTGGCGCGAGCCGTACAGCCCGAGCTCCTCGGCCGCCCAGAACGCGACGCGCACCTTGGCGCCCGGCGGGTCGGGGCCGATCGCCTGTGCGGCCTCGATCAGGGTGGCCGCGCCGCTCCCGTTGTCGTTGATGCCAGGGCCGCCGCGCACGGAGTCGAGATGCGCGCCGGCCATCACCACCGCGTCGTCCCTTCCGCCCGGCGTCTCGGCGATTACGTTGTCCGCGCGGCCGCCCCGTGACTTAGCCTCGACCGTGACGCTCGCGGTGCTCCAGTCCCGGACATCCGCGAGCGGGCGGGACGAGAGCAGCACGACCGGGATCCGAATGCCGGGGATCGCCAGTGTCCCGCTCGGCACCCCGCGCCGGCTGCGCACGTCCTCGGCGACGACGAGCGCCGGGGCGCCCGCCCGCTCTGCGTTGCGGGCCTTCTGCCTGAAGAAGCAGTCGCCGCGCTGGACCAGCGGGATCTCGCCGTCCTGGAGGGTCGCGAAGTCAGCCGGCGCGCAGCCCGAGCCCGAGCGCCTGAGCCGCCCCGCCGCGCTCCCGGACCCCGAGTAGGTGAGGACCTGAAACTCCTTCGCGCGCACGAGCCTGCGGCCGTCGATGGTGAGCGACGCGTCGCGGAGCTCGAAGTACCCGAAGGGCACCTCCTGGCGCTCGACGGTCCAGCCGGCGTCGCGCAGGCGCGCCTCCACGTAGTCCGCCGAGGCGTCGTAGCCCGGCGTGCCCGCCGCGCGCGTGCCTCCGTGCTCGTCGGCGATCTGCTGAAGCGCGGCGAGATGGTCGCCGAGCTCCGACCGGGTGATCGCGGGCGAGGGCCGCTCCCGCGGCTTGGGAGGCTCGCCCTGATCTCCGGAGTCGCACCCGGCGAGCGCGACGACCGCGATCAGCAGCAACAGCGCGAGCGGGCGCACGCGCTTCTTCTACCCGCCGGAGGCCCGTCCCCCAAGGTCGTTCGGTCACTTAACCGCCTATAGGACGGGTAACTCGTGGAACCCCGCGGGGGCGGCCCCGGCCCAACCCCCCCATTGCCGTCGTTGAAACGGTCGCCGTTACCCGCCGCCCCCCACCGCCGCCGCCGCCGCCGCGAAGCCGGACGGCGCGCGCCGCAGCTCGCTCGCGGTCACTATCCGGTCGACCAGGCCATAGTCGACCGCCTCCTGGGCGCCGAAGAAGCGGTCGCGCTCCATGTCGTCGTGCACCTCGTCGGGCGTCTTGCCCGTGTGCCGCGCGTAGATCTCCTCCAGCAGGCGGCGCAGCTCGAGCACCTCGCGCGCGTGGATCTCGATGTCGGACGATTGGCCCTGAAAGCCGGACGACGGCTGGTGGATCAGGATCCGCGCGTTCGGCAGGGTGAGCCGCTTGCCGGGCGTGCCGCCGGCGAGGATCAGCGAGCCCGCCGACATTGCCATCCCGTAACAGATCGTCTGCACCTCGGGGCGGATGTACTGAATCGTGTCGTAGATCGCTAGCCCCGCGTGCAGCGAGCCGCCCGGCGAGTTCACGTACACGGACACGTCCTTGTCCGGGTCCTCCGACTCCAGGTGGACGAGCTGGGCGACGACGAGATTGGCGATCTCGTCGTCGATCGGGCGGCCGATGAAGACGATCCGCTCGTTCAGCAGCCGCGAGTAGATGTCGAACGAGCGCTCGCCGCGAGAGGTCTGCTCCACGACCATCGGCACGAGTGAAGTGTGGACGCGTCCGATCTGCATTTCCGTTCTCCTGTTCCGGTCGATTCCGCTAACCTGTGCAACCACATGGTTGCAAGTGAGAATAGCAACCGTTTGGTTGCACATGGCTCCGAATCGCGAACACGGAGGCGGGTATGGACGAGCTGGTTGAGCGCGAGCTGACGGTGCCGGAGCCGGCCGACGATGTCTGGCGCTCGCTCGCCGAGCCCGAGTGGCTCGGCGAGGACGCGACGATCGAGCTTCGTGAGGCCGGTGAGGTGCGCGCTGGTGAGCGGAGCGGGTTTGTCGAGGAGGCCGACGCGCCGCGCCGGCTTGTGTTCTGGTGGAGCGCACCCGGCGACGAGGCCACCCGCGTCGAGCTCGATCTCGACGAGACGCACGTCGGGACGCACATCCGCGTAACGGAATCGCGACCGCTCGCGATCCTCGACGGCCGCGACCTCGCGATCGAGTTCGACGGCATGGAGGGCGGAGCCGGCCCGGTGGCATCGGCCGAGGGCGTGCTGGCAGGCGCGCTGCGCTGATGCCGGCGGCAACACGCGACGGGCGCCGAACGGTGTGCCGCTGATGCCGGCGGCAACACGCGACGGGCGCCGAACGGTGCGCCGCTGATGCCGGCGGCAACACGCGACGGGCGCCGAACGGTGCGCCGCTGATGCCGGCGGCAACACGCGACGGGCGCCGAACGGTGCGCCGCTGATGGCCGCCGACCCGGCGGACGCCGTCTTCGCGGCGCTTTCCGACGGCACCCGGCGCTCGCTGTACGCGACGCTCGGCGAGCGCGGCGAGGCCACGGCCACCGATCTGGCGCGCGAGCTGCCGGTGAGCCGGCAGGCGGTGCAAAAGCATCTCGGGACGCTTGCGGCCGCCGGGCTCGTGGCGACGCGGCGCGACGGCCGCGAGGTGCTCTACCGCCCCACCCCGGCCCCGATGTCCGAGGCGCTCGCCTGGATGGCCGAAGTCGGCGCCCAGTGGGACGAGCGGCTCGCAGCGCTGGAGCGCCAGCTCGCCCGCCGCCGCAGCGTGTCGGCGTGAAGCCCGCCGGCGGGCGCGCGCACGGGCGCGCGGCGTCCCGAAATATAAGCGGGCGGTCGCCTAGAAGCCGCTCCGCGCGTGCACCTCGGCGCGGCGCTCCTCGCGGTGCTCCTCGGCGCGGGGGTCGTGGCGATCGGCGCGGATCGACAGGATTATCCCGATCGTGAACGCGACCGCGATCACGGCGAGGCTCGCCACCGGGCCGACCTTCACCAGGTCCTCCGCCAACAACTTCACCCCCACCAGACCGAGCACTACCGCGATCGTCTCGTCGAGGTAGCGGAACCGCGCGATCAGGCTCTCAACGAGCACGAACAGCGCACGCAGGCCGAGCAGCGCGAACACGTTGCCCATCCAGATCAGGAGCGGGTCGCGCGTGATGGCGAACGCGGCGGGGATCGAGTCGATCGCGAACGCCACGTCGGCGAACACGATCGCGGCGAGGCACAGGAAGAGCGGCGTCGCGTACCGGCGCCGCGACCCCTCCTTGTGGACGAACCAGCGTGCCCCGTGGAACTCGCCGGTGACCGGCCACACCCGCCGCACCAGCCGCACCATCAGGTTGCGGTCCGGGTCGACGCTCTCCTCGACCCCCCGGAACACCCGGTACGCCAAGACCAGCAGCCCCACGCCGAGCAGGTAGACCACGAAGTGGAACTGGTCCAGCACAGCGACGCCGGCGAGGATGAAGATGCCGCGCAGCGCGAGCGCCGCGATGATGCCGAAGAACAGCAGCCGCGGCCGATGCACATACGGCACGCCGAAGTACGCGAACAGCAGGAGGAAGACGAACAGGTTGTCGAGCGAGAGCGAGCGTTCGATCAGGTACACCGTGGTGTAGGTGACCGCGTCGTTAGCGCCCTCGAGGATCAGGACGGGAATCGCCGCGAGAAGGCTGAGGGCGAGCCATCCGACCGACCACCAGGCCGCCTCCTTGAAGCTCGGCTCACGCCCGCGCGCGAAGAAGTGGAGATCGAGCCACAGGAAGAAGATCAGCGCAACGATCAGCGCTGCCCATGGGGCGACTGCTTCGAGGTCCACGGCCCCGGACCTTAGAGTGAAGGCATGCTCAGCCACGTAGCAGTCGGCACCTGGAGCGGCGGGCGCTTCATGCGCTTCGGTGAGCCGATCTCGGAGGAGCGCATGGAGGCGCTGCTGCACCCGGGCAGCGGCATCGACACGGTCATCACGGCCGACGCCTACGGCGCGGGCGAGGCGGACGCCATGCTCGGTCGCGCCCTCGCCGGCGTGGCGCGCGCGGACTACTCGATCGTGGGCGCGGTCGGTCACGACTTCTACGAGGGCGAACGCGACGGCGCGAAGGGCTTTCCGCGCTTCACGGACCCGCGCCTCCGCGGGCCCGACGGCTACCGCCACTACCTGCGCATGGCGGTCGAGCGCAGCCTCGAGCGCTGCGGCGTGGACTTCTTCGACCTCCTGCTGCTCCACAACCCGGACCGGCGCGGCTTCGAATCGCCGGAGGTCTGGGAGGCGCTCCGCGAGCTGCGCGACGGAGGCCTGGCAGGCGCCCTCGGCGTCGCGCCGGGGCCGGCCAACGGGTTCACGCTCGACGTGATCGGCTGCTTCGAGCGCTACGGCGAGCAGATCGACTGGGCGATGCTGATCCTGAACCCCTTCGAGCCCTGGCCCGGGGAGCTCGCCCTCGACGCGGCCGCCCGCCACGACGTGAAGGTGATCACGCGCGTGGTCGACTACGGCGGCCTATTCCATGACGACGTGCTGCCGGGACACGCCTTCGAGCGCCACGATCACCGCGGCTTCCGGCCGGAGGGCTGGGTCGAGGCGGGCAGGGAGCGGCTCGAGCGCATCCGCCCGATCGCCGACCGTCACGGGCTCACCCCGCTGCAGCTCGCGTGCGTGTGGAACCTCGCCCACGGCCCCGTTGAGTGCGTGGCGCCGACGCTGATCCAGGAGAGCGGTCCCGGCGCGAAGCCGATCGAGCGCAAGCGCGAGGAGCTCGCGGCCGTCCCGGCACCGCCCGTGCTGAGCGAGGCCGAGGTCGCCGAGATCCGTGCGGTGGGCGACAACCGCGGCTCGATGCTGCTGAAGGGCGCGACGCCCGACCACGAGGGTGAGGAGCGGCCGGACCGCTGGGCGGTCGGCGCGGAGCTGGCCGAGTTGGCCGAACGCTGGGGAATCGACCCCGAGCGCGACCTGCGGAAGACGGACCCCGCCCGCGTCTAAGCATCAGGCCCCCTTGAGGGTGGTCGAGGGTTTTCCGAAGGGACAGTCCCCTTAAGTTCAGGGGCTCTCCAGCAGGTCGGCGCAGCGTTGCAGCGCCTCGGTGTCCTCGGGCCGCGCCTGGTCGAGGCAGTCCTTGTACTTCTGGAAGTCCTGCGCCTCGGGGCTCACCTCGCCCGGGACCGTGGAGGTCCCACCGGAGCCTGCGCCGAGGCCGGGCAGCGTCCCGCCGCCGCCCAGCGAGCGCGTGAGCGTCGAGATCGGCCGCGCGTGGGCGGGCGCCTCGATGGCCTGGTTGCCGTTCACGTTCTGGAACTCGACCTGGAACTCGATCGAGCCGGACTGGATTCCGCCGAGGCTCTGCCGGCTCTGGTCGGGCACGTCGAAGTCGATCTTGCCGGCAACCCGCCGGATGATGCCGTCGTCCTCGCCCACGTAGACATTGAAGGTCGGGTCGTGCACGACCTCGCCCACCTGCTGGATGTCGGCCCTGCTGAGCGGCTGCGGCGGCGTCTGGCCGGTGGCGTCTCCCAGCGTCGAGCCGGACTTGCGCACGAACTGGTTGAGGTTGCGCATCACGGCCTCGACGTCGAGCGTCCCCGAGATGTGGCGCGTCTTGACGCCCGCGATCTCCTCCTGCCCCTCGTCCTTCGCCTCCGCGAGCCAGCTGCGGGGGTCCAGGCCCAGCGAGTGGAGCGAGCCGCGCTCGCCCTTGTTCCGGGCGATCGAGGCGTTCGCCTTCGCCACCTGTGATGGCGGCTGCTCGTAGTAGACGTCCTGGAACTTCACGAACGCGCGGTCGCCCGTCGAGAGGAACCCGGTCGTGATGGTCTGCCCGCCCCCGTCGGTGCCGATCTTCAGCTCGATGTCGGCCGACGGCAGCTTCCCCTCGTTCGTCCTGAAGGGGCCGGTGGCGTTGATCCGCAGGGGCTTGTCGAGGCTCTGGCTACCCTTGAGCTGGATCGACGCGTCGACATTGAGATCCGCGCTCTTCATCGAGCTGCTGAAGGCCCTGTCGAGCAGATCCTGGACGTTCTCCTTGTCGTCCCCGCCACCGCAGGAGGCCAGCACCAGTGCGGCGAAGAGCAGGGCGAACAGGGCGCGGCGCACGCGCCGCAGACTAGCTGGAAGGCACCGCAACTCGACGCGATTCCCGGCGTTGGATAACGGAATGGGGTACGTGAGAAGAAGCGCACTCGCCGCGGTCGCGATCGCGGTGGTGGCGGCGGCGCCGGCCCAGGCCGGGCAGGTGATCATGGTCGACGGCCATCACGCCCAGCGCGTGACCGATCCCGCCCTGCCGAGCCGCGCGCAGATCGAGCTTCCGCCGCCGTGGGCGCACCCGCGCGCCGCCGCTGCGCGCGCCCGCGCGTCCACGCGCCAGGGCCGCGCGGCCGTCTACGCGGCCCTGCGCAAGGAGCTCCGCAAGAAGCACATCAAGAGGGCCGATTACCGCGGCTGGCGGAGGACCTACGTCCGCTCCGTCCGGACGCTGCGCCGCCTGCGTGGCGCGCGCGCCACGCAGCTGCGCTACGTGCTCACCTCCGTCGAGTCGCTCGCCCTGCGCCGGCTCCTGATCCCCAGCCGCATGTCCGCGGAGTTCCTCCAGCTCGAGCGAAACCGGCAGTACTGGCCGCGGATGCCCTACCCCGCCTCGCGTGACCAGGTGACCTTCAAGGGAAGCCAGCTCGTCTTCGTGTACTTCCCCGGCGAGGGCCTCCAGCTCCACCCGCTCACCATCTTCAAGAAGGCGAACGCCCTGTACGGCTTCTGCGACCGCGGCGAGGCCGCCTGTAGCCAGACCGCGCTCCGCCGCATCCTCGACGAGATGACCGCGCTCGCGGTGAAGCGCGGGCGCCACTTCATCGCCTGGGAGTATCTCTTCTACTTCGGCGGCGGGAGTCCGCCGTGGATGAGCGGCATGGCACAGGCCACCGGCATCCAGGCCCTCGGCCGGGCGGCCAAGCTGCTGCACGAGCCGAAGTACGCCGAGACGGCGCGCCGCGCGCTGCCCGCCTTCGAGACGCCGCCGCCGACCGGCGTGCGCACGACCGGACCGCGCGGCGGCGTCGCCTACCTCCAGTACTCGTTCGCGCCGCGCCTCTACATCTTCAACGCCTTCCTCCAGTCGCTGATCGGCCTCTACGACTTCAGCCGTGCCGTGGGCGACGCGGAGGCGCGCCGGCTGTTCGAGGACGCCGAGCCCGAGGCGCGCGCCGAGGTCCCGTTCAGCGACGTCGGCGACTGGTCGCTCTACAACTACCGCGGCCACGAGTCGGACCGCGACTACCACGAGCTGTTGCGCGAGTTTCTCCAGAGCATGTGCACGAGGCGGCTGGGCCAGGTCTACTGCGTGTACGCGAAGAAGTACCGCGGCTACCAGGTCGACCCGCCGCAGGTCACCTACGAAGGCCCGCTGCGCGGTACCGAGGACAAGCCGGTGGCGCTCAGCTTCGAGGTATCGAAGCTGTCTGCAATCGAGGTGACCGTGCGGCGGCCGGACGGACGGGTGGTGTTCGACCGGATCGCGACCTTCCGGCGCGGGAGCGGCTCGTTCACCTGGACGCCACGCGGACCCTCGACCTTCACCGTGCGCGTGGCGGCCAAGGAGCTGCGAACCGGGATGGGGAAGCGGGACAGCGACACGGCTCAGATCGAGGTGGACAACCAGCCGGGTCGGTAGCACTAGAGTGCGTCGGCCTATGGCGCCGCGCACGATCCTCTATACCGGGAAGGGCGGAGTCGGCAAGACGAGCATCGCGGCCGCGACCGCCCGCCGCTGCGCCGACGCCGGCCTGCGCACCATCGTGCTCTCGACCGATCCGGCGCACAGCCTGTCCGACTCGCTCGAGGCCGAGCTGGGCCCGGAGCCGACCCATGTGACCGGCAACCTGTTCGGCCAGGAGGTCCAAGCCCAGGAGGAGATGGAGCGCCATTGGGAGGGCGTGCAGGCCTGGCTGGGCGACCTGCTCGCGGAGCGCGGCATCGACCGCATCTCCGCCGAGGAGCTCACGGTGCCGCCGGGCATGGACGAGCTGTTCTCGCTCCTGTGGATCAAGCAGCACCACGAGGAGGGCGAGTTCGACTGCGTGATCGTGGACTGCGCGCCAACCGGGGAGACGCTGCGGCTGCTCTCGTTCCCGGACGTCGTGACGTGGTGGCTCGAGCGCATCCTCCCCTCGCAGCGGCGCCTCGCCCCGTTCGCCCGCACCCTGTTCGACATCCCCCTGCCGGGCGAGGCCGTCTTCGAGGACGTCGAGCGCCTCGCGCGCAACCTCGTGGCGATGAACGGCATCCTGCGCGACCGCTCCGCCACCAGCATCCGCCTCGTGACGAGCCCCGACCGGATGGTTGTGAGGGAGTCGATGCGGACGTTCACCTACCTGAACCTCTACGGCTACCTGACCGACGCGGTTGTGGTGAACCGGCTCCTCCCGGCCGAGGGCTACTTCGCGGACTGGCGCCGGTCCCAGGAGGAGCAGCTCGAGCTCGTGCGCTCAGCCTTCGCGCCGGTGCCGGTGTTGACGGCCGACTACCTGGAGCGCGAGGTGATGGGCGACGAGATGCTCGACCGCCTCGCCGGCGCGATCTTCGACGGGCACGACGCGGCCTCCGTGCTGCACGACCGCCTCTCCCAGGAGCTCGTGACGAACAACGGAACGGCGACCCTCCGCGTGGATGTGCCGTTCGCCGAGCGGGGCGATCTCAGCCTGAAGAAGATCGGCCTCGAGGTGATCGTGCGAGTCGGCGGCCAGAAGCGGACGATCATGCTGCCGCCCGCGCTGAGCGGCTACGCGACGGCGGGCGCCCGCCTCGAGGAGGGCTCCCTGGAGATCACTTTCGAGAAGGACAGCGATGGAGACTGACTTCGACCGCCAGCTCACCAACATCATCCGCGAGTTCCTGCTGACGCTGCGCTCGCTGATCGACTGGTACCTGGAGCGCCTGGACGCCCCGAGGCGGGAGCCCGAGGTGGAGGACATCCCGATCGAGTAGGCCCGGCACCGGCCGCCGAACTACAGCTTTGAAGGGGTCGGCCGTGCGTCGGAATTTTCGACAATCCTGGATTAGGTCCCTATAGGGGACCCTAGGCAGGATTTTCGAAGAATCTGTGTAACGGGCACCCCCTCAATGCCGTAGTTCGGCCCACAAACCGCGCCGCTCAGCCCTCGCCTCCGACGTTCCTGAAGTGCGGCAGATGGCCGCCCGCGTCGTGGAGGATCCTTCCCCACATCTCCCTGACCTGCTTCGGGTGGCGGTGGGCGACGTTGCGGCGCTCATAGCGGTCGCGCCTCCGGTCGTAGAGGCGGAGCTCCTCCCTGTGGTTCCCGGCGATCAAGAGCCAGCGATCGTCGCCCGCGCTCAGGTAGGTGTTGTACGAGGCCGTGCGGTAGGTCCGCTTCTTGCTCGGCGCGCGGCCGTCGAAGAGCGGCGAGAGGTCGGCGCCGTTCATTCCGCGCGGCTCCTCCACGCCCAGCACCGACAGCACCGTCGGCCCCACGTCGTGGGTCGACGCGTAGTACCGGCTCGTGCGCCCGGCGGCCTTGCCGGCGGGATGGCGCATCGCCATCGGCACGTGGGTCAGCTCCTCGTGCATCTCCGAGTAGCGCTTTCCGACCCAGCCGCGCTCGCCGAGCAGGACGCCGTGGTCGCTCACGAGGACGACCAGCGTGTTCTCGGCGAGTCCCAAATTGGCGAGCCGGTCGAGGAACCTCCCAAGCCAGACGTCCACGAGCGTCACCTCGGCCGCGTACAGCTGGCGCATCCGCCGGAGCAGCCGCTGCGTGAGATGCACATCGCTCGCGCGCGCCGCGGGCGTCGCGAACGGTTGAATCGGCTCCACGCTTCCCGCCGCCGCGGCCGGGCCGTACAGGTCGATCAGCCGGCGCGGCGCATCCCAGGGCTCGTGGGCGTCGAATGAGTCGATGACGAGCGCGAACGGCTGCCTGGTGCGGGCCCACTCGATCCAGCTCATGCCGTCGCGGAAGACCTTCGCGGCGTTGTAGTCCTTCTCGTCGCGCCCCGGCGGGTTCAGCGCCAGGTACGCCCGCATGCGCGGCTCCGCCCGGGTGCCGCGGAGCGCCTTCGGCAGGTGATGGTCCAGCTCGCGGCGCGACACGTGCCGGGTTGGCCTGTGGCGCCACGGCACCTGGCCGTCCACCAGCTCGACCCTGTCGAACTTCCCCCGGAAGCGCTTGTGAACGGGCAGCAGCAGGTGCGGGTTGTCGGTCACATACCCCGTGGTCCAGCCCGCCTTGCGCAGCGTGACGGTCCACATCTCGCCGTCGATTCCGACCGGCTCCCAGCCGGGCTGTGGCGGCAGGCCGGGCCACCGATGCCAGCCGCGGAACGGGAACACACGCCTCCCAGACATGATCGACCGGCGGGCCGGGATCGTCGGCATGCCCTCGGGGTGCGCGTTCAGGAAGCGGACGCCCTGGCTGCCGACTCGGTCCCAGGCCGAGGTCCGCGCGCGGCTCCCGTAGATGTGGTCGGCCCGCAGACTGTCCATCACCACGACGACCACGTTCATCGGCGCGGGCGACTGGGCCGCCGCGCCCCTCAGGCCCAGCGTGGCGTAGCCGAGCGCGCCGGCTCCACCGGCGCGCAGCAGCTCACGTCGCGATACGCCGCCCGCCACCGGGACGGCTACCGGCCCTTGCCTATGTCGATGCTTCTGATCGCCTGCTCCTCGGGCAGCTTCGACAGCACCTCGCGCACGACGTCGTTGACCACGCGCTCGTCATGCCCGAAATCGTCGAGGAAGGACTTAAGAGCTGTGTAAGTGATCTTGAGCTGTGCCGGGGTGAGATCGAGCCGGTAGGCGATCTCGTTGGGCCCGATCAGGTGCAGTTCGTCGTCGGCCATAGCGCGCACACAGTAACTCGTGGACCTCGCCCATTAGGCTGTGCCCAGTGGCCAAGACGTGGGTGCTCACCGGATCGCTCGACAACTTCCGCGCCACGCGCGAACGCGGCTTCAGGATGATCGGAGCCAAGGAGGGCCGGCGCGGCATGGCCGAGCAGATCGAGCCGGGCGACCGCATCGCCTTCTACGTGACGGGTGTCCAGGCGTTCGGCGGCATCGTGCGGGTGACAAGCGAGATGTACGAGGACCGCGAGCCGATCTGGCCCGGAAAGCCGGGCAAGGTGGACCCCTACCCGTGGCGCTTCGAGACCGAGCCCGAGCTCGTGCTGGAGGAGGACGAGTTCGTCCCGGCGGTCGAGCTGGCCGGCGAGCTCGAGCACGTGCGCAAGTGGCCCGCCGAGCACTGGCGGCTTGCCTTCCAAGGCCAGCTCCGCACGGTCTCCGAGTCCGATGCCGAGCTGCTCGAGCGCCGCATCCGCGCCGGGGCCGGCGCGGCGGCGTGATCCACGAGCGTCACTACACGCTCGAGGAGGCATCCGAGCTCCTGCCGCGCGTCGTGGAGCTCGTCGCGCAGATGCGGACCGCGCGCGACCAGCTGGGCGACCGCGAGGCGCGCGATGCGCTGTCCGAGGCGGGCCCCACGAACGGCGGCGGAGGACCCGGCCGTACGGTCTCGGAGGGCTTCGTCCAGCTCCGCGACGCGATGATCGAGCTGCGCGAGCTCGACGTCGTGCTGCGCGACCTCGACAGGGGCCTGCTCGACTTTCCGTCGCTCCGGGACGGCCGCGAGGTGTACCTGTGCTGGCAGGACGGCGAGGACGCCATCGGCTACTGGCACGAGCCGGATGCCGGCTTCGCGGGACGCCGGCCGCTCGACGATGCGTGAGCTCGCGCGGCGCGTCGCGCGCGCCGCGGGGCTCTTGAACGTCGAGCAGCAGGCGGCCGCGGTCGGGGCGCTCCTCCTGATCCTCGGCACGCTCGGCTCGTTCTCGTTCGTCGAGGCCGGCCAGCTCCTCCTGGCGGCCGGCGTTCTCGCGCTGCTCTTTGCACGAGCCGAGGGAACGCGCTTCCACCTCCCCTTCGGCGACGGCACGGTGATCGCGGCGGCCGGGATCTGGGCCGGCGCGCTGATCGTCGCCGGGCTCCTGGACCGCTCGCTTCGCCAGAACGCCCTTGGCGCGGCGGGCGCGGCACTCCTGTTCCTCGCCGGCACGCGCGAGCGCGCGAAGCGCCCGCCTGACGACATCCCGGACCAGGCGCCCGGGACGACCCCGCCGATCCGGCGGAGGCGCCCACCTCGACGGCCGGGCGCGGCCGCGGATGCCGGCGCCGCGACAGATCCGCTTCCCCCGCCCGAGTTCAAGCCCTACGAGCCGGCCCCAGGGGAGCAGCTGCATCTCGGGCCGGACGACTCGGAAGACGCGCCAGGGTGAGGCCCGCCGCCGCGCCCGTGATCTGAAGCGACGCGGCTATCACGAGCGCCTCCGCGGACCCGATCTCCGTGGCCACGGCGCCCGCGAGCGCGGCCCCGAGCGAGAAGGCGCCCACCTTCAGCCCGACGGCGGTCGTGAACACCTGCCCGTAGAGCGACGGCGGCACGTGCTGCTGACGCGCCGCGAACTGCGCCGCGAGCGCGGGGCCGTCGGCCAGCGCAGCGACCGCGATCAGCGCGAGGAGCGCGGCCAGCGTATTCGCCAGCGGCCACGCGAGCACGAGCGCGCCGAAGACGGCGTAGCCAGTGAACACGATCCGCTCGGAGGGAATCCGGCGCTGGATGCGCACGAGCGCCAGAGCCCCAAGTGTCGAGCCGACCGCGAACGCCGCCCACATGTACCCGGCGGCGCTGTTGCCGACGTCGAGGTGCTCGACCGCGAACAGGGGGAACGCCACGGTCAGCAGGCCGAGCCCCGCCATCCCGAAGACCGCGGTGGCCGTGACCCCCCGGAGCTGCGGCACCGAGAGGATCGTGCGCAGCCCGTCGGCCGCGACGCTCCAGATCGTCTGCTCCGGGGCTCGCTCCGGCGCCCGGTCGAGCCCGGGTATCCGCACGATCAGCGCGAGCGCCGCCAGCGCCAGCCCCGCCTCGACGAGCAGCGGCGCCGCCGGCGTCACCGTGGCCGAGAGCGTCCCGGCCAGCGCCGGGCCCACCACCGTCGCGGTGTTGAAGCTGGCCGTCTCGAGCGCATTGGCAGGCGGGAGGAGCTCGCCGGGCACGAGCGCTGGAATCATGCTGGTAAAGCCGCCGAACGAGAGCGGATAGGTGATGCCGGCCGGGATCACCGCCAGCGGGATCAGCCAGTCTGGACCGTGCCCGACGAGCAGGACGAGCGCGACGAGGACCGTGGCGATCACGGTCTGGTCGATGACCATCAGCGCCCGGCGACGGCCTGTGAGGTCGAGCCACGCGCCCAGCAGGGGCCCGCTCACCAGACTCGGAAACGTCATCGCTGCCAAGGCCGCTCCCGCCAGCGAGGCGCTGCCAGTCCGATCCAGGACGAGCAGCACGACTCCCACGCCGAACATCTCGTCGGACACGCGCGCCAGGCTGGCGGCCGATACGAAGCCGAGTTAGCCCGGCTGCGCGCGCAGCTGCCTGAGCGAGTCGCGATCCATCAGCGTGCCGGCGGGATCGCCTGCGGGAAGCGAAAGCGGAAGTCCGGATCGACCTGCTTCTTGATCTCGCGCAGCCGCGGGAGGTTCGTCCCGTAGTACGCCCGCTGCCAGCGGTCGAGGTCGGGGTCGATGTAGTTCTGATACGCCTCGCCGGAGACGTGCGGGCGCAGCGCGTGCCAGACGCCGTTGATCCAGCGCCTGCTCGCACGGCCGGCCGCGGCCCCGCTGAAATAGGCCAGGTACTGGAGCGAGAACAGCATGTCGCGGTGGACGAACGCCGTCGCGTCGGCTGCCGGGCGGTTGAGCGCGCCGCCGTAGGCGTCCAGGAGCAGCGCGCCCGATCCGAGCGACGGGGTCCGCTGGCGCCGCTCCACCCAGTCGATCATCCTGGCGCGCCCCTTCGGCCCGATCCGCCTGTCGAAGTAGTCCGACTTCGCGTAAAAGCTCGAACGCGTCGAGCGGTGACAGGCCGGGACCCCTCCGTCCAGGCAGCCGGCCCAGCGGAGCACCATCGTGAAGTAGCTCGAGCGGCCGGTGCGGAGCCTGGCGCCTGGCACGCGCGTGAGCGGTCCGACGAGCCGCCGCAGCGCGGACTCGCTGCCGAAGTACTGGCCCAGCGCGGACACGCGCGGCGAGCCGGCGCCGCCGGTGGTGCCGAGCGACAGAATCGACGTGAGCCGGGGCGGCGCGTCGGGCGCGAAGTGCTGCCAGGCAGCGATGGCCTCGCTCGCCTGCGACCACGGCCACGAGCAGAAGAAGTACGCCGCGCTCGCCGCGCGATGAGTCTCGAGGGTGAGCGAGGTAACCACGCCGAAGTTGCCCCCGCCTCCACCGCGGCAGGCCCAGTAGAGGTCCTCGTTCGTGTCGGCGTCGACGTGGCGCACTCGCCCGTCGGCGGTCACGATGCGCGCGGCCAGCAGGTTGTCGCTCGTGAGGCCGAAGCGGCGGCCGGCGAGCCCGTGCCCGCCGCCCAGCGCGAGGCCGCCGATGCCGACCGTCGGGCAGGATCCCGACGGGACGGTCACGCCCCTTCGGGTGAGCGCGCGCTGGACGTCGATCAGCTGCGCGGCCGGGCCTACGGTCGCGCGGCCGCCCGACACGCGGATGCCTCTGAGGCGCGACAGGTCGAGCACGACGCCGTCGCTCGTAGTGGAGTAGCCGGCGTAGCTGTGGCCGCCCGAGCGCGCGACGATCCGCACGTCGAAGCGGTTCGCCCAGCGCACCGCGGCCGCCACGTCCGCCGTGTCGCGCACGTGTACCACCGCGTCGGGCCGCCGGCCATCGAAGCGCGTGTTGTAGACAAGCGCCGCGCTGCCGTGCGGCACGGTCACGCGCCCCCTCACGGCCGCCCGCAGCTCGCGGAGCGCGCGCCGCGAGAGTGCCGCCGGCTCCGCGGCCGGAAGGCGGAGGAAACCATGGCTGCGCACCGGGCGCCGCCCGGTGCTTGCCCAAAGCGCCCCGCCCGCGGTGCCTACGAGGAACTGGCGGCGGTCGAGCGGGGCCATGCGCTCATTCCAGCAAACCTCTGCGCATGGCCTGGGCCCCCGCCGCCGCGCGCTCCGACACGCCCAGCTTGCCGTAGGTGACAAAAAGACGTTTTATGCTCTAAGACTTCTGAGCGTGCCGCGGCGGCAACTCGAATTGCATCGCGACCACCGTGGCCGGGATGCCCTCGCCGTTCGCCGTCTTCAGCCGCTTGGCGCTCGCCGACGCGATCCGCTGCACCTCGCTGATCATCCCGTTCAAGAGCTCCGCGACCTCCCTCCAGCCCTCGTCGTCGAGCACCACGTCGTTGTGGGAGAGGTGCCGGTCGGAGCGGCTTTCGAAGGTTCCGGCACGGAGAGCGTTGCCCACGTCCTCCCAGATGATCCTCAGCGCCGCGTCGGAGATCGCCTGCCTGCCGGAGCGCGGCAGGCGCTTCCAGTCGCGATCGCTGAAGAACGGGCGCACCACCGCCCGGTAGTAGTGCTCGATCGCGCCGCGGCGCTGCGCCGTGTCCACGAGCTCGATGCAGCCGAGATCCAGCAGCGCTCGGACGTGGTAGCTCACGTTCGGCAGGCGCTCGTCGATGGTCTCCGCGATCTCGTTCGGGCTCGCGACCCGCTCGTCGAGGATCCCGAGGATGCGCGCGCGCATCGGGTGAGACAGGGCCTTCGCTATCCGCGGATCCACCAGGTCTAGCGATGGGCGGGCCATGAAGACCGACCTTAATCCATCGGCGTATGTCGCGTTCGCGCCCTTCTACGACGCCTTCATGTCGGCTTCGGACTAGAGGACTGGACGAGCAGGTACTTGCGCGCGACCAGTCCCGCGCCGCATAGCGCCTCGTGCGTCTGGCCCAACGCACGCCTCGAGCCCGAGAGCACGGGACGTGGTCGCGTGTGAGGGCAAAGCGCCTCGCGCGCCCGATTCGCCCCCGCGTTCCGTCCGCGCGCGAACGTCGGTTCGAGCGAGGACGACCAGGCAAGCGCCCCGGCGACGCGACCACGTCCCGGGGCATGGCACCGAAGGTGGAGCTTCGGCGCGTGACCACGATACCTGCCTTCGCGTGCCCCGATGACGGGGGGATGAGATGGAGCGCGTATCGATGGAGGTGCCCACGGGCGAGGGCGGCAGGAGTCTGAGCGGCCCCGCGCGACCTGCTCCACGACACCCTCTACGGCGCGCTGATCGAGCGGGTGAGCGGCTGGCCGCGACGTCGAGCCGCGCCTGGCGGGGCGAGGTCGAGCTCGCCCGCGTCCAGGAGGGCGCCGCCGAGGTGTTGGCCCTCGACGCGCTCCTGCGCGAGCTCGAGACGTGAGGCCCGGCTACCCCGAGGCCGTGGGCGCTGGGACCGGGCTGGGGCTCTCGCCGTGGCGGTAGAACTCGACCGGCTCGGCCGGCAGCGGCGTGTTGCCGAGGATCATGTCGGCGGACTTTTCGGCCACCATCATTACGGGCGCGTAGATGTTCCCGTTCGTCACGTACGGGAACACGGACGCGTCCACCAGGCGCAGGCCCTCGGTCCCGTGCACCCGCATCGTCAGCGGGTCCACCACCGACATCTCGTCCGTCCCCATCCTGCAGGTGCAGGAGGGGTGCAGCGCGGTCTCGGCGTCCTTCGCCACCCAGTCGAGGATCTGCTCGTCCGTTTCGACGCTCGGACCCGGCGAGAGCTCGCCGCCGCTGAACGGCTCGAACGCCGGCGCGCCGAGAATGCGGCGAGTCACGCGGATCGCCTCGATCCACTCGCGCCGGTCGTTCTCGGTCGAGAGGTAGTTGAAGAGCAGCGCGGGCTTGTCGCGCGGGTCGCGGCTCACGATCTTGCAGGTGCCGCGCACGTCCGAGTACATCGGCCCGACGTGCACCTGGTAGCCGTGCCCGCCGCCCTCCGGCAGCGTTCCGTCGTAGCGCACCGCGATCGGGAGGAAGTGGTACATGAGGTTCGGGTACTTGACGTCCTCGTTGCCGCGCACGAACCCGCCCGCCTCGAAGTGGTTCGTGGCCCCCGGGCCGGTCCTGCGGAGCAGCCACTCGGCCCCCACGAGCGGACGGCGCTTCATCGCGAAATAGGGCGCCACGGTCACCGGCTGCGTCGAGCTGTGCTGGACGTACACCTCGAGGTGGTCCTGGAGGTTCTCGCCGACGCCGGGCAGGTCCGACACCACGTCGATCCCGAGCCGGCCCAGGTCACCCGCGCCGCCTACGCCCGACAGCTGGAGGAGCTGAGGCGAGTTGATGGCTCCGGCGCAGACGATGACCTCGCTCGCGCGCACCGTTCGCCCGCCGCGCCCGGGGCGCGAGTACTCGACGCCCACCGCGCGGCTGCCCTCGAAGAGGATCCTGGTTGTGAAGGTGCGCGTCTCGACCTCGAGGTTCGGCCGCTCCATCACCGGGTGCAGGTACGCCCGCGCCGCGGACAGCCGCCTCCCGCTGTGAACGTTGCGGTCGAAGGCCGCGAAGCCCTCCTGGCGATAGCCGTTCACGTCGTCGGTGAGCGGATAGCCGGCCTGCTGGACCGCCTCGAAGAAGGCGTCGAAGAGCGGGCCCTTCGCCGGGCCACGTTCGAGCACGAGCGGGCCGTCGTGGCCGCGGAACGGATCGTCGGGCGCCGCCGCGAGGCAGTTCTCCATCCGCTTGAAGTACGGCAGACAGTGCGCGTGGTCCCAGGTCTCCATCCCCGCGTCGCCTGCCCAGCGCTCGTAGTCCATCGGGTTGCCGCGCTGGAAGATCATCCCGTTGATCGAGCTCGACCCACCGAGCACCTTCCCGCGCGCGTGGTACACGCGCCGGCCGCCCATGTACGGCTCCGGCTCGGACTCGTACTTCCAGTCGTAGAAGCGGCTGCCGATGGGGAACGCGAACGCCGCCGGCATGTGGATGAAGACGTCCCACGGGTAGTCGGGCCGGCCCGCCTCAAGCACGAGCACGCTGGTGCCGGGGTCGGCGGACAGCCGGTTGGCGAGGGCGCAGCCCGCCGAGCCCCCGCCGACTACGACGAAGTCGAAGTGCCCGGTCATGCGGGGTCCCCCTCTCTGGCCAGCGACGATCCGTCCGTCATCGAATGAAACCACTCCAGCGGCACCATCGGTGCGCGTCCGTCCAGATCGGGGGCGCCCCGTTTGCCCCTTATGTCGTCGATATTCACCGTTCGAAGCTCGACGCTGCAGCGCGTCTCCCCGGATACGTTCGGCACGCTGGCGTGCAGGTGCGCGCCCGAGAAGCAGAGGAAGTCGCCGGGCTCGATCACAATGCGCAGCTCTGACTCCGTGTTCACGGGCTCGGTCGGCTCGGGCACGATTGGGAGGTCTTCGTCCCGCTCTCCCATCCGCCGACGCTCACGGATCGCGTCGAGGTCCCAGTCGGCGCTCGTGTTCCCGATCGACCGCGACCAGTAGGCGGGATAGAAGGCGAGCGCGCGGTCGGCGGAGAGCGGGCGGATCGTGGCCCACCAGTTCGTCTGCTGGAGCACGTTGGAGGCCCAGGTGTCCCGATGGAAGCCGATCCTGCCGATCTGGCGTTCGGCATCGCCGCGGACAGGTGGCACGACGCGCAGGAATATCGAGTCCCAGTAGCTGCTCGCCGGATCGACGCCGACGTGCTCGAGGGCAGCCCGCAAGAGCCGCTTGACCCGCGGCTCGCTTCGAACCCACCTTTGATGCTCGTCGATGGCGGCTACGTCCGGCGTTTCGCCGATCAGGCCGTCAACCAGGTTCGCGAGCTCGAGCAGCGGCGGGACCCCCCTGAACACGAGCAGGTCGCCGCGAAAGACCAACTCTCCCCGCCGGCAGTCGTCGACGGGTCCGGACAGCAGGTGAACCGAGGTGCTCAGGATCCGGAGCTCGCCGCGAGCTCCTGCTTGGGGGTCTCCTTCTTCGGATCGATGAACGGCTTCTCGACCACGGTTGCCGAGACCTTCCCATCAGGGCGCTCGACCTCGAGCTCGGTGCCCAGCTCGGACTGCTGCGTCGGCACCATGGCGTAGCCAATGTTCTTCTCGAGCCGCGGCGAGAAGCATGCGGACGTGATCTTGCCGATGCGGTTGCCGCCTTTGTGGACCGGGAAGACGTCGATCATCGAGCCGTCGTTGTAGGAGCCGAGCCGCTCCCCGCCGATCTCGACGCCCACCAGCTTGCGCTTGGGGCCCTCTTGCTTGATCTTGGCCAACGCCTCCTTGCCGATGAAGTCCGAGCCCGCCTCGAGGTCGACCATCCAGTCGTAGCCCATGCCGACCTCGTAGGGGTTCGTGTCGTACCACATGTCGCAGCCGGGGCCGAGGGCGAGGATGCCGCCCTCGATGCGGCGGATGTGGCAGGGGCCGATCACCTCGAGGCCGTGCGGCTTGCCTGCCTCGAGCACGGCGTCCCAGAGCCTGACCCCGTTCTTGCTGGCGTCGTAGAGGTAGATCTCGAAGCCGAGCTCGGCGGTGTAGCCGGTGCGCGACACGAGCACCCTCATCCCGTCGAGCTCGTACGCGTGCAGGAAGTAGTACGGGATCTCGAGGATGCTGTCGCCGAACAGGTCGACCATCACGTCCTTCGACTTGGGCCCCTGCACCTGCACCGGCCCCACGTCGATCTCCTTGATGGTCACGTCGTGGCCGGACTTGTAGGCGACGCCGCGGGCCCACAGCTCCACGTCGCTGTCGGCGAGCGAGAGCCAGAAACGGTTTTCCTCGACTCTGAGCAGGACGGGGTCGTTGATGATGCCGCCGTCGGGCAGGCACAGGAAGACGTACTTGCACTGCTCGACCGCGCACTTGTTCAGGTCGCGCGCGACGAGGAGGTTGGTGAACTCGAAGGCGTCCGGCCCGCTGATCTCGATCTGGCGCTCGGCGCCGCCGACGTCCCACAGAGTCACCCCGTTGAGCAGGTGCCAGTACTCCTCGACCGGGTCGCCGTAGTGGCGCGGGTGGTAGTGGTGGTTGTAAACGCTGTACATCTGCACGTCGTGACGGCGCGATGCGTAGAAGTAGGGCGACTTGCTGATGCGCGGGTAGAGCAGGATCTCCGGGTGCTCGTTCACCTTTGCCAAGGGGCTCCTCCTAGTTCGTCAGGCGGTCGACTAGCTGCCGCCGCCAGGTCTCGGTCTGCTTCAGCTCGTTGAAGGTGTAAACGTGGATGCCGCCCAGCTTCGCGGCCGGGTCGGCAAAGGTCGGGCTCAGCTGCTCGAGGAGCTCGGTGGGCGTGTAGAGGCGGGGCGACAGGAACCGGCGCACAAGGCCGCGCTGAGCGCGCAGGAAGCGGACGGACTCGCCGAGCCCGATGCGCAACGAGGTTTTGAGCAGCTTGCGGCTGTCGACCGCACCGGAAACGCCGATCCAGATTGGCAGGTGGGTGCCGCGGTCGCGGACGCGGCGGACCCAGGTGCCGATGATGTCGGCGTCAAAGCAGATCTGGCTCACGATGTAGGTCGCCATCGGCTCCTTGGCGAACATTGCCTCGATAGTGGTCTCGTCGCTGATGAAGTGGTGGCTCTCGGGGTAGCCCGAGATACCGACCTCGGCGAATGACTCGCGCAGCTCGCCCATCGCGGCGAGCAGCTCCACGGCCCCGCCGAAGTCGCCGGCCGGCTTACGGACATCGCCGGCGATCACGAAGACGTCATGAACCTGGACGCCCCGCAGGCGGGCAACGATCTCCTCGAGGTGAACGCGGTCGCGTACGAGCCGTGCGGAGAGGTGGGGGACCACGTGATAGCCGCCCGGCGCGAGCGCCTCGGCGAGGCCGAGAGTGGCCTCGAGCCCCTTGGCGGGAGAGGCGGTGAGGGTGACCTTGCTGCCGGGGGGAAGGTGGGCGAAGACCTCGTCGGCGACGCCGTCGAGGGGAAGGACTTCGTAACGGGGCCGCTGGAGAGCGGCGAGAAGCGGAGAGGCGGAGTAGCCGGCCGCCGCCGCATCCAAGCGCGTGCCTTCCGCGCCTTCCACGCGAGGGCGGTTCGCGCGTGCAGACCGGCTCTGCGAGCCGGCGGACGGGCTGTGCGGCTCGGCGGCGAGCACAATCCTGATATATCAGGTCCCGAGCCGACGGGTCAACCCGCCCGCCCGACACCCTCCGATCGAGGCCGCGCGAGGGCCGGCGAGGCGAGTAGTCCGAGCCCCTCGTCGAGGTCAATCCGGCGATAGGTCTCGACTGGAACACCCCCTTCGAGAAGCTCTCCGCGCGAACTCAGGATCCGCAGGCGCACGTCGCGCTGGACCTCGCCGAGCCGCGCCTCGATCGCCGCGATGCGACCCCGAAGCGCGCTCGCCTTGGCCTCGCCCCCTGTTCCACTCCCGTCGCCTTCGGCTCGCAGCTTCGCGATTCGCGTCTCGGGGTCGAGGATCGCCTCCACGTATCCCTCGGTCACCGGGTTGCTCGCTATTCGTATGTCGGCTGCGGCCACTCGGCCCGACGGCGAGTACGCCAGGCACGTCGCGATTCGCCCGCGCGCGCTCGCCACGACTTCGGCTTCGAGCTCCGGTGCGCCGGGCTCGCCGTCCTCTACAACCAGCCGCGTGATCGCGCGATCGTCGATCGCCTCGAGGATCGCCTGCGGCTCCTTCCCCACCACCACCTCCTTACGGCGCGGCCACACGTCCAGCCGCCCGTGGTCCCCCAGCGGCCGTCCCACGTGGAACAGGTAGTAGTCGGGATAGATGAAGAAATCTTCCCCTCGGGCGCGCTGCAGGTCGTAGAACGCCGTAATCGTCGCTGTAATCAGCGCGCTCGCGCCCACGGCGCCACATGGCCGGCTCATGACCACCCCAAGCCGGTCCTGCTCACTGAAGCCCTCGAACGCGTCCTCGAGGCGCGCCGGCCGATCGTCGACGCTGACCTCGAACGAGGAACTGCGCAACTCTCGTGACGAGTGCATCCCCGTGTGATATATCAGGTTCCGGGCCTCGCGAAGAGGCCGTTAGCGCCCTGGCCGCCAGCGACCTCGAGGTGACCTCCGTGGAAGACAAGTTGGGAGCAGCCGCGAAGCAGGGGGCTTCGACGGATGTGCAGAGCCCCGCAAATGCCCTCCCTGCATCCGTGCGCGCCGTCGTCATCGGCGCCGGCATCGTCGGCAACTGCCTCGTCGGGCACCTCGCGCGCCTCGGTTGGAAGGACCTCGTCCTGATCGACAAGGGTCCGCTCCCCAACCCGGGCGGCTCCACCGGCCACGCCTCGAACTTCATCTTCCCGGTCGACCACTCGCGCGAGATGACCGATCTCACCGCGGACAGCCTCAGGCAGTACGAGGAGCTCGGCGTGCTCACCACCTGCGGCGGCATCGAGGTCGCGCGCACCGAGGAGCGGATGGAGGAGCTGCGCCGCCGGATGGCGTCGGCGAAGGCGTTCGGCGTCGAGGGCTGCTCGCTCGTCACTCCAGCGGAGATCAAGGAGCTCGTGCCGTACGTGGACGAGAGCATCCTGTTGGGCGGCTTCTACTCGAAGAGCGTGGGCGTGGTCGACTCGCTGCGGGCCGGGACGCTCATGCGCGAGGAGGCGCACAACGCCGGCGCGCTCACGGTGTCGGCGAACACCGAGATCACCGGCATAGACGTCGAGGGCGGCCGGGTCAAGCGCGTGCGCACGGACCGCGGTGACGTCGAGGCCGAGTACGTCGTGATCGCGTGCGGCGTCTGGAGCCCGCGCATCGCGAAGATGGCCGGCGCCTCGATCCCGCTCACGCCCGCCGTCCACCAGATGATCGACGTGGGCCCGGTGCCGCGCTTCGAGACGTCCAAGACCGCGATCGACTTCCCGATCGTGCGCGACATGGACACGAACATGTACGAGCGTCAGGACGGGAGCGGTCTCGAGGTCGGCTCCTACGCGCACCGCCCGATCCTGCACGATCCCGATGAGATCCCGTCGATCGAAGAGTCCGCGCTCACTCCCACCGAGCTGCCGTTCACGCAGGACGACTTCGTCCAGCAGATGGAGGACGCGCTCCAGCTCGTGCCGGAGATCCTGGGCGACGAGTCGGTGGGCATCAAGTATGCGATCAACGGGCTGCTGTCGCTCACGCCGGACGGCCTGCCGATCCTCGGCGAGACGAACGAGGTGCGCGGGCTCTGGTCCGCCGCCGCCGTGTGGGTGAAGGAGGGTCCGGGAGTGGCCCGCGCGGTGGCCGAGTGGATGGTCGAGGGCGAGCCGGAGATCGACCTCCAGGCGTCCGACGTCGCCCGCTTCTATGAGCACCAGAAGACGCGCGAGTTCGTGCGCAGCCGCGCCGCCGAAGGCTTCAACAAGACCTACGGGATCGTGCACCCGGGCGAGCAGTGGGAGTCCGCTCGACCGATCCGCCGCTCGCCGTTCTACGAGCGCGAGCGGGCGCTCGACGCGATCTTCTACGAGGCCGCCGGCTGGGAGCGGCCGCACTGGTACGGCTCGAACGCGCCGCTACTCGAGGAGTTCGCGGACCAGATAAACGACCGTGAGGCGGAGTGGGACTCGCGCTGGTGGTCGCCCATCATCAACGCCGAGCACCTGGCGATGCGCGACCGCGCGGCCATGTTCGACCTCACCGCGTTCTGCGTCTTCGACGTCGTCGGCCCAGGCGCGCTCGAGTGCGTGCAGAAGGTCTCTATGCGGCAGATGGACGTGAAGCTCGGCAAGGTCGTCTACACGCCCGTGCTCACCCCGCGCGGCGGCTTCCGCTCGGACCTCACCGTGATGCGGCTCGGCGACGAGCACTTCCGCGTGGTCACCGGCGGCGCCCATGGCATGGCCGACTTCAAGTGGTACCGCGACCACCTGCCCGAGGACGGCACGGCGCAGATCTTCGACCTCACCTCGAGCTGGACGACGCTCGGACTCTGGGGTCCGCGCGCCCGCGACATCATGCGCGAGCTCACGAGCGCCGACGTGTCGCACGAGGGCTTCCCGTTCGCGACCTGCGCCGACGTCGAGATGGGCCCGCTCCGCGTGCTCGCCTCGCGGATCTCGTACGTGGGCGACCTCGGCTGGGAGCTGTACGTGCCGATCGAGCAGGGCGCCAGGCTCTGGGACATGGTCGAGGAGGCGGGTGAGCCGCACGGCATCGTGCCCGCGGGCATCGGCGTTTACGGCACCACGGGCCGGCTCGAGAAGTGCTACCGCGCGTTTGGCTTCGAGCTCGACGGCGAGTACAACGTCGTCGAGGCCGGCATGGCCTGGGGCAAGGTGAAGGACCAGGACTTCGTCGGCAAGGAGGCGCACGTGCGGCACCGCGAGGACGAGCCGGCGACGGTCATGTGCACGCTGACCGTGGACGACCACACCTCCGCGTCGGGGGTGAAGCGCTACATGCTCGGCGGCGAGCCGATCGTCACGCGCGACGGCGAGCGACTGGCAGACTCGCACGGCCGCGGCTCCTACGTGACGAGCGCCGGCGCGGGGCCGTCGGTGGGCAAGCACATCCTGCTCTCCTACCTGCCGCCCGAGTACGCGACCGTCGGCCAGGAGCTCGCGGTGGAGTACATGAACGAGCGCTATCCCGTGACGGTGCAGACGAACGACTCCACGTCGCTGTTCGACCCGGACAACGAGCGCGTGAAGGCGGCCGACCCTATCCCGGCATGAGGATCCTCGTCTGCGTGAAGCGCGTGCCGTTGACGGGCGGCAAGATGGTGCTCACTGCCGACGAGCAGGCGCTCGAGACGCGCCACCTCGGCTTCACGATCAGCCCGCACGAGGAGTGCGGAGTCGAGGAGGCGGTGCGGCTCGTGGAGCAGCACGGCGGCGACGTCACGGTGCTGACGCTCGGCCCGGCCGAGGCCGAGGAGCAGATCCGCGATTCGCTCGCGAACGGTGCCGACCGCGGGGTGCACCTCGTGACGGACGGCGAGGAGTGGGACCCGCAGGCGACGGCCGCGGCGATCGTCGCCGCGATCCAGGCCGGCGAGGGCGCCGGCGGCGAGTTCGACCTGATCGTGTTCGGTAACGAGTCGGCCGACTCCGGCAACTACCAGGTTGGCATCCGCGTCGCGTACGCGCTCGGGCGCCCGATCGCGACAAACCTAAAGGGACTGTCCCTTTACGACGGGCGTGTGCGGTGTGAGCAGGAAGTGCCCGGCGGTCGGGACATTTATGAGCTGCCGCTGCCGGCGGTGGTGAGCGTGCTGGAGGGGATCAACCTGCCGCGCTACCCGTCCGTCCCGGCGAAGCTGCGGGCGCGCTCGAAGCCGGTCGAGTCCTCGAACCCCGAGCGCCCGGCGCCGCGGCTCGAGAAGCTGCGCCTCGTCGTGCCGCCCGGTCAGGGCAAGCAGGCGGAGATCCTCGGGAACGGCCCGGACGCGGCGCCGGCGGTGGTGGAGATGATGCGCGACATCGGGGTGGCCGGATGACCGTCCTCGTGCTCGTGGAGCCGGCCGAGGAGCTGTCGCTACAGGCGATATCGCTCGCTCGTGATCTCGGCGGACCGGTTCATGCCCTGAGCGTTGGCGATCCCGGTACGGAACTGGGCGCGTACGGCGTTGAAACGCTGCACGTCGTTCAGGACGATCGACTCTCCGCGTACGCTCCCGCGGCCTGGGCCGCCTGCCTCGACCAGCTCGTCAGCCAGGTGCAGCCGGACGCCGTGATCGCGGCCGGCACCGACCGGGGCAATGAGGTGCTCGGCCATCTCGCCGCTCGCCGCGATCTGCCATTCGCCGCCAACTGCTTCGCCGTGGCCGGCGACGGGAGTGTTACGAGGGTTCGCTGGGGAGGAAGCCTGCTCGAGGAGGCACGCATCAACTCCGACCTGAAGATTCTCTCCGTTGCGCCTCACATGGTCGAGGCCACGACCGTGAACGGCGGAGTGGCGCAGGTGTCGGAGCTCGAGGCAGAGGTGGATGAGGCGGAGCTCGTCGTCCGCGTCGTCGAGCACGCCGAGACGCCGACGGCCGGCATCTCGCTCGCCGAGGCGAAGGTGGTGGTCAGCGGCGGCCGCGGCGTCGGCTCGGCCGAGGGCTTCGGGATCCTGGAGGAGCTCGCGGGGATGCTGAACGCGGCGGTCGGCTGCTCGCGTGTCGTCACCATGGCGGGCTGGCGCCCGCACACCGACCAGGTCGGCCAGACCGGGACCAAGGTCGCGCCGGACCTCTACATCGCGTGCGGCATCAGCGGCGCCACGCAGCACATCGCAGGCTGCAAGGGCGCGAAGAAGATCCTCGCCATCAACTCCGACGCGGAGGCGCCGATCCTCGCGAGCGCCGACTACGCCGTGATCGGCGACCTCACCGAGATCGTGCCGGCCATCACCGCCGAGCTCCGGAAGGCGCAGTCCTGACGGTCAAGCCGAGAAAGGCGCGGTTCCCATAGACGTCGCGCTGGGAGCGCTCGCGGTCGCCGCGCTCCTCGCGGTCAGCGGCACGCTCTTCTACCGGCGCGCGCGCCTGTTGCTGGCGCTGGTCCGGCTCGGGAAGCCGGTGGAACGCTTCGACGACGTACCGGAGCGCGTGAGGAACGAGGCGGTGATCGTGCTCGGTCAGCGCAAGCTGCTCCAGCGGATCGTCCCCGGCCTGATCCACGCGGCGATCTTCTGGGGCTTCCTCGTCCTCTTCCCCACGATCGTCATAGCGTTGATCGGGGCGGTCGACAAGCACTCGACGCTGCCCTGGCTCGGCCACCAGGGGTGGTTCGCCTTCATGGTCGACCTGTTCGCGGTGCTGGTCCTCGCCGGGGTCATCGGCGCGCTGATCATCAGGAAGGTCCAGCGGCCAGCGCGCTTCGAGGGCAGCCACCTCGGCGAGGCCGACCTGATCCTCGCTCTGATCGCGGGGATCGTCACCACGCTTTTGCTCTGGCACGCCTCGCGGATCGCGCTGGGCCTGAATGAGTGGCCCAAGGGCGCCTCACCGGTGTCGAACGCGCTCTCCCACCTGTTCGGCGACGGCGACGTGACCGAGGTGCTCGAACGCGTCTTCGTCTGGGCCCACATCCTCATCATCCTCAGCTTCCTCGCCTACCTCCCGCACTCGAAGCACCTTCACATCGCGACCGCCGCCTTCAACGTCTACTTCACGCGCACTCGCGCGCGCGGCCGGCTCGAGCCGCTCCGCTTCGACGTGCCCGAGGAGGAGATGCGCTTCGGCGCAGGCACGGCGCCCGACCTCACCTGGAAGCAGATGCTCGACACGTTCTCGTGCACGGAGTGCGGCCGTTGCCAGGACGTGTGCCCGGCATGGGCCACCGGCAAGGAGCTCTCGCCCAAGCTGCTGATCATGGCGCTCCGCGACCAGGTCTTCGAGGAGGGCCCGAAGCTGATCCGCGGCGAGGACGGGTTCGAGCCGTCGCCGCTCGTGCCGAACGCGGTCACCGACAACGTGGTGTGGGACTGCGTCACCTGCGGGGCCTGCGTGCGCGAGTGCCCCGTGTCGATCGAGCACGTGGACCACATCGTGGATCTGCGCCGGCACCTCGTGATGATGGACTCGTCGTTCCCGGCCGAGTCGGAGCAGATGCTGCGCGACGTCGAGCGCGCCTCCAACCCGTGGGGCAAGCCGCAGACGGAGCGCGCCGACTGGGCGGCCGAGCTGGGCGTGCGGGTGCTGGAGCCGGGCGAGCCGCCGCCCGAGGTCCTCTACTGGGTCGGCTGCGCGGCGTCGTTCGACGAGCGCGCCCGGACCGCGGCGCAGTCGACGGCGAAGCTGCTCAAGGCCGCGGGCGTGGACTTCGCGGTCCTCGGGCCGCGCGAGTCGTGCACGGGCGATCCGGCTCGGCGGATCGGCAACGAGTACCTGTTCCAGGCCCACGCCGAGCAGAACGTGTCGACGCTGAACGAGGCCGGCGTCACCAAGATCGTTGCCAGCTGCCCGCACTGCTTCAACACGATCGGGAACGAGTACCCAGACTTCGGCGGAAGCTACGAGGTCGTGCACCACACCGAGCTGCTCGCCGACCTGATGCGCGAGGGGAAGCTGAAGCCCGAGGGCGACGGGCGCTCGATCACCTACCACGACTCCTGCTACCTCGCCCGGCACAACGACGTGCGCGCCGACCCGCGCGCGATCGTCGAGGCCGTCGGCACGCCGATCGAGATGGAGCGCCGCGAGGAGCGCACCTTCTGCTGCGGCGCCGGCGGCGCCCACATGTGGATGGAGGAGCGCGCCGGCGCGATCAACGAGGAGCGCGTGCGCGAGGCGGCCGAGACCGGCGCCGAGACGCTCGCGGTGGCGTGCCCGTTCTGTACGGTGATGCTCGACGACGGCGTGAAGTCCCGCGGCGACGACCTGCGCGTCGTGGACGTCTCGACGCTCCTCGCCGAGTCGCTCGAGCCGTAGAGCTCAGGCGGCCGCGATGAGGTTCAGATACTCGTTGGCGAAGTCGACGCGGAACTCAGCCCAGAGCGGCAGGTGGTCGGACATCTGGTAGGTCCGCCAGGTCTTGAACTGCGACTTCTCCGCGGCCTTGGTCGCCGGCTCCTTGGGCGACTTCTTCCCCTCGTCATGGCGCTTCTTGATGTACGCGGCGATCTCCGGCCGGTACTCGTCCGCGTCGCCGTCGGTGAAGACGTGCTGGTAGTAGTCGAAGGCGCCCGCCTGGCCGGTGCTCTCGAAGCGCTCACCGCGCGCGCGGAACGCGATCTGGTCGTACTTCTTGTCCTTGGCGACGTTCGAGCCGGGGATGTGCTGCACGCCCTCCGGGACGCTGAAGCCACCGTCCTTGGTCAGCGCGAGCATGGTGTCGTCCGTGTCGCTGAAGATGTTGAAGTCGCCCAGCACGATGAAGTTGCGGATGTGCTCCTTCGGGTCGTCGGTGCGCTCGCGCAGAAAGCGTGCGACCTGCTTGATCTCCTCCACCCGGGCAACGGGCTCCGCGGACTTGTCGCCGTAGAGGATGTGCACCGTGGCGAGCACGAACTTCGTCCACCCGACCTGGAAGGCGGCCATCAGCGGCGTCCGCGCGACCTGCTGAGCCGGGATGTCCGGCGGCTTCTTCTTCTCGCCGGGCTTCTTCTTCGGCTCGATCGCTGGAAGGACGAGCTCGCCGGCGATGCCGAGGAAGTTCACCTTGCGGCTGTCGTAGAGGAAGGCGAGCCGCTCCTGATTGCCGGCCCTCCCGCGCGTGACGTCCGAGACGAGGAAGCGCCAGTCTCGGCCGAGCCGGGACTCGAGCACCCCGAGCGCCCCGAGGTTCGCCCGAACCTCCTGGAGGGCGACGAGATCGAAGCGGTCGACGATTTCGGCGATGTACTCGTAGCTCTCCGGCAGTCGCTCACCCCAGCTCTCCGAGTCGAACTCGCGCAGGTTCCAGGTGGCGAGCATCAGCGTCTCGAGCCGCCGCGGCGGCGGCGCGCTGGGCCCTTCGGTCAGGCCGGTGCGCAGCTTGAGGAGCCGTTCCGCCGCCCGCTTGCGGGCCACCGGGTGCTCGCGCCAGTACGGCGAGAGCATGGTGCCCTTCGGGTTCATATCCGCGTAGTAGGGCACGATCCTGATTCAAACCGGATCGTCCGCGGCCTGTCAAGGCGCGGTCAGGCAGCGCTCAGGCGGTCGATCGTCCGGCGCCGCCAGCGCTCCGTCCGGCCCACCTCGTTGAAGGTGTAGAGATGGAAGCCGGGAACGTTCGCCCCCGGGTCGGCGACGACCGGCGCCAGGTCGCGCAGGAGCCTGTCCGGCTTGAACTGACGGGTGAGCACGCGCGCGAGCACGTGGCGGTTGTGGCGGAGGAAGCGCGTGGATTCGCCCATGCCGATCTTCATCGTGATCCGGACCAGCTTCCCGTAGTCCACGGAGCCGGGCATGCCGATCCAGATCGGCAGGTGCGTGCCGCGCGCGCGGACGTTCCTGATCCAGCCGTCGATCGTCTCGGGCTCGAAGCAGAGCTGGCTGATGATGTCGGTCGCCATCTCGGCCTTCGCGAACATCGCCCGGATGGTCTCCTCGTCTGAGATCAGGTGGTGGCTCTCCGGGTAGCCGGTGATGCCGATCCGGTGGAAGTGGGTCCGCGCCTCCCCCATCGCCATCAGCAGATCGGCGGCGCTCTGGAACTCGCCAGGCTCGGTGGCGTCGCCCGCCGGCACGAACAGCTCGCGCACACCCGCCTCGCGCAGCCGGGCGAGCAGCTCCTCGAGGTGGCCGCGGTCGCGCACCATCCGCGCCGACAGGTGCGGCACGACGGGGTAGCCGGCCGCGGCGAGCCGCTCGCTCAGCCGAAGCGTGGCCTCGAGCCCCTTGCGCGGAGAGGCGGTCACGGTGACCTTGAGGTCGGTCGAGAGGTGCTCCCTGACCTGGTCCTCGACGCCGTCCAGCGGGAGGATCTCGAAGCGCGGGTGCCGGAGCAGGTCGGCGAGAACACGGTCGCGGCCGGCCACGGCCGGCCGATCGTGGACGCGTCCTGCGCTTGCCCACATCCTGATATATCAGGCTACCAGTGCCGTAAAATCCGGTTCGAACGCGATGGCCGCCGAACCATCGACTCCCACGGTCTCCGACGCGACGGCCACGCGGCTCGTCGCGGAGCGCGCGTACGTGGAACTGCGCGACCGGATCGTCACGCTGCATCTGCCGCCCGGGACCGTGCTGCGTGAGGACGAGCTCATGCAGGTGATGGGCATCGGCCGCACCCCGCTCCGCGAGGCGGTGAAGCGCCTCGCGCTCGAGAACCTCGTCGAGGTGCAGCCGCGCCGCGGCACGTTCGTCTCGGCCGTCGCGGCCGCCGACATCCAGAACATCACCGAGGTCCGCGCCGAGCTCGAGGCGTACGCCGCCGAGCTCGCTGCCAACCGGCTCGACCCGGAGATGCGAGCGAAGGGGGAGCGGCTCCTCCAGGAGCTCCAGGACCTGGACGGAGGTGGCGACCAGGAGGGGCTCATGCGCTTCGACGAGCGGATCCACCGCTTCACCTGGGCTGCCGCCCGTAACCCCTACCTGACCGAGACGCTCGAGCGCTTCTTCACCCACTCGCTGCGCATCTGGTACCTCGTGCTCGACCGGGTGCCCACCCTCGGCCACGCCGTCCACGACCAGACGCAGCTGCTGGAGGCGATCCTCGACCGGAACGGCCCGCACGCGCGCACGATCATGCACGAGCACGTGCTCGCCTTCCAGCGCGCGATCCTCGCCGCGTTCAGCCGGAGCTAACGCCGCCGGGGGCCCAGACCTGGGAGGCGCGCAGCCGCTTGGCCGCGCCGGTGAGCGCGCGCACAGTTCCATGTCCACGGGCCTCGAGGTGGGTGGCCATCGCGAGGAAGACCTGCGCAGCCGTCAGCGTGTCGCCCTCCGCCGTGTGGGGCCGGTGCGACGGCACACCGAGCGCGGCCGCGATCGTGCCCAGGCTGCACGTGCCGGGGTCGCTGCCCCCGTCGTCCACGGTCAGGACCCGCCAGAGGAGCGCCGTGTCGGCGATCCGCCGCGGCAGCGGGCAGCCCGCCTTCGCGAGGAACGTGCGCTCCACCCACTGGGCATGCACCACGGGAATGCGCCCGGGCAGCAGCGCCCTCAGCGGCTCGAGCGCCTCGGGGGCCGTCGGCGCCTCCGTCAGGTCGCGATCGCGCAGCCCGTGTATCTCGGTGGAGCTCCCGGTCGAGGCTGCGTGGGGTCGCACCAGCCCGCACACGGCGTCCGCCGCGACGATGCGAGCCGACTCGATCGGTATACCAGCAAACGAGATCACCTCGTCGCGGTCAGGGTCGAGCCCCGTGGTCTCGACGTCGATCGCGACGAAGCGCGCGTCCCGCCACGTGGGGTTGGCCAAGAGCCTCACGGCCACTGCTCGAGCTTCGCCTCGACCGACCGCTGCAGGTGGGCGACGGTCCGGAACGCCTCCTTGAGCGACGTCCTCGTCACGGGCGTGAGGCGCCCCGGCTGGATCAGGTTGTCAGGCCGCTCGCCGGCCCGGAGCTGCTCCACCTGGTGCTCCATGCGGAGCGAGGAGAACAGCTCGAACGCCTCACGCAGGCGCGCGGCGTCCTGGGGGCTGAGCGTCCCGGCCTCCGCCGATGCCTTCAGCCGCGATCGCGTGGAAGCCGCGCTCACGCCGGCGGCCAGGCCGCTCCAGCGAGCCAGCGCCTCGACCGGCACGAGCCCGCGCCGCTTGATGTCGAGCACGCCCTTGCGCTCGCCGCCGGAATGGAGCACGAGGTTCCGGAAGAAGCCGGTCGGAGGTCGCTGGGCGATTGCGGCGGCGGCCAGTCTCCGGAGCATCAGCCGGCGGTTCGGCGCCCGCGCGAACGCCTTCGCGATTCGATCGGCGGCGTCGGTCCGCCCCCAGACCGGATCGCTCTCGACCACGACCGAAAGCAGCATGAGGCCGCGGTCCTGGTCGGGGTGCTCGACCCACTGCGTGGCCGCACGCTCCCACTCCTCGATCGAGCGCGCGAACAGCGGATTGGAGGCCACGACCGTGTTGGTGTCCGGCGGGAAGCCGCATGCCTCGAGCCCGTCCAGCACGCGCTTCGCGAGCCCGATCATCGCGCGGCGCAGCTCCATGTCGTCGTCGGGCCCGTCCCAGGCGGTGGCGCAGTCGACGTCGGAGCTCGGGAACGCCTCGAAGCGCGCGAAGCTCCCCGTGGCCAGCCAGGTGTACGGGACCACCGGGACGCCCAGGTCCGCGTGAGCGAACTCGATTAGCTTTCGAGTGACCGCGTCGTGGACGCTCGTGATCGCGCGGCTGATCGCGCCGGCGGGCAGGGCGGCGTCGAACAGCGCGATAACGGTGTCGGGAAGAGCGGACGCGGCCCGGACCAGCTGGTCCACGTCGGTGCTGCGCGCCACGTCTGCCTGGAGGCGAAACGGCGCCCGCTGCTCGTTCGCCATCAGGTCCACGTCGTCGAGAACGCCCAGGAGCCGGCGGCCTGGGCTCAGCACCGGCAGGTGCCGGATGCCGTGGGCCAGCATCTCGAGCAGCGCCTCAGTGCCCATGCGGTCGGCGGAGACCGTCCACGCCGGCGCGGTCATCACCTCGGCCAGTCGCGTGTCCGGGCCGACGCCCGCGGCCACGACACGGGTTCGGATATCCCGGTCCGTGACGATCCCGAGGCCGTTGCCCGTGTCGACGACCACGCAGGTCGCGCCCGCGTCGGCCATCCGCCTGGCCGCCTCCTGCACGGCCATGTCGGGCGGGCACACGAGGGCGGGAGCCCTGATCAGCTCCGCGACCGGCCTGCCGGCCGACGAGAGCGGCAGGTCGCGGTCGTACCCGGCGAGCAGGCGGACGCGGCTCGCCATCCGCTCGACCATGAAGCGCACCGAGGCCGGGTGCTCGAGCACCGGCCGCAGCACGTCCGCCGGGATCCGGTAGACGAGCGTGTCCTCGGCCGCACGCGCCACGAAGCCGGGGCCCGCGTCGGACACCAGCGAGACGAACCCGAACATCTCGCCCTCTCCGATCAGGTCCAGCAGCCGGCCCTCCTCGAGCAGAAGCTCGACCGATCCGCGCCTCACGACGTAGCCGTGCGCGACCGGGGCGTCGGGGCTCGCGATGATCGGCGCGCGCGCCGCGTGGAACTCGATCTCCGCGCTCCCGGCAACCGTCTCGAGCGTCTCGTCGTCGAGGCTGTCGAAGGGCGGATGGTTGCGGAGAAATTCGGCTATGTCCTGCATTTGACTCGTAATCGCGCCGCTGAGATGCTCGCACGCCGTGACCACGCGGATGTTCATCGACGGGGAATGGCGGGACGCGACCACGGGCTCCACGGTCGAGGCGACGAGCCCGGCCACCGGCGAGTCGCTCGGTCAGGTGGCCGACGGGGACCGCGCGGACGCCCGCCTCGCGATCGCCGCCGCGAACGCGGCGTTCGCCTCCTGGGGCGCGCGAACGGGGTTCGAGCGGGCCGAGTTCCTGCACCGCGCGGCCGACGCGATGGTGCACCGCGCCGAGGAGCTCGCGCGCGTCCTGACGCTCGACCAGGGGAAGCCGCTCAGGGCCGAGGCCGAGGTGGAAGTCGGCGAGCTCGTCGAGTTCTTCCGCATGGCCGCCGAGGACGGCAAGCGCCTCGAGGGCCGTGTCCCCGAGAGCGCGGCGCCCGGGCGCCGCGTGCTGCTCCTGCGGCGCCCGCTCGGCGTCCTGGGCCTGATCACGCCCTGGAACTGGCCCTACACGATGCCGGCCGAGGTGCTCGCCCCCGCCCTCGCGTGCGGCAACACCGTGGTCTGGACGCCCGCGCCGTCGACGGCGGTCTGCTCCGGCGTGCTAGCGGAATGCATCGCCGAGGCCGACTTTCCGCCCGGCGTCTTCAACTTCGTGCTCGGCCCGGGGCCGGTGGTGGGCGACGAGCTCGCGGTCAATCCCGGCACGCACGCCGTCGCGTTCACGGGCTCGACCGAGACCGGGCTCATCGTCGCGCGTCAGGCGGCCGGCAAGGCGCAGCTGCTCGAGATGGGCGGGAACGGCCCGCTGGTCGTGCTGGACGACGCGGACCTCGGCGCGGCCGCCGAGGCGGCCAGGGTCGGCTCCTTCCTCGGAGCGGGACAGAGCTGCTCGGCGGCCGAGCGCATCCTGGTGCATGAGGCCGTGCGCGAGGAGTTCGTTGCGCTCCTGGCCGGCGAGGTCGAGCGCGAGGTGCGACTCGGAGACCCGTTCGAGGACGCGACCACCATGGGCCCGGTCAACAACGAGCCCGGCGCCGCGAAGATGGACGCGCACGTGGCGGACGCCGTCGAGCGCGGCGCGACGGTGGTGACCGGCGGCAGCCGTGCCGGCGGCTTCCCCACCGAGCTCTACTGGCAGCCGACGATCCTGGACGACGTGCCGAGCGATTCGATCGCCGTGACGCAGGAGACCTTTGGTCCGATCGCGCCGATTGTGGGCATCGGATCGCTCGAGGAGGCGATCCGGCAGACCAACGCCCAGACGTACGGGCTGATGGCCGCGATCTTCACGAGGGACCTCGCGGCCGGTCTCCGCTACGCCGACGCCGTGCCCATGGGATTGGTGAACATCAACGAAACCACCAACTACTGGGAGCCGCATCTGCCCTGGGGCGGGCGCGCCAGATCGCAGAGCGGCATCGGAAGAGTGGGCGGGCGCTACCCCATGGACACCCTCACCGAGCTCCAGACGGTCCTAATACAGACCTAATCTCAGGGCTGGCGCGGGGTTGCAGGGCTGATATATCATCGCGCCGAGATGACTGACTCGCACGGCTCTGCGGCCGTGGAGACCCCTGAAGCTTCGCCGGCCCCGGGACGTGAAGGCGATCCGCTGCTCCGGGCCGAGGGCGTGTGGAAGCTGTTCGGCCCCCACGCCGACAGGATCATCGGCACCCCCGACGCCGACCTCTCGCGCTCCGAGCTGCGCGAGAAGACGGGCGTGGTCGCGGCCGTGCGCGACGTCTCGATCGACGTCTGGCCCGGCGAGGTGTTCGTCGTCATGGGCCTGTCGGGCTCGGGCAAGTCCACGCTGGTCCGGACCCTCATCCGCCTGATCGAGCCGACGGCCGGTGGCGTGTGGATCTGCGACGAGGACGTGATCGCCGCCGACGCCGCCGCGCTCCGCGAGCTCCGCCGCCACCGTGTCTCGATGGTCTTCCAGCACTTCGGCCTGCTGGCCCACCGCACCGTGATCGACAACGTCGCGTTCGGGCTCGAGATCCAGGGCGTGTCGAAGGAGGAGCGGCTGAGGCGCGCCGGCGAGGTGCTCGACCTGGTCGGGCTCGAGGAGGTGGCGAACTCGTTCCCGGCCCAGCTGTCGGGCGGCATGCAGCAGCGCGTCGGGCTCGCGCGCGCCTTCGCCGTAGACCCCGAGCTGATGCTCTACGACGAGCCCTTCAGCGCCCTGGACCCGCTGATTCGCCGCGACATGCAGGACGAGGTCATCCGGCTCCAGCACGAGACCGGCAAGACCATGATGTTCATCACCCACGACCTGCCCGAGGCGCTCCGGCTCGGCGACCGCATCGCGATCATGCGCGACGGCGCGATCGTCCAGCTCGGCACCTCCGAGGAGCTCGTCGGGTCGCCCGCCGACGAGTACGTCGAGAACTTCATCCGCGACATCCCGCGCACGCACGTGCTGACGCTGCGCTGGATCATGCGCGACCCCCAGCCGGGTGAGACGACCGAGGGTCCCGAGCTGCCGGTGGAGACGACGATGCAGAACGCCGTCCCGCTGGTGGCCTCGACCGACCAGCCCGTGCGCGCCGTCAAGGACGGCAAGGTGGTGGGCATCGTAGACCGCGAGGCGATCCTGAAGGCCATGGCCGAGGATCCCGACACGTCCGGCAGTCGCGGCTCCGATGGCAGTAGCTAGCGGCAGGCTGCGCGCACCCGCGTTCGCGGCGCCCATGTCGCGCTTCCGGGGGCGCGGTGCTCAGGTCCTCGGAATCCTCGCGATCATGGTCGCGGGCTATCTGCTGTGGAAGAACGAGTTCTCCTGGCCCATCTCGCTCACGTGGGAGGAGCTGCCGCGCAAGCTCGACGACGCGCAGGAGTGGCTCCTCGAGCAGCGCACCGAGGGCTCGAACCCGTTCTTCGCCCTCCTGGACGCCTTCCGCGCCGCCTGCGAGTGGCTCGTCACCGCGCTCCTCGACGTCATGGAGTGGCTCACGTGGGTCGGGACGCTGGCCGCGGGCACGCTGATCGTGTGGCGCTTCGGCGGCTGGCGCGCCGGGCTCGTCGTGCTCGGCGCGTTCCTGTCGTTCGCCCTGCTCGGCCTCTGGGAGGAGAGCATCCAGACGCTCGCGCTGATGAGCGCCGCGGTGATGATCTCAATCCTCATCGGGGTTCCGGTCGGCATCTACGCCGGCCGCAACCAGCGCTTCCACCGCGCCATCACCCCCGTCCTCGACGCGATGCAGATCGTGCCCGCATTCGCGTACCTGATGCCGGTGGTGATCATCTTCTCGGTCGGCCCCGCGGCGGCGGTGATCTGCACGCTGATCTACGCCATCCCGCCCGCCGTGCGCATCACCGCGCTCGGCATCCGCGGCGTGACCGCGGAATCGGTGGAGGCCTCGCAGGCGTTCGGCGCGACGGCCCGCCAGACCCTCTTCAAGGTGCAGCTCCCGCTGGCACGCCGGCAGCTTCTGCTCGCGCTCAACCAGACGATCATGTTCGCCCTCTCGCTCGTCGTGATCGCGGGCCTGATCGGCGGCCGCGGCCTTGGCGACGTCGTGACGAACGGGCTCTACTCGAACCCGGCGCTCGCGGTGCTCGCCGGCGTCGCAATCGTGATCATGGCGATCGCGCTCGACCGCGCCACCGCCGCGATCGCGGACCGCACCGATCCCGCCCGCCGGCAGCTCACGGACGAGGGGCGGCGCCGCGCGCGCAGGGTCACGCTCGCCGTCTTCGGGGCGATCGCCCTGATCGTGATCGCCGCCAAGGCGCTCGGCGCCGACGCGATCTACCCGGACGAGTTCGAGACCGCATCGACGGTCTACAACTCGAACATCCAGGACACCGTGCTGGGCTGGATCAACGACGCGCTCGAGTACATCCAGGATCCGACGACGTTCATCTTCAGCATCACCGACTGGCTCGGCAACTTCATCCTCGAGCGCATGCTCCAGCCGGTCCAGAACCTGCTCATGGATACGCCGTGGTTCATCGTGCTCGGATGCCTGACCGCGATCGCCTACGTGCTGAGCGGGCTGCGCCCGGCCGTGACCGCGTTCCTGATGCTCGTGCTGATCGGCGTCATCGGCGTCTGGGAGCCGGCAATGGACACGGCCTCCCAGGTGCTCGTGGCGACCGCCATCGCCGTCGTGATCGGCATCGCGATCGGAGTCTGGGCCGCGGAGAGCCCACGCGTGGAGAGGGCGCTGAGACCGATCCTCGACACGCTCCAGACGCTCCCGCAGCTCGTCTACATCATTCCGTTCATCTACTTGATGCCGGTGTCGCTCGTTCCGGGCGTGGTCGCCTCGGTGCTGTACGCGATCCCTGTTGTCATCAGGCTTGTGACCTCGGGCATCCGCGGCGTCCCGGCGGCCCCCGTCGAGGCGGCGCAGGCGTTCGGCGCGTCGAAGCGCCAGGTGCTCGCGAAGGTGAAGATCCCGCTGGCCCGCGAAAGCATCATGCTCGGCGTGAACCAGGGGATCATCATGGTCCTCTCGGTGGTCGTGATCGGCGGGCTGGTGGGCTCGGGCGCGCTCGGCGACCAGGTCGCCCGCGGGCTCCAGCGCAACGAGTTCGGCGAGGGCGTCGTGGCG
>JBKPSR010000013.1:0-13083 GCA_046735115.1 Actinomycetota bacterium
ATGGAGGCGGTCGCGGTCCTCACGGAGGCCGGCCAGGCCGCGCTGGCGCGTGCCCCCGCCTCCGCGGGAGGCCTGTTCGAGGCCGCGCTCCGCATTCTCCCGGCGAGCGCTCCGGTCGAGCAGCGGGCCCACCTGCTCGACGGGCTCGCCGGCGCCCACACCGCCATCGGCTGGTTCCACCGGGCCTACAGTGCGCTCAAAGAGCGGGCGGCGCTCACGCCCGAGCCGCCGCTGGCCGAGCGGGTCCGGCTCAGTACGGCGATGGCCTCGCTCGAGAACCTGCTCGGGCTGAGCACGCAGGCGCACGCGCGACTCGAGCTGGCCCTCGAGGAGCTGCCGGACCAGTCCACCCCGGAAGCCGCCGCGGTGATGGCGGAGCTCGGAATCGACGCGTTCTTCCAGATGGACTACGGAGGGATGCGCAGCTTCGCGCGGCGCGGACTCGAGGCCGCCCGCCCGCTGGGTAACCGCGAGGTCACCGCTACCGCGGCGGGCGTTCTGGCGTTCGCAACAGTGCTGGACGGTGCGTTCGACGAGACGCCCGCCGCCATCGAGGAGGCTGCCGCCCTGATCGACGACATGCCGGAGGAGATGCTGTCGCGGTCGCGGCGGGCGATCAACAACCTCGCGTGCGCCGAGCTCTATTTCGAGCGCTTCGCCGACGCCGAGCGGCACTCGGAGCGCGCGCTCGCTGTTGCCGCCGCCACCGGCCAGGGGCAGTTCATGCCGATGCTGTTCTGGGGCAGCATCATTCGGACGGCCCGCGGTCGCCTCGAGGAGTCCCTCGCGCTGCAAGATGTGGCGATCGAAGTGGCTCGGCTATCGGGGTACGCGCAGGGGCTTGGGTGGAACCTGGGCGCGCGTGTCCTGACGCAGACGGCCATCGGCGATGGCGAGGCGGCCCTGGCGGCCGCCGAGGAGGCCGTCCAGGCCGTCGGTGTCGGCAGCGAGGGGCAGACGTTTCCCGCGATGTGGCTGTACGTCGTCTTCGGCGGCGCGCTGCTCGAGGTGGGGGAGGGGAAACGGGCGATGAACATCATGTTGGAGGGTGGCCGCGGCGAGGGGCTGTCCGCGCTGCCCGCGGGCTGGCGCCCGCTCGTCTTCGAGCAGCTCACCCGCGCGGCACTCCTTTGCGGCAGTCGCGAGGACGCCATGCGCTTCGCGGAGCGCACCGCGGCGTGCGCTGCCGAGCAGAGCATGCTGCGTCTGCCACGCGCGTTCGCGCAGCGCGCGAAGGCGGCGATCGCCCTTGCGGACGGGAGCCACGATGAAGCGGTCACGTCCGCGCTCGACGCCGTCGCCGCCACCGCTGACCTGGGCACGCCGATCGACGAGGGGATCAGCCGGGTGCTGGCCGGGAGGGCGCTCGCGGCAGCCGGGGAGCGCGAGCGCGCGACTGCCGAGCTCACCGCGGCCGCCGGAATCTTCGAGGTCTGCGGCGCGCTGCCGCGACGGGACGCCGCCGACCGCGAGCTCGGCAAGCTGGGCAGGCGCGTGCACCGCAGGACGAGGCGCGGAAAGCTCGACGGCACCGGCATAGAGCAGCTCACGGAGCGCGAGCTCGAGGTCGCGCGGCTCGTCGTCGATCGCAAGACCAACTCGCAGATCGCCGCGGAGCTGTTCCTAAGCCCGAAGACCGTCGAGACTCACATCCGGCACCTGTTCCAGAAGCTCGAGGTCTCGTCGCGTGTCGAGGTTGCGCGCGTGGTGGAACGCGCGGACCGCGAGGCCGGCGAGCTGAGCTCGCGCTAGCAGCGCACCGAGCGGCGCGTAGACGGGACATCTGGGCGGCACCCGGATCGTCACCCCGATACCCAGGTTGAGGGTCACAGATCAGGGTGTCGTCCCGATGTCGGGGTGCGGGCGCGGCGGGATGCTCGACGCACAACGCAACCGACCCGAGAGGCACTCAATGGCAACGCGTCTTTATCGAATTGGAGGCTGGGCGTTCGAGCACCGCTGGAAGGTGCTCGCCGGCTGGGTCATGGTGCTCGTCGCCGTCTTCGCGAGCGCCGCGATGTTCAGCGGCAAGACGAGCAACGAGTTCTCCGTGCCCGGCACGGAGTCGCAGGTCGCTCAGGACCTGCTCGAGAAGAAGTTCCCCGAAGCCGGCGGCGGGTCCGCTCGTGTGGTCTTCGCGGCTACGGAAGGCGAGAAGCTCACCGACCCGGAGAACAAGTCCGCGGTGATGGAGAGCGTCGAGCGCGCGTCGAAGGCACCTGAGGTGAGCGCCGTCCAGGATCCGTACTCGGCGGGCGCGATCTCGAAGGACGGACGCATCGGCTTCGCCGACGTGTACTACCCGGTCAAGGCCGAGGAGGTCGAGAAGCGCTCGGCCGACGCCCTCGAGGCGTCGACGGAGCCGGCGACCAAGGCCGGAATGCAGGTCGAGTTCGGCGGCGGCGTCGTCACCGACGACAGCGAGAGCCACGCCGAGATGGTCGGCCTGCTGGTTGGCTTCCTGGTGCTCGCGATCACGCTCGGCTCGCTGCTGGCGGCCGGTCTGCCGCTGCTCACCGCGATTCTGGGCGTCGGGCTCGGCACGCTGGGCATCACGGCGCTGTCCGGCGCGGTCGACATCTCGGAGACCGCCCCGATCCTCGCCTCGATGCTCGGCCTGGCTGTCGGCATCGACTACGCGCTGTTCATCCTGTCGCGTCACCGCCAGAACCTCGAGGCGGGAATGGAGCCGCGGGAGTCGGCCGCCCAGGCGACCGCGACGGCGGGAAGCGCCGTGGTGTTCGCCGGCGCGACCGTCGTCATCGCCCTGGTTGGTCTCGTCGTCGTGAGCATCCCGTTCCTGACGGTCATGGGCCTCGCCGCGGCGGCCACCGTGTCGCTCGCGGTGCTGATCGCCGTGACGCTGCTCCCGGCTGTCATGGGGTTCTCGGGCAAGCGGCTCGGCCGCCTGAACCGGTTCCTCGCAAAGCGGCCGCGGCGCCGCGCCGAGGATGCGCCGACGCTCAGCCTGCGCTATGTCCGCCTGATCACCCGCCGGCCGCTCTGGGTGGTGCTCGCCACCGTGGCCCTGCTCGGCGCGATCGCGATTCCCGCCACGCACATGAAGCTCGGGCTGCCGGACGACGGCGCGAGCCCGACGTCGAGCACGGAGCGGCGCGCGTACGACCTCCTGACGGAGGGCTTCGGCCCCGGCTTCAACGGGCCGCTGACCGCCGTCGTGTACGCGCCGGAGGTGCCGCGCGACAGGCAGAAGGACCTCGCGCAGGGCGTCGCCGACGAGATCAAGACGTTCCCTGGCGTCGCCGCGGTGTCCGAGCCGGCTCAGAACGAGGCGGGCGACATCACGGTCGTCTCGGTGACTCCGAAGAGCGGTCCCGCGTCGGACCAGACGAAGGACCTCGTCTCCTACATGCGCGACGAGGCGGCGAAGATCCCCGAGTCGTACGACATCGACGCGTACGTCACGGGAACGACGGCGATGAACATCGACACGAACGACAAGCTGGCCGCGGCGCTTCCGAAGTACATCGCGGTCGTGGTGGGGCTGGCCCTCATCCTGCTGATGGTGGTGTTCCGGTCGCTGCTCGTCCCGTTCAAGGCCATCGGCGGCTTCCTGCTCTCGATTGCCGCTTCCCTGGGCCTCGTGGTGTGGGTGTTCCAGGACGGCAACCTGAACGGGCTCTTCGACGTGGCCAAGGCAGGCCCGATCACGAGCTTCCTGCCGGTGCTGCTGGTCGGAATCCTGTTCGGCCTGGCGATGGACTACGAAGTGTTCCTCGTGTCCCGGATGCGCGAGAACTTCGTGCGCTCGGGCCGCGCGCGTGAGTCCGTCGTGAAGGGATACGGCCAGAGCGGGCGGGTCGTCACCGCGGCGGCGATCATCATGATCTCCGTCTTCGGGGCCTTCGTCACCGACACCGATCCCGTGGTCAAGTCGATCGGGCTCTCGCTGGCGTTCGGAGTGCTCGCGGATGCCTTCGTAGTGCGCATGACGCTCGTGCCCGCCGCGATGGCTCTGATGGGGCGCCGCGCCTGGTGGATGCCGCACCGGCTCGAGCGGATCGTGCCGGACGTGGACATCGAGGGCGAGGCCGTCATGAAGGGCCTCCACGGAGCCTCGTCATGATGTGACCCGGTGCTCAGCTCCCCGCGCGCAGCCGTCGCAGCGGCATTCCTGATCCACTCGACGGTCTCGGGCACTTGGGCTCCGCGGCTGCCGGCGATCAAAGACTCGCTCGGGCTGTCCGACGGGGAGCTGGGCACCGCGCTCGTCGGCCTTGCGATCGGCCTCGTGGTCGGTACGCGAGTGGCGGGCGCACCGATCGATCGTTTCGGAAGCCGGCCCGTCATGCGGGCCGGCTTTCCGCTTCTCGCGGGCACGCTGCTGCTGCCGGGGCTAGCGGGCAACGCTCCCACGCTGTTCCTCGCGCTGCTGGTACTCGGGATCGCGAGCGGTGCGCTCGACGTGGCGATGAACGCACAGGGAATCGAGGTGGAACGCCGGCTCGGACGGACGATCCTGTCCGGGCTGCACGGGCTCTGGAGCGTGGGACTCGGGCTGGGCGCGGGGGCGGCCGCGCTCGCCGCCGCGGCCGGCCTCGACCCGCTGCCCCACTTCGCGATCGTGGCCGCGGTGCTGGCCTTGGCCTCGCTGGTGTTCCTGCGCGGCCTGCTTCCCGCCCGCGACCAGGTGCGCCACGACTCGGAGGAGGACGACGAGCGCGTGACCGTTCCCTGGACGCTCGCGCTCGTGCTGCTCGGCGTGATCGCGTTTTGCTCGTTCGTGGGGGAGGGGTCGGCGTCGGACTGGAGCGCCGTGTACATGACTCAGGAGCTTGGGACGTCCCAGGCGGTGGGCGCCCTCGCCTTCGCCGCGTTCGCGGTGACCATGGCCGCGGCTCGCTTCACGGCCGACCCGCTGCGGACCCGGCTGGGCAACGTGATCCTGGTGCGCGGCGGGTCGCTGGTGGCCGCCGCCGGTCTGGCCGCGGCGCTCCTCATCCACGAGCCGGCCGCCGGCATCGCGGGCTTCGCCCTGCTGGGCCTTGGCCTCGCCCCGGTCGTCCCGGTCGCCTTCAGCGCGGCCGGCGACCTCGACCCGCGCGCAACAGGCCGCCTCGTCGGCCGCGTGGCGACGATCGGTTACGTGGGCTCGGTGGCCGGCCCGATCATGATCGGCTGGCTGGCCGAGGCGACGAGCCTCCGCACCTCGCTGGGCCTGGTGGTGCTGCTGTCGCTGGCGATCGCGGTGTCGGCGCGCGGCTGCCAGGCCCGCGTGGCCGCTACTTAGAGGTTCGCCAACTGTTTGTATGGGCGTGAAGCGCTCCTGGCTCTGCGCGGGCGCGGTGGCTCTCGGTCTGGCCGCACCCGCGCATGCGACGTTCCCGGGCGGAAACGGCCGGATCGCATACACCTGGAGCCGCGGCGGTGAGGCGTTCGAATCGGGTCCGAGTCCCCGTCTCGTAGGGGTGGTCAGCGTCCGGCCAGACGGCGGCGGCAAGCGGCTGGTCGCTCGGCGTGGCAGGACGCCCGCCTACTCGCCCGGCGGCCGCCAGATCGCGTTTCTGCGCGGCCATCGGCTGTGGGTCGCGCAGGCCGATGGCGACGGCGCGCATCCGGTGACGCCGAAGGACTGGCTCGTGGGGGACCGCGAGTGGTCGCCGCGCGGGACTCGCCTCGCCTTCGGCCGCGGATTCGACAACAGCGTCAGGACGGTGATCTACACGGTCGAACCGGATGGGAGCGGCCTGCAGCGCCTCGTCGCGGCTCCGGGGGGTGCCAGGCTCCGTGACGGGGCGTGGTCCCCGAGCGGCGAGGCGATCGTATACGAGCAGTCCAGCTCTCGGTCGCTGGTGCGGATCTTCCGCGCTGGTCGGGCTACCACGCTCGTTCGCCCCGCCGGGAGCCCGACGTGGTCGAGACGCGGCCTGGTCGCGTACGAGGCGCTGGTCACGGGCGAGGGGCGCAGCGAGGTCTGCGTGAGGCGGCCGGACCCCGCGGCGCCGGCGCGCTGCATCGGCTTCGCCGACGCCTCCGTCACGAGTCCGGTCTGGTCCCCGAATGGCCGCCGGCTGATGCTCATGCACACCACGCGCGGCGAGGGGTCCGCCGAGATCTGGACTGTGCGGCCGAACGGCACGGTGCTGGCGCGAGCGCCCAAGGAGAACTACGTCGCCCCGATCTTCTCGCCCAACGGACGCGCGCTCTCCTTCAATCTGACCAGGTTCGCCGGCGACCCGCGCCTCGGGTTCACGGATCTGTTCGGGCAGCGACTCGACGGCACCGGCAGACGGCTGATCGTGCGTGGCGGCCAGGCAGAGGACCCGGACTGGCAGCCGCTGCCCTGAATCGCTACTCGGAGCGCCGTACGCCAGGCTCCCCAGGTCGGGCGGGCGAGGCAAGCCGCGCGGCTGCATCGAGCCTACGGTTGTACCGAGGGTCGTCGAAGTGCTCGGGCATCGTCTTGACGAGATAGCGCCGGCACCCTTCTATGTGGGCTCGGTGGCCGGCCCGATCGTGATCGGCTGGCTGGCGGAGGCGACGATCCTGCGCACCGCCCTTGGCCTCGTGGTAGCCCTGGTCGCGGTGTCGGGTCGCGGCTGTGACGTCAGCTCGACGGGTCGCTTCGGAGGTACGCGAGCACCGCCAGCACGCGGCGGTGAGAGTCGGGGCTGACCGCGAGCCCGAGTTTCTGGAACACCTGCTTCACGTGAGCCTCCACGGTGCGCTCGGTCACGAACAGCCGGCTCGCGATCGCGCCGTTCGAGAGTCCCTCCGCGACCAGGCCGAGAACCTCGCTCTCACGCGGCGTCAGCTCGGCGAGCGGGTTCTCCCGGCGCTGGCGGCCCACGAGCCGCGAGACGATCGTCGGGTCGACCACCGTCTCTCCCTCGTCGATGCGGCGCAGCGCGTCGACGAGGACGGCGACGTCGAAGACGCGCTGCTTCAGCAGGTAGCCGACGCGCTCGGGATGCTCCTCGAGGAGCCGCATCGCGTAGCTCGGCTCCACGTACTGGGAGAGCACGAGCACGCCGATCGCCGGGTGGTCGGCCCGGATCCGCTGGGCCGCGACCAGCCCCTCGTCGGTGTGGGTGGGCGGCATGCGAATGTCGACGATCGCCGCGTCAGGCCGCTTCAGCCGTACCTCGCGGAGGAGGCCGTCGGCGTCCTCGGCCTGAGCGACCACCTCGATGCCCGCCTCGTCCAGCAGGTGCGCGATCCCCTCGCGGGTGAGCATCACGTCGTCGGCGACGACTACCCGCATGGGATCTCGGCCCGCAACTTTGTATCGCCGACGACGAGTGAGCCTCCGAGTGCCCCGACCCGGTCGGCGAGGTGGACGAGCCCCGCACCACGCGGCGCGCCGTCGTCATCTGTGGTCACGACGAGGCGGTCACGGTCCTGGGCGACGCGGACGCCGAGCCAGGTCGCTCCACGCTCGGCGGCATCCTCGATGGCTGCGTCGACCGCCACGTAGGCCGTGCGCTCGACCCCGGGTGGCGGGCGCTCGGACGGCAGCTCACCGAGCTCCACGGGGAGAGGCGCGTCGTCGGCGAGCGTCGCGAGCGCGGGCCCGAGCCCCGCCTCGGTGAGGATCGCCGGGTAGATGCCATGCGCCAGGTCGCGCAGCTCCTCGAGCGCAGCCTCGATCTCGTCCCCCGCGGCCTCCAGCGTCGAGACCAACGTGGGGTCGTCGTCGCCCTCGGCGCCTGCGCGGGCGACGCGCAGGTCGTAAGAAAGCGCGAGCAGTCGCTGTTGGGCGCCGTCATGCAGGTCGCGCTCCAAGCGGCGACGCGCCCCGTCGGCCGTCTCGACGATGCGTGCGCGTGACGCCTGGAGCGCGTGGAGCTGCGCCATCGCCTCGGCGCGCAGCGCCTCGTTCTCGACCGACAGCTTGGCCGCCGACCCCAGCGCTCGGCCGAGCTCTGGCTCATTCACGAGTGCCGGATCGTGGAGCACGAGCGCAAGCGGGCGGTCGCCTCGCGCGATCCTGGCCACAGCACGGTCCGCAGCCGGGGGTTCGGCCGCATGCCCGTCGGCGTCGATCAGCTCCCCGGAGCCGCTGCGCTGATACAGAACGTCGATGCCCGGGTCGCCCAGGGCCGAAGCGAGCGTGTCGCGCAGCTTCCCAGGCTGCGGCGCCTCGCCTAGGTCGCTCGCCAGACGCGTCAGACGCGCCCGCGTCCGCGCCACACGGGCGACGGTCCAGGCGAGGCCGAGCGCCAGCATTGTGTACGCGAACGACCGCGCAATGAAGATCGCGGCGAACCCGGTTCGGTCCGGCTCCTCGAGCGGGGTCCGCAGGAGGGTGATCGCGTAGGTCGCCTCGGACGCGCCGACAAGAAGCGCGGGGCCGATGATCGGGAGCGTGACCCGGCGCCCCGGGCCGGTCGCCCCGACCAGGCGGCGCCAGCCGAACGCGATCAGACCGAGCGCGACGGCGAGCGCGGACCAAAGCAGCAGCTGGTCGAGCGCGCTCGCGATTCCGGCATCGGCGTGGACGAGGAACGAGTTGTCGGTGCAGTTTCGCCAGCAGTACAAGTCGAGAAGCGGGTCGCGAAACACCGCGCGCCCCAGGATCAGGGAGACGACGACCGCGTAGGCGGCCGCGGTCGCCCACCTTGCCCTCGGGGTATGCAGGCGCCCGTCGGGAACCGCGAGTGCCAGGTGGAAGGCGAACACGAGCGTCAACGGTGTGACGAGCGCGCCGAGGCTGCGGACGAGAGTCCCCGCGTTCTGTGCGCCCTCCCAGTCGGGACCGAACCAGGCGAGCCCGGCCAGCAGCGCGAGCACCCCGAGGCGCCGGGTCCGCGGCTGAGTCGCGGCAAGCCCGCCCGCGGCGATCAGCGCAAGGCCCGCCACGATGTCGGCCACCCGCGCCGCCGGGAGCGCGGCTGCGTAGGTTGTTTCGAAGTCGCCGCCGCGATCGACGCTCAGGACCGCGGCGACGGCCCACGCCAACCCAAGCGCGACCCCGGCGAGCACGACCAGGCCCAGTCCGGTGGCGAGGCGCGAGTCCGCCATCGGGCGATTCTCGCACCGGACCACTGTTGCCAGCCACAGTCTCCTCGGCGAGAATCCTGTGGCCTGCCGCGATGTGCCGAGCGCCGGGCGACCGTACGGTCCTCTCGTGTCTTCGAGAGGAGCGAGAGAAATGACCGGATCGACCACACGGGTGCTGGCCCCGCTCCTGGTGACGGCGCTGATCTTCGGTGCCCTGTCCGCCTGCAATGCCGGCGGGGATGACGACGCGGACAAGGCCGGCGGCTCTGACGCACCCAAGGTTTTCCGGCTCGCGGTGGCGGACGACGCCGAGCAGCCCGACGCGCCGTTCGCGCGCTACTTCGCTCGCCGCGTCGCAGCGCTGGCGGACGGCTCGGTGCGGGTGCGCGTGGTCTGGGACGCCGCCGGTCAGAGCAGCCCGGGCTATGAGCTGGGCATCGCGCAGCGCGTACGCGATGGAGAGTTCGAGCTCGGGTGGATGGGCTCCCGCGCCTGGGACCGCATGGGCATCAAGAGCTTCCAGGCGCTGCAAGCACCCTTCCTGGTCACCGATTACGGGCTGCTCGGGCGGATCGTCACGGGCCCGCCCGCGGAGCGGATGCTCGCGGGGTTGGACGGCCACGGCTTCGTCGGGCTCGGGCTCGTGCCTGAGCACCTCCGCTACGCCTTCGGCGTGCGCGGACCGCTTGCTTCAGTCGGGGACTTCGCGGGCGCTCGGGTCCGCGTGCGCCCCTCGGAGGCCTCTGACGCTCTGATGCGCGCCCTTGGAGCCAAGCCGGTGCACATCAGCGGGGATGATGTGGCCGGGGCCGTCGCCGACGGGGAGATCGACGGCGCCGAGGCGTCGCTCGGGACCAACTCCCGGGACGAGGGCGAGAACCATCTGACCGTCAACCTCCCGCTCTTCCCGAAGACGCTCACGGTGTTCGCCGGCGAGGATGCGTACGACCAGCTCGACGAGGACGAGCGGGAGGCCATTCGGAAGGCCGGCCGAGAGACAGCGGCGTATGCGGCCGCCCATCCGCCCTCGGAGAAGGCGCTGATGCGGGACTTCTGCGGCGGCGGTCGGCTGGTGAGCGCCGTTGCGGCGACCCCGGCCGACCTCGACGCGCTCAAGGGCGCCGCTCAGCCGGTCTACACGGAGCTCGAGGAGAATCCGGACACGAAGGCCCTGATCGCCGCGATCCGCGCGCTCAAGGCCGCGTCGCCCACGCATACGGTCGCTGTCCCACCGGCGGCGTGCGCGCAGACGACCCGCACCGTGAGCGGCCGGAAGCGGTCCCCGTCGGCAGTCAACGGCACCTATCACTGGCGGGTGACCGAGGACGGCGCGCGTGCCGCCGCCCGGGCGGTGGGCGCCTCCCCAAACGCCGACGACGAGGACATCGGCGGCATCGGCAAGATGACGCTCCGCGACGGCAAGTGGCTGATGGGCGACATCGACCCTGAGGAATACTCCGGCACCTACGAGATCGTCGGCGACCGGCTCGTGTTCTCCTGGCAAGGTGACATCCTCACCTTCGAGTTCACTCGCGACGCCGACGGGACTATCCAGCTCGAGCCGCTGCCGCCGATGAACCTCGGCGACGCGGTCATCATGGCCGGCGGACCCTGGCGGCATGTGGGCCCGCCCGTGCGCGACATCCCCTGACACGCGGTCAGGTGATCTCGACCCGGAGCGGCAGCTCGACGGACACTCGCGTCCCACCGCCCGAAGGGCTGTCGAGGCGGAACCTCCCGCCGAGCGCCGCGACGCGATCGGCGAGCCCGGACAGTCCGGTGCCGCCGCCAAGCGCGGCGCCCCCAACGCCGTTGTCGCTGATCCCGACATGCAGCCGTCCCGCCCGCTCCCCGATCGAGATCACGGCGCTCGAGGCGCCCGAGTACTTGATGACGTTCGCAAGCGCCTCTGAGCAGACGAAGTAGATCGCTCGCTCGAGCTCCTCGGGCACGCTGACCTCGGTGACGCGCAGATCGATCGGCACCGGGCTCCGTGCGGCCAGCGATGCGAGCGCGGTGGAGAGCCCGCCCTCCTCGATCCCGCCCGGGTGGAGTCCAGCGGCGAGATCGTGCAGCTCGGCGAGCGCACGATCGAGCTGCTGCCGAACCCGGCTCAGGTCCGAGGCATCCGCCGCTTCCCCCTCCGCGTCCTGGAGCCGCCCCGCCAGCGCAGTCAGTCGGCGCTCGACCGTCTCGTGCAGGCGTCGTTCGAGCCGGCGCCGCTCCTCGTCCCCGGCTTGCAGGAGCCGTCGGCGCGACTCGGCCAGCTCGTGGAGCTGCGTCCGCACCTCCGCGTGCAGGCGCGCGTTCGCGGCCGCCAGTCGTGCTGCCTTCGCCAGAGCGTCCGACAGGCCCGGGTCGTCCAGCACCGCCGCGTCGTGCACCAGCACCGCGATCGCCATGCCGTCCTGGTCGACACGGGTCACCTTGCGGTTCGATCCCTCCGCCGGCACCACAACCGGTCGTCCCTCCGAGTCGACGTAGCCCCGATCGAGCCGGTAGCCGATCTCGAGCGTGGGATCGCCAAGCGCCTGGGCGAGCGCGTCGCGCAGAGTGCCGGAGCTCGCCTGACGCAGATCGACGACGAGGTCCGCGACCTTCGTGCGCGCCCACGGCTCCAGAACGAGTCCGGCCAAGAGCGCGACAGCGAGCGCGCACAGCGAGGCCTCGTAGACCAGCAGCGTTGCGTCGGTCACCCCCGGGGTCGGAGAGGCGAGCCGGGCGGCGGCGGTGCCCGCCATGACGGCGGACACGAATGCCGTGGCACCGAGGGCGGCAGAGCGAGTTCGGCGCTCGCGCCCCAGCGCCCGGATGTAGCCATGGCCCGCGACTGCGACGAAGAGCGCGCTCAATGCGAACGTGGCGAGTTCGCTCGACCAGACCGCCGGCACAAGAGCTGCGCCGTACCCGATCGCAACGACGAAGCGATCGAGCGGCCGTCCGACCCGGCCGTACGGGTAGGACAGCACGAGCTGCACCAGCGGCCCGCGGTGTAGATACAGGGCCTGATCGCTCGCGAAGTTGGCGGCGAACCAGGTGAACCCGGTCGCGGCCAACAGCGGCCCGCTACGGCTCTCCGGTCGCCGCGTCCAGGCGATGAGGCCGCATGCGATCAGCGTCCATCCGGTTGCCAGATCCGGTAGCCAGTCGCCCCAATCTTCCCAGTCGAAGTAGACCCACTCCGCGGCGATTCCGACCACCGCGCCGGCCGGCCACAGCCACAGCCGGAGCGCTCGCACCGTCAGCCCACGAGTGCGGCGAGCGCCTCGCCTGAGAGCTCTTGCTTCGTGATGAACCCCAGCGCAGGCGCTGCACCGAGACGTGGGCCGTACGCGTGTGCCTGGCGGCTCGAGATCAGCACGACGCGCGGCGGATCGGGCAACGCGGCCATGCGCTCCGCGACGGTGAAACCGTCAAGCTCGGGCAGCTGGATGTCGAGCAGCACCACTTCGGGTTGCAGCCGCTCGACCTCGGCGACGGCCTGGGGGCCGTCGGCGGCCTGTCCGACGACGTCGAAGCCCTCCGCCTCCAGCAGCGCCGCCGCGGACTCGCGGAACGCCTCGTGGTCGTCGACGATCAGGACCGTCCGGCGCATGGCGCGATCCTCCCAGAGGTCGCGGGCGGCCGCATCAGGGCTGGCCACAGTCGCACGGCCCAAATATTCGTGCGGCCACGTAGCGAAAGACTGTGGCCACCCGCGTGTCGGGTGGCGCTGCGTGCTCGTAGCTTCGGTCAGCGATGTCCAACCACGAAAGGACTCCGATGGCCCCGCTCCGAGTGCTCCCGGTGATTGCCCTCCTTGCCCTGTCCGGTATGAGCGCCGCGGCAGCCCAATCGCCGCCCTCCCGTCTCCAGTGTGGCGACACGATCACCGTCGACACCGTGCTGGACCGCGACCTGACGGGTTGCGCGAGCAACGGGCTCGTGATCGGGGCAGACAACATCACGCTGGACCTCAACGGCCACACGATCGCCGGTGACGGCAAGCTCGTCAGGCGCTGCCCGCGCCATCAGCTCTGCGACTTCGGAGTTGCCAACGACGGCCACGACGGCGTGACGGTGGGGAACGGGTCGCTGCGAGGATTCGGCACAGGGGCGCTCGTGGCCGCGGCCCATGAC
>JBKPSR010000014.1:0-32429 GCA_046735115.1 Actinomycetota bacterium
CGCGGGCACCGGCGGCTCGGGGTCCATGGCTATCCGGCTCAGCGCGGGGGCCGGGACCTGGTCGAAGCTGTCGACCACCGGCTCGCCGATCTCACGCAACGGCGCGATCGTCGTCTCCCCCTCCTCCCTGCTTCCAATGCAGGCGGCGGTGATCGCGAGCCACTTCTTCCCGCGCAGCGCCTCCGGGATATCGGGGATCGGCGGCAGGTCGAGGGCGCGCACCATGCTCCCGGCCTCCTCCGGCGCGGCCGCGGTCCAGTCGCGATAGGCCCGGATGCCGTCCGCCGCCAGCTCGGGCGGAAAGAGGAGAGCGCCGGCGTACGCCTCCGAGACCGGCACCAGCTCCACGTGCAGCGCGATGACGACCGCATACGCCCCGCCGCCGCCGCGCAGGGCCCAGAAGAGGTCGGGATGGGTCGCGGCATCGACAGTACGAGCCTCACCGTCCGCTGTAACCAGCTCGATCGCGGTCACCTTGTTGCAGGCCCATCCGTGCTTGCGGCCGAACCAGCTGAGCCCACCGCCGAGCGTGTAGCCGATCACGCCGACGTTGGGCGACGTTCCGGGGAGGAAGGAGAGTCCGTGCTTGGCCGCCCCCTCTGCCACGTCGGCGGCCCAGGCGCCCGCCTCGACGCGGGCCCGCCCATCCTCGACCTCGACGGCGCGCATGCGCTCGGTCTTGATCAGGATGACGTCGTCCAGCGATCCGAGCGCAGCCGCGCCATGCCCGGTGCCCTGCACCGCCACCCTACGCCCGCTGTCGCTCGCGAAGCGGGCCACCTTCGACACGTCCTCCGCCCCCTCGACGAAGGCGACACCGGAAGGGCGTTGATCCGCGGCCAGGTTCCACGCCTGACGCGCCTCGTCCCAGTCCGGGTCGTCGGCGGTAGCGATGCGCCCGCGAATCGATACTCCGGACAAGCCCGCCACGCTCACGCACCCTAACCGCCAGGGGGCTTGGGCGCAAAGGAGAAGCGACCGCCTGCGCCCGCGAATGCTTGCCTGCCGCGAAAGCAGGAGTCAGTGGGGGCGGCTCGGGCCGACACTCCGAGTGCCGCCGGGCTAGTGGCAGGCGATCGCGCTACCGCTGTCGCTGTAGGTCTGCCCGGCCTCCGGCACGAACGCGAAGTCGAAGCTCGCCGAATGGAGCGTGAGCTCTAGCACGCCGAACGCGGTGGCGTTGCCGGCGGCCCGCCGGTTGTCGGCGCGCAGGGCATAGTGGCTGCGGCCGCCGGTGCCGACCACGAACTCGCGCAGACCTCGTGTTGAATCGGCGATGCCGGAAGGGTTCAGCGGGGTGTAGCGCTGATAGTTGTGGTCGTGGCCCGCGAGCACGACGTCCGCATTCGCGTCCCAGAGCGCCTGCCAGAACGGCGTGTACTCCGGGAAGTCCGAGTAGTTGCCCGCGGTGAACCGCGGCTTGTGCCAGTAGGCGAGTGTGCACTTCGCCGTCGAGGCGGCGAGGTCGCTCTTCAGCCAGGCGACCTGCACCGAGCCGGCATCGTGAGCAATCTCCGAATTGAGGGCGATCAGGTGCCAGGCGCCGATGTTGTAGGAGTAGTAGCCGCTGGCCCGGTCGCCCGCTGCGGCCCCGAAGTAGTCGAAGTAGCCCGCTGCCCCGGCGGTGTTGTACTCATGGTTGCCCGGGACCGGATGGGTGACCCCGCGGTGGCGTCCCCAGGTCGGATCGTAGAAGCTGTTGAACTCGGCGAGAGTGCCGCTCTCGTAGGCGTTGTCGCCAGTCGTGAGCACCGCTGTCGGGGCAATCGAGTCGAGCAGCCGCGCCGTCGCCTCGTCACCGGTGCCGCTGCCGGCGATGTCGCCGGCCGCGGCGATCACCGGATCACCGGCGGGGGGCGGCCCGCCGTTGGCGACCGTGAACGAGACGCTCGCGGAGGTGCCGGCGTTGCCGGCCGCGTCCTGCGCGTTGGCCACAAGGCTGTGCCCGCCGTCGGTCACGGTCGCAGAGTTCCACGGCTGCGACCACGGAGCGCTGGTGTCGGATGCAACCAGCGTGCCGTCCACGTACCAGGTCACCCGCGTGACGCCGACGTTGTCGGACGCCGATGCCGAGAGCGTCACGGTGCCGGACAGCGTGGCGCCGGCGGACGGAGCCGTGATCGACACCCGCGGCCGCTTCCTGTCGCCCGGCCGGCTGAATGCCGAAGCGCCCAGCACCAGACCGCATGCTGCGACGACCACCGCGACGACGAGTCCTGCGCGCATGCTGCGTCGGATCATGACCCTGCCTTCCCACGTTGCCCAGGCCGCTCACGCGACGCCGGCGAGGCTACCACGCACGGAGCACCTCAACTCGCTTAGCAACTGCTTCGCGCGCGCTAGTCCCTGAAACGATCGGGGTCGAAAGGGGAGAGATCGACGGTCGGCGTCTCGCCCGTGATCGCCTCGGTCAGTAGGCGGCCGGTTATTGGGCCGAGTTGGATGCCGGCTCCCTCGTGGCCGGTTCCGATCCAGAGGCCCGCGGCCGCCTGTGATGGTCCGATTGCGGGCAGGCCGTCCGGCAGCCATGGGCGGAACCCGACCCAGGTGGAGTCGGGGGTCAGACCCGCGACGTCAGGGACGAGGGTCGCCGCGCGCTCCCGCACGATTCGGGCCAGGTCGTCGTCGACGGTCTCGTCGAAGCCGCAGCGCTCGCGGGTCGAGCCGACAATGACGTGGCCGTCCCAGGTCGTTTCGATGACGGTCGAGACTTGGCGGTCGGCGGCGGTGCTCGTGACCGAGGCGAGGTAGGAGCCGTCCACGATCTTTCGGTGCAGGAACGTGGGGTCGGGGTCGGGCAGGCGCAGCCGGGTCAGCTGACCTCTTCGCGGTTCGACCGGGAGGGTTAGGCCCGCGCTCGCTGCCAGAGGTCCCGACCATGGACCGGCGGCCAGGACGATCGCCTCAGCGGGGAGGACAGTGCCGCCGCCGAGGCGGACGCCGCGGCCAGGTTCGATCGCCACTACCTCGGTGTGGGGCCGGACTGTCGCTCCGTTTTCCGCGCTCCACGCCGCGAGCGCCCGGGCGACCGCTCGCGGGTCGCATTGGAGGTCCTCGGCTACGTACAACGCGCCGTGGATCGCGCCGGTCAGCTGCGGCTCGAGCTCGCGGACCTGTTCGGGGTCGAGCAGCTCGGCGTTCACGCCCGCAGCGCGCAGTCGCTCGGCGCGCGCCGGTTCGCCTGCCCATGTCGGCTCGTCGGGGTGCACTATCAGCGCGCCCTTGCGGCGGATTCGCGCCGGCTCGCCCATCAGTCCCTCAAGCTCGTCGAAGAGAGGCATTCCGGCGACCGCCAGGTCGAGCTCCGGGCCCGCGTCCTTGTCCGAGCAGAGCACGTTGCCCTCGCCGAGGCCGGTCGTTCCGCTGCTCACCTCGCCGCGGTCAACGAGCGTCACCGTCGCGCCGCGCTTCGTCAGCTCGTACGCCGTCCCGCACCCGAGAATGCCCGCGCCGACGATCAGTACGTCGGGATGTCGGCTCACGCCAGGCGGAAGCCGGCTGGGAACGGGTCGGTCGGGTCGAGCAGGTACTGGCCGATGCCGGTTATCCAGGCGCGTCCGGTGATCTCGGGGATGATCGCGGGCCTGCCCGCGACGGTCGTCTCACGGACGACCCGCGCCTTGAAGCGCGTTCCGATCACCGACTCGTTCACGAAGTCCTCACCGGTCTTCAGCTCTCCGAGCGCGTGGAGCTGCGCGATCCGTGCGGAGGTTCCGGTGCCGCACGGCGACCTATCGAGCCAACCGGGATAGATCGAAGTAGCGGCCTTAGCGTCGGCGCCGTTCTTCCCCGGCTCGTGGAACACCACGTGGCGGCACCCGTGAATCCGGTCGTCCTCTGGATGCACCGGAGGGCTGGAGGCGTTGATCGCCCCCATGATCGCCAGCCCGGTATCGATCAGCGCCGGCGCCTTCTCGGGCTCCGGCCGCAGAACGACGCTTGCCGCATCGACCAGCGCGTAGAAGTTGCCGCCGAACGCCATGTCGTAGGTGACCGGACCTAGCCCCGGCGCCTGCACGACCACGCCCGCCTCGTGCAGGAAGGACGGCACGTTCAGGAGCGACGCGGCTGTCGCCCTGCCGTCCTCCACCTGTACGCGCGCCTCCACGAGACCGGCCGGCGTGTCGAGCGTGATGACCGTTTCGGGCTCGCTCACCTCGACCATGCCGGTCTCGACCAGCACGGTCGCAACCCCGATCGTCCCGTGCCCACACATCGGCAGGCACCCGGACACCTCGATGTAGAGGACGCCCCAGTCGGCGTCCGGCCGGGTCGGCGGCTGGAGGATCGCGCCCGACATCGCGCCATGCCCGCGCGGCTCCTGCATCAACAGGAGACGGAGCTCGTCCTGCTCCTCCTCGAAGCGGAGCTTGCGCTCGAGCATCGTGTCGCCGGGCAGCTGCGGGACGCCCCCCGTGATCACCCGCGTCGGCATCCCCTCCGTGTGGGAGTCGACGGCGCTGAAATACCGCGCGGCCTTCACGCGGTGACGCGCAGGCCTAGCGCGTCGACAGCCTGGCGCAGCAGCTGCTGCTGCTTCGCGCCGAGTGGCAGCCGCGGCGGACGCGTGCGGCCGCCGGTCAGGCCGACCGCGTCCATCGCGCCCTTGAAGTACTGGACGAGCCAGGGCGTCATGTCCAGGCGCCCCAGCGGCAGCAACCGCTGGTAGAGCTCGCGAGCCTCGGCAAGGCGCCCCTCGTTCACCGCGTCGAACAGCTCGACGCACTCCGCGGGGGCCACGTTGGCGACGCCGGACACCCAGCCCGTGGCGCCCGCCGCGAAGCCCTCGAGCGCCCAGTCGTCGCCGCCGACAAGGATCTCGAGCTCGGTGGCGCCGAGCAGGGCGGCGATCCGGCGAGCGTCGCCGGAGCAGTCCTTGACCGCGACAACGCCCGGCACGGCGGCGGCAATCTCCGCGATCGTGTCGGGCGGGAGATCGATCCCGGACGCCTCCGGGTTGTTGTAGGCCATGATCGGGAGCCCGGCGGCTTCCGCCACCGCCGCGAAGTGGGCCGCCAGCTCCACTGGCGTTCCCCGGTACAGCACGGGCGGCAGGCACATCACTCCATGCGCTCCCGCGGCCCGGGTCTGCTCGGCATACCTTGCAGAGGCGGCCGTGGACGCCGACGAGACGCCGACGGTCACAGGCAGGCGCCCGTCGGTCACTTCCAGCGCCGTGTCGATCACGAGGCCGCGCTCGTCGTCCGACAGGCTCCCGGCCTCACCCATCGTCCCGTTGACGACCAGGCCATGGACACCTCCCTCGATCAGGTGGCCGATGTTCGCGCGCAGCGCGTCGAAGTCGATCGAGTCGTCCTCCGCGAACGGCACGACGACGGCGGGGATGATGCCGGGAAAAAAGCTCATGTTCGGATCATGACGGGCGGCGTAAGCTGGCGCGAGCAAGTCCGTAGTGATGCTGCGCGAGCAGCGATCCTGCCGGTGCTACTCACCGGGTGCAGGCGCGGCGGCCAGCGCGAACGGGCTGCCCTCGGAGTCCCGGCACACGGCCCACCGATCGCCGGGGTGGATGATCGAGCCGCCGAGCTCGCGGACGCGCTCGAGTGCCGCGGCCACGTCGGCGACGGTGAAGTAGGGCAGGGAGGCCGTGTCGCCGGGGCCAGGTCCACGCTCGTGGAGTCCGAGCCGTAGGTCGTCGGCGTCGGTCTGCCACCCGGATCCGGCCGCGGCGGGCCGCGGCGCCAGGGTGACCCCGAGAACTCCGTGCCAGAACCGGCGGGCGCGAGCAGGATCGTCGGCCGGAAACTCGATAAGTGGCGCGGGCATGGACGCAGTATGGCCGGCGCTCTCGCTCGCTTCTCCTCTGCGAAGCGGAAGCGAATGGGCGGCAGTCGCAGACGCCTGTCGTGGACGAGGAGCGAGCGCGGTTCCTGAGTGTCGGCTCACTGTCGCAATGCGCGAACAGCGATCGCTGGGGCGGTTCTAGCGCCCGAGCGTTCGCTCAAGCTCGCGGGCTCGCTGCCGCACACCGCCGAGTAGCTCCCGCACGTCAGTGAGTGCCGCTCGCAACTCGACATCGCCGACTTCCGTGGGCAACGACGAATCCTGCAGCGCGGACAGAGCGCTGTCAGCTTCGGCCACGGCGTCGACAGCGCTGTCGATAAACCCCTTCGCGCCGATCGACGGAATGCCCGGCGACGGTGTCGCGAATGTGCGGTTCGTGATGCCGTGGCGGTCTGCGAACCGCGCGTGCGTGCTTTTCGCCCGGCCGTACGCGAGCTGAACCGGCCCGAAGAGCTCTGCCTCCAACCTGTCGGCGTTGTACTCGTCGAGCTGCTCGTACGCCGCGCCGAGAGCCGCGAGCGCAAGATCGATTCGCTCAATGGCTCCGGCGAAGCCGTCGAGCAGCTCCTGTCGCGCCTCCGCGCTCGTGTAACTCATCTGACCGAGACTAGTTCCCAGCGGACCGAGACTAGTTCCCAGCGCGCGCACGCCCCCGCGCGCTGGCAGAGGAGTACCATCGTGTAGCTGGCCCTGTGGCCAACAGTCCCGGCCAAAGAAGCGGTATTACGCCGACGCGCGACCATCGCGGCGAGGCAGCGCACTATTGCGGCAAACGGGATCGACTGCGGGGCCAGTTCTCCTGAGTACGCGGGGAAAGGTGACGGTCCGCCCCCGCGATCCAAACGCTAGATTTCTCAGGGATGCTGGGTGGGCAGCACTCTTCGGCCGAGCTAACAATCTCCGTCAAGGTGCCGTGCCAAGAGTGCGGCGGTCGGGGCTTCGTCGAGACCGTTACCGAGGCCGGACACGTCGTTGGCGACACGACGAAGGAATGTCTTACCTGTGGCGGCGAAGGTCTCATCCCAGACGACATGCCCCTCTCTCAATTCAGAGAGCTGTTAAAGGCCACTGGGCGTAGCCGGTTCGCTAGACGCTCCTAAATTCTTCGGTCGACGGAGCAGCAGTGTCGACCTGCGTTGCTGCTCATCATCCACCCCAGGGAGCTGACGGGTATCCGACCGGAGTGTCGCTTTCACGCGGAAGCGGTAGCCGCCAGATGGCTCCCGGCGCCGCTTCTCGGCGAAGCGGTAGCGGGCCGCAAAATGCCTCCCGTAGCAGCACCCGACTTTGCCGAATTGCGATTCTCTCCGGGCGTTCCGGCCGGCTCGGCCGGACGCGCCGCGGGTAGCCCATCGAACGGAGGAGTTCTCATGTCCATTGAGCGCAAGCTGGTCGTCGAGTTCATCGGAACGTTCTTCCTCGTGTTTACGGTCGGCATGGCGGTGGCGAACGCAGGGGACCTGGCGCCGCTGGCGATCGGCTCCGCGCTGATGGTGATGATCTTCGCCGGCGGGCACATCTCGGGCGGCCACTACAACCCAGCTGTGAGCACGGCCGTCTTTCTGCGCGGAAGGATGGCCCAGAACGAGTACGTGGCATACGTCCTCACCCAGATCGTCGGGGGCGTGGTCGCGGCCTTGGTCGTGATCATTCTCGACTTCAATTACGACGAGGCGGCCAACCTGGCCGGCGCGGGCAAGATGCTGATCGTCGAGTTCCTGTTCACGTTCGCGTTGGCGTACGTCGTGCTCAACGTCGCCACGACCAGAGGAACCGAGGGGAACTCGTTCTACGGGCTTCGCGATCGGGTTCACCGTGGTGGTGGGGGCATATGCCGTTGGGGCCGTGTCAGGCGGAGCGTTCAATCCCGCGGTAGCCGTCGGCGCGATGGTGATGGGCCTCTTCTCATGGGGTGACATCTGGATCTACCTGCTCGCCAACTTCGCCGGCGGCGCTGCGGCAGCCTTCGTCTTCCTCTTCACTCTGCCCGGGGAAAAGGTCGAGGGCGACATCGTCGCTGCCGAGACCGGCGGCACGGAGGCGTCCTAGCGTCAACCGTGCACAATCGATAAGGGGGGGAACAGTGGATCTGAACGGGCAGGGACGGGAGCGCGGGTTCCAGAGGAGTCCGAACCGCGAGACCCGGACTTGCGCGTGTCGTCGAGGTTGCCGGGAGTGCTGGGACGACCGGGCTCTCGCGATGCCGCCGATCGACGGCATGTGTGCGCTCCGGCTGCTAGGCCACGTCCACCGGCAGCGCTCTGCGCCAGAAGCAGCAGCCGCTACCCGGTGCGGCTGCGCCCGATCAGTCCGTGCGGCGCGCCGACACCAGCGGCTCGGCCTCCGCTGCCGCGGCGTCCCTCAGGTACTGGTGCACGAAGGCGATCGACATGCTGCCCTCGCCGACCGCGGCTGCCACTCGCTTCACGGGGCCGTAGCGCACGTCGCCGCAGGCGAAGATGCCGGGAACGCTCGTCTCGAGGAGGTAGGGGTCGCGCTCGAGTGCCCAGTTTCCGGTGGCGTGCATGTCGGGGCCGGTCAGCACGAACCCGCGCCTGTCGAGTGCGATCTGAACCGGCAGCCAGGAGGTCTGTGCGTCGGCGCCGATGAAGATGAAGAGGCCGCGCGAGTCGAGGCGGGTCGTCTCCGAGGTCGCAGCGTCGCGCACCTCGATCGCCTCCAGCGAGGATTCGCCGTGCACGGCCGCTATCTGGACCCCCAGCATCGTGTGGATGTTGGGCCGCGTCGCGAGCTGGTCGATGAGGTAGCGCGACATACTCTTCTCGAGTCGGGTGCCACGGCACAGGATCGTCACGCTGCGCGCGTGCGTCGAGAAGAAGAGCGCCGCCTGGCCCGCCGAGTTCCCCGCCCCGACGATGTGGATGTCCAGGCCGTGCGTGTTCGGGGCCTCGCTCCGCGCCGCGCCGTATGAGACGCCCTTCCCGGTCAGCCTGTCGAGTCCCTCCACCGACAGCTGTCGCCACGAGACCCCGCAGGCGAGGATGACCGTGCGGGCCCGGAGCACGTCGCCCCCGTCGAGGCGCAGCAGGCGGGTGGCGGGGTCGATCCGCTCGAGCGAGCGGGTCACGAGGATCTCGGCGCCCAGCCTGCGCCCCTGCTGGAGCGCCCGGCTCGCGAGCTCGTCGCCCGACACGCCTCCCGGGAAGCCGAGGTAGTTCTCGATCCGTGAGGATGTGCCCGCCTGGCCGCCGGGTGCCTCGCGCTCGATGACCACCGTCCTGAGCCCCTCGGACGCGCCGTACACGGCAGCGGCCAGGCCGGCGGGGCCCGCGCCGACGATCACCGTGTCGTACTCCGCGGCCTCCGGCTCCGTCCCGAGGTCAAGCAGCTCGGCCACTCTGCGGAGGCGCGGCCGCACGACGGTCTTGCCGCCGATCACCTGGATCGCCGGCCAGTCCGCCTCCGGGGGCAGCGGGGCGCCCCACGCCTCCTCAGGATTCGACTCGTCCGGAGTGATCCACTTGAACGTCACCTGGTTGCGATCCAGGAAGCGCCGCAGCTCGGCACATTCCCGGTCCCACCGGTCCCCGACGACCAGCGCACGCGTCCGCGGCGGGTCCGCCGCGATTCCCTGAAGCCCTCGCGCTCCGCCCATGCGGTGCGCGGCCAGGCGGCCGACCTCCTCGCCCACGTTGGGCGCCACCGCCGCGATGGCGTGGTAGTCGTTCGGCTCGAGCCGCAGGACACGCGACGGCTCGGCCGCGCGGAACCCGACCGGAAAGACCGTGCCCAGCGAGATCGGGACCTCGCCGAAGATCTCGCCGGGGTGGCGCACACCGAGCACGCGGTCGATGCCGTCGACGTTGCGAACCGGCTCGATGCGACCCTCCAGCACCGCGAACAGGGCCCTCGGGCTGCCCTCCGGCGCCGCGTATTCGCCCTCCACCAGGGTCACGTCGCCGGCCGCGCGCGACAGCTGCTCGCGCTGCGCGAGATCGAGCTCGGCGAACAGCGGGATGGCGGCGATTTCCTCGGGCGTGACCAAGCTAAGCGACTCCGTCCTGCGCGATTTTCACAAGGTCGGCCATGGTGAAGGTCTCATTCTCTCCGAGCGTCGGTCGCCAGCCCTCCTCGTGAAGGTAGGAGTTTCGGTCCGCCTCCAGCAATCCGGCGATCACCTCGGCGACGATCCGGCCGCCAACCGGCCCGAGGTGCCTGCCCGGCCGCGGCCGGCCCTGGGCGTCGACCGCCCTCGACGTCTCGCAGAGGAGGTAGTACCACAGCGGAGTTGCCGCCTTCAGCTCCTTCCGTGAACCCGGCAGGTGCTCGAGCTGGAGCTCTTCCTCGGTCAGCGGCTCTTCGTGCATCACGGCGGCCACGTCCTGGCCAGACGGCAGCCCCAGGATCCGTCCGCGCTCCAGGTTCCGCCGTGGAAGCTCCTGCGGGTCCTGATCCCGCAGCTGGAAGAGCGGCTTCGCGATCGCGGTGTCGATCCTCAGGCTCGACTGAGGGGGTTGATCGGCGCCGGGCAGCCGGAAGAAGCGATCCCAGGCGATCACACGGTCGCTCTTCAGAAAATCGAAGCCCTCGAGGTCGGGATTAAGCGGAAGCGTCGGCTCGGCCATCTTCGTGATCGCGAAGCTCTGCGGAATCCCTTTGATGCGGTACTCCGCTCGCACCATGCTGTGACCGAAGCGATATGCGGCGCCGGAGAACTCGACCGGGATGAACGGCTCACCGCGCCACTTGAAGAACTTGCGGACAACCTCTGGCTTGGCCGCCTTCGCGGGCGGAGGCAGCACGTCCGCGGCCATCTCGTCGCCGACCACCAGCGGTAGGAACTCATGGACGATGACCCACTGGTAATGCCTGCGCACGAGTTGCTGTGCTTCGTCGAGCAGCTCGTCGCGCGTGTTCGGCTTCCCTTGGCCGTCGAGGAAGGCGACGACGGCGTTGTGGAAGCGGATGAAGAGCAGATGAAGCTGCGAGATCAGGGCGTTCTCATCGTTGCGCGCGTCGCCGATGAGAGCCCTGCCCTGGTCGTTTCGCGGCAGGTCGTCGATGGGGACTTGTCCATGAGCGTTGTTCTTCCCCTCGAGCAACCTGGTGCCGGCCGGGAACTTCGGGTCCTTCCAGTCGTACAGAAAAGGCTGCGCCGCCGGGCCGGCGCCGTAGAGGCTGTCGAGGTCGAGCCGGGGAGTGCGGAAGTTGACCAGCGCCTCCGGGTCGGCGGCTCGGTCGAGCTTCGAGGTGGGATCGAAGGTGATGTCGTGGTCGATGAACTGCCCGAGATAGGTGAATCCGGCAGGAATACGAAGGTTGGCCGCCTGGGGGCGATTCGGGTCACCCATCCACGCAACCAGCTCGTCGATCGCGTCGTCGCTGACGTCGCATGGAAGCAGCCCGCGGAACATCTGGCCGAACCGCCCGATCCGCACGCGAGGCGGCTTCCGACGTGGGGCGGATTGCTCCCCGCGCGGAGCCCTCCTGCCGTGCCCTGAGGCGTGCTCGTCGGCCAGCAGGCCTACTTCTCCTCGATCTCCATCGGCTCGGCCCACCAGATCGTCGTCATCGGGCTGGTGTGGGTTTCGACTCCGAACGCCATGGCTTGGCCTGCGGTGACGCCCTGGGCGTCGAATTCCGCCTGCCATGGTGAGCCCGCCTGGGGGACAAAGCCCATTGCCACCTTCGCATCCCCACCGGCCTCGGCCTCCTGCCTGACGAAGACCTGTATCCCGATCAGGTCGTCGAGGGTGTCGGTGTTCGACACGCCCGCCGCGGTCAGCTTGCCGTCCTTGAGTCGTACCTCGGTGAAGTTCGGCTTTCCCGGCATCATCCACCTCCTGTTCCACGACTGAGCAGCGGCCGCCCGCGGGCTGCCGCCGCTGCGATGCCCTTGAGCTCGTAGAGCTCGAGGCCCGTCTGGGAGACCTGATCCGACTCTTCCGGGTGTTCGCAGGTCCGGAGCACTTCAGCGAGATCGAGCATCGCATCGCCGCGGTGCCAGAGCAAGTCGGTCTGATCCGCGAGCGCGACAGCTTCACGCGCGAACGCCTCGGCCTCGGCGCAACGGCCGTCGCGAGCGAGCACCTTCGCCAGCACGCCGCGCCAGATCACCTGGGTCATGGCGTCCTCCGCGGCGGCCCGGTGCCTGGTCATCTGACACAGCTCGCCCGCCTCACCCGTTCGGCCCTGCGCGTACACCACCTGCGCCAACAGCGCGGTGGTGGTCGCGAGCGCGCCGCCGGCGCTCATGGACGAGAGAGTCTCCACGTCCGAACGGAGTCGCGGTTCGGCAAGCTCCGGCTGGCCCACGAGCAGCCTCACCCACACCTCGAGATGGGAGACACCCGAGCCGACACCGCGAAGCTCGTTCAGCAGCTCACTCGCCTGCTCGAGCAGTCGTTCGGCGATGTCGAGCTCGCCCTTCATGGCGTGCAGGAGCGCCAGCGGGTTGAGCGTGGAGGCCGTCGCGATCGGGCTTGGGCGAACGAGCTCCTGAAGCTCCTCGCAACGGTGGATCGCTTCGTCGACAGGAGTTGGACCAAGCGCCGCCGCCAGTGCTCGCCAGCCAACGACCTCGAAGAGATCACGCCGGCTCCGCGCACGGCGCGCGCACTCGGCGGCCTCGCGCCAAGCGTCGTCAGCGGCCGCGACCTGACCCGCGTTCCACGCCAGCTGCCCGCGCAGCATCTGGACCCGGCACCCCCCGTACTCGTCGCTCTCGGTCTCGAAGATGGGCGCTGCCGTCTCCATGACGCTGCGCGCCTGCTCGGTCCCCACGCTCGTGTCGGCTTCGAGGCGCAGGAGCTCGCGCTCGACCTGCGCACGCGCCCGTAGGCGCGGCTCGGGGGCCTGTTCGATGGCCTTTTCCAGAACGCGCGCCGCGTCGCTCATCCGACCCGCCTCATAGAGGGCCTCGCCAAGCGCCGGCAGCAGCTCCCCGCTGGCGGCGGGGTCGAACTCCAAGAGCGCTGCCGTTTGCTCGAGCAAGCGCGCGCCGGCCGGTGGGTCGCCGCGAAGGAGGGCGGCCTCGGCGGCAGCCGAGAGTCGATCGGCGGCGGCACTGGCCAAGGATCGCTCGTGTTCACCCACCGGGCCGAGCTCGGCGCGGCAGCGGTAGGCCTCGCCGAAGTGGTGGCCGAGGGTCTCGTCCTCTGCGCCCGGCCGCTCCTGCAGCCAGCGCGCGACGTACTCGTGGAGATCAGCGCGACGCTGCTTCGGCAGCCCGTGGTAGGCCGCCTCTCGAATCAGGACGTGCGCGAAGCGGAACGCGTCCTCATCGGGAAGCTCCGAGCGCTCCGACCGGATCAGCTGCTTCTGGACGAGCGAGACGAGGTGGGTGGCCACGCCGGACGGCTCGCCCTCCGCGAGGGCGCCGGCCACGGCCCCCGCGTAGAAGGTCCGGCCCTGCACCGAGGCGTGCTCGAGCACGGCGCGCTCGCCGCGCTCGAGCCGGTCGATGCGCGCTGCCAGCACCGCCTGGATGCTCGACGGCAGCGGCGCCCCGCCGGTCGCGGGTCCCATCGCCACGAGCTGCTCGAGGAAGAACGGGTTGCCCTCCGCGGTCTCGACGATCCGGGTCGCGGTCTCCGACCGGACGCTCCCGGCGGGCGCGTTCTCGACGAGCTGCTGAGCCTCCTCCTCGGAGAGGGCGCCGAGTGTCACGAGGGCCCTGTTCGAGCCCGGCGACACCCACGCGGGCCGCGCGTCGAGCAGCTCGGGCCGGGCGAGGCAGAGGATCAGTATCGGGTGGGCGCTCGAGAGCGCCACGATGTAGTCGAGCAGGTCGAGCAGCGTGGGCTCGGCCCAGTGTGCGTCGTCTACGATCAGGACGAGCGGGCGCTCCCGTGCCACCCGCTCCAGGAGGGTGCGTACCGCCCAGAAGGTCTCCTCCGGCTGGGCCGCTCCGTCGGCGAGCCCGATCGCACCCAGCACGAGTCGCGCGATCTGCTCGTCTCCATCGAGGAGCTCGATGACCCGCGCCCGCGGGTCGTCGCCGCCCAGCTGCCCGACGATCTCCGCCAGCGGGCGATAGGTCACGCCCTCGCCGTAGGCCGGGCAGCGCCCCACCACGACCGTTGCCTCCTCGGCGAGGTCGTCCACGAGCTCGCGCGCCAGGCGCGACTTGCCGATTCCGGCAGGGCCGGCGATCGTCACGGCCTGGCAGCCGCGCGAGGCGCGCGTGCGGGCAAACGCGGCGCGAAGCGCGTCCAGCTCGTCCTGGCGGCCCACGAACGCCGTCCTCGGGGAGCGGAGCGGCACCCGGTCGTCCATGACCTCGAGCAGCCGCCACGCCTTGACCTTCGCCGTGCGACCCCTGAGCGCGAGCGGCTCGAGCTCCTCGGCCCGGACCGCGTCGTGCACGAGCGCGTGGATCCTCTCGCCTAGCAGGATCTCGCCCCGGTCCGCGAGCCCCTGGAGGCGCGACGCGACGTTAAACGCGTCGCCCGCGGCGAAGTGCGGACGGCGCGCGCCCGCGCCGAGGAAGACCTCGCCCGACTCGACCCCGACCTTCATCTGGATCTCCACTCCGCGTTCGCGCTCGAACTCCGCGCTGAGCGCCGCCCCCGCGTCACGCAGCTCGACGGCCCCGCGAAGCGCGCGCATGGCGTCGTCCTCGTGAAGCTCGGTCAGGCCGAATACCCCCACGACGGCGTCGCCGATGAATCCCTCCACCGCGCCGCCGTGGCGTTCGATCGCCTCACTGCAGACGTCGGTGAAGCGGTCGAGCAGGCCGTGCATCGACTCCGGATCGAGGCGTTCGGCCAGCCCCGTCGAGCCGACCAGGTCCGCGAAGACGATGCTCACAAGCCTGCGGGCAGCCGGCGCGGGTGGCTCGGGGCCGGGCGGCGCGGCCGCGCCGTCGGCGGGCGGCTTCTCCCCGCCGCCCTCAGTGTGCTCGGCCGACGCCGGAGTCGGTACTGCGAGCGCCGGGTCCTGAGCGAGGATCGCCCGCTCCAGCTCGCGCAGCCGCTCCCCGGGCTCGATGCCGAGTTCGCCGGTCAGCGTGACCCTGGCGTCCTGGTAGGCCTGAAGCGCGTCGGCCTGACGGTCCGAGCGGTAGAGGGCGAGCATCAGCTGGGCGCGCAGGCGCTCGCGATACGGAAAGGCGCCGATCAGCGCCTCCAGCTCTCCGATCACCTCTACGTGCCGGCCGAGCGCCAGCTTGGCCTCGATCAGCTGCTCGAGCGCGGCCTCCCTCAGCTCCTCGAGGCGCGCGATCTCGGCCTGCGCGAACGGCTCATACGAGAGGTCCGCCAGCGGGCGGCCGCGCCACAGGGCGAGCGCGTCCTCGAGCACGGCAGCTGCGCGATCCGGCCGCCGCTCGGCGAGCTCGGCTCGGCCCTCGCCGAGCAAGCGCTCGAAGCGGCGCGAGTCGAGCCGCTCGGGATCTATATCCAGCTGGTAGCCGTGCTCGCGTGTGACCACGAGGCCGTCGGAGTCGCCGGCAGCGAGCGCCTTGCGGAGTCGCGAGATGTGGACCTGCACCGTCTTGGCCGCGGTGGCGGGCGGGTGCTCGCCCCACAGCTCGTCGATCAGCCGGTCCGTGCTGAGCGTCTCGCCCGCGTTCACGAGGAGCAGCGCGAGCAGCGCCCGTTGCTTGTCCCCTCCGAGCGCGACGCGGTCGTCCTTGTCGAGGACCTCGAGCGGGCCGAGGATGCGAAAGTCCATTGGAAGCAGGGGTAAAACGCGAGCCGGTACAGGTCAATTTACGCCCTCGGACCGCCCGTGTGCCAATCCAGCGCTCGCGGCGCATATCGTTAGACCATCGGCTCGCTGGCCCCGGAGACGCCCTGGCGGATCTCAGGCACATACCTGGAGGCATGCAACTGCAAGCCGATCTGCCCGTGCCGCAACATCGGGGGACGGCCGGGCGGGCGCTCCAGCTTCGGCGTCTGCCTGGGTTCGCTGTCATGGCAGATCGAAGCGGGCTACGCCGGCAGCGTGTACCTCGCGGGGATGCGCGCGGTGCTCGCGACCCGGTACAACGACGACGAGCCCGGCTCGCCGTGGAGCATCGTCCTCTACGTCGACGAGCGCGGTGACGAGCGCCAGCGGCAGGCGCTCGAGGACATTTTCCTCGGACGTCTCGGCGGCACGCCCGAGCTCCAGTTCCCGTGGGTGTGGAAGCCGAGCAAACTCCTCGGCGTGCGACCGGTGGGGATCGAAATCGACCACACGCCCGGCCGTGGCTGGTTTCGCGCCGGCGAGCAGGTGAGCGTCAGCGTGCGCGCGCCGGTGGCCGACCAGGAGAAGGTCACGTGCGGCATTCCGGGCCACGACAGGTCGGGACGCGAGGTGGTCGCGGACCAGCTCTTCGTCGAGGACGGCCCGCTCGACTTCGAGATCTTCGGGATGTGCGGCTACGAGACGACCTTCGAGTACTCCTCAAACGACGCCGAAGGCGACTGACGCCGCCAGACAGCCGAGCGCCGCTGCGACGCCGAGCGTGGCGCTCCGCGCCCAGGGCAGCAGCTTCTCCACCGCGACCAGGCCGGCGATCACGGCCATCCAGCCCATGCTCATCACCCCGAGCGCGAACAGCGTCGCCATCACCAGCCAGCAGCAGCCGACGCACCAGGAGCCCTGCTCCACGCCCATCCGAGCGGCTCCGCCGCGTCCGTCGCGCCAAGAGCCGACGACGAAACCGAGCGGGCTGCGGCATTTCGACAGGCACACGTACTTCAGCGGAGTGAGCTCGTACCCCGCGGCGATCGTGATCACGGCGGCCGCGACGTACTGCCCGCCACTGTCCCAGGAGAACGCCTCGATGTCGAACAAGCGCACGAGCTCGAACAGCGTGTACGCCACCAGCCCGAAGGCGGTCCAGGTGAGCAGATATCCGCCGACGAACGCACCGGTCGCGCCCCGGCTGGCCCCGCGCCCGAGCTCACGCCGGCGCCGCTCCACCTGCGAGTGGGCGATGACCATCGGCGCAGCCGACGGCAGCATCATCGCCGCCATCATCGCGATCCAAACCGGAACGAAAGACCCGAGCGATCCGAGGCCGCCGTCGTCCACAAGGCGATGATGGCATCCCGGGCTACCGAGGGAGCACGTGGTCACGAGACGATGCTGCGGCCGGCGGAGCCGAGCTGCTCGCACGCCAACGCCACACGCTCGGCCATGGACGACTCCGCTTTGGCGCCCCAGGCACGCGGGTCGTAGGCGCTCTTGTCGCCGAGGCCCGGCTCCGGTGCCAGAACCCCCTCGCGATTCGCTTCCATGTGCTCGGCGGCCGAGCGCGTAAACGCGTACTGCGCCTCCGAGTCGAGATTGACCTTCACGACGCCGTTGTCGACTGCCGCCCTCAGCTCCTCCGGCGCCGACCCGCTCGAACCGTGGAAGACGTACTGGAAGCGGGCGCGAGGGTGAGCATCCGCGAGCGCCCGCTGCCCGTCCGCGAGGATCTCGGGGCGCAGTTGGACATGGCCGGGCGCGTAGATCCCGTGGACGTTCCCGAAGGTGGCCGCGAGCAGGTAGCGCCCGCGCTCGCCGGTGCCGAGTGCCCGCGCGACCTCGAGCAGGTCGTCCGGCGTCGTGTAGAGCCGGTCCTGCGCGGCGCCCTCGCCGCCGATGCCGTCCTCCTCGCCGCCGACCACGCCGCATTCGACCTCCAGCACGATGCCGAGCGCTCGGCACTTCTCTAAGAGCTCGGCAGAAAGTTCCATGTTCTCGCTGAGCGGCAGCGTCGAGCCGTCGAACATGTGCGAGTTGAAGAGCGGCTCTTGTCCTCGCTCGATCCGATCGCCAGAGTCGGCGATCAGCGGCCGCAAGAACGGGTCCACGTCCGCGGGTGAGCAGTGGTCGGTGTGCAGGGCGATCGCCACAGGCTGGGCCGCCGCCAGCTCGCGCCCAAGCGCCGCGAAGGCATGCGCTCCCGTCAGTGCGTCGTTGGCGGCTCCCGAGAGGTAGCGGGCCCCACCGACCGTGATCTGCACGATGCCGTCCGAACCGGCCTCCGCGAAACCGCGGATGGCCGCGTTGAGAGTCTGGGACGAGGTTACGTTGATGGCCGGGAAGGCATAGCCCCCGGCCGCGGCACCATCGAGCATCACGGCGTACTGCTTCGGGCTCGGCAGCATCGCCGAATGATCCCCGCCTACGTCTCGGCGTACGCGCGGCGGATCGCCGCGACGGAGCGGTCGACGTCGTCCTCCGTCGTCGACCAGTTCGACACCGAGATGCGCATGTAGCGGCGCCTGCGCCAGGTGGTGCCGCCCATCCAGCATGTGCCGTCGCGCTGCACGGCGGCGATCACGCGGTCGGTGCGGTCGTCGGAGCCGAAGCTGGCAAGGGCCTGGTTGAGCACGACCTCGTTGCCGATCTCGATGCCGTCGACCTCGCTGAGCTGCTCGGCGAAGCGGCGCGCGAGCGCGCAGCACCGGTCGACCACCTCGGCGAGGCCCTCCTGCCCCAGCTCGCGGAGAGCAGCCCAGGCCGCGAAGCCGCGGGCCCGGCGCGACGACTCGGGCACGTAGTCCGATGGCGCGCCCTCGCCCTGGCCGACGAGGTAGGCGGCGGTGTACGACATCGACGCCGCGTTGGCGTCCTTGTCGGAGCAGAGGACGAAGCCCGTGTCGTAGGGCACGTTCAGCCACTTGTGGCCGTCGACCGCCCACGAGTCGGCCCGCTCGATGCCGTCGACCAGGTGTCGTTTCGACTGGCTGATCGCGGCCCAAAGCCCGAACGCGCCGTCCACGTGGAGCCAGGCACCGTGGCGGTGCGCCAGCTCGGCCGCGCCGGCGAGGTCGTCACACGCGCCGGTGTTCACGTTGCCGGCCTGCACGCACACGATGGTCGGGGACTCCGCGTCACCGTGGTCGAGCGCACGGGCCAGCGCCTCGGGGTCGACGGCGCCATTGCCGTCGACGGCGACCGGCTCCAAGGCGTCCGCGCCGATGCCGAGCAGCCGCAGCGCGCGATCGACGGTAGCGTGGCGCTCCTCGCTCGCGACGACGCGCACGGGCGGCGCGCCCGACAGGCCGCGCGCCTCGACGTCCCAGCCCGCGCGTGCGAGGACCCGATGCCGCCCGGCGGCGAGCCCCACATTGTTCGCACCCTGCGCACCCGTGACGATGCCAAAAGACGCGTCCGCGGGGATGCCGAGGGCCTCCTTGATCCAGTCGCCGACGATTTCCTCCACGAGCGAGGCCACGGGCGAGGAGATCGAGTTGAACGCCATCTGGTCCCAGCCGGTCGTGAGCATGTCGGCGCAGGTCGCCGCGTCTAGCGCCCCGCCCACGACGAAGCCGAAGTAGCGCGGGCCCACCGAGGCCGTGAGCATGGGCTCGACCGCCGTGGCGAGCTGCTCGACCACGGCGCCGGCGGGTGTGCCCTCTCCCGGCAGCGGCCCGCCCAGCGCGCCACGCAGGCCCTCCCGATCGGCCGCCGGCGACACGGGCTTGTCGCCGACACCGGCTCGATACGCGGCTACGCGCTCGGCCGTCTGCCGGACGAGCTCGGAAAAGTCGGGCACCGGCTCATCCTAGTGCCGAGCGTCTCACCACCTCGCGGACCGCCGCGAGGATGGCCTGCGTCGAGGGCCGGGCGGCGTCGGTGGTCCGCGTCGCGGCGAAGATCGCCCGGCTCACCGGGCGCTCGGCGATGTCGCGGCGCTGCACGCCCGGATGGCGGGAGGGGAGAGGAAGGTCCGGCAGCATTCCCACCGCGAGGCCGTGCGCGACCACCGCGAGGCTGATCGTCGCGTCGTTGGTGCGGTGCCGCACGTCCGGGTCGAAGCCACCCAGCTCCCGGCAGGTCCGGCGCGTCATCTCGTCCCAGCCGAGCCCTGCGTGGCCGGTCGTCCAGGGGTCGCCGGCCAGCTCGGAGAGCGGCACGGCGTCGGGATGGCGGCGGGCGGCCGGGTGGCGCGCGGGCAGCAGGATGCGCACGCGGTCCTCCATCAGCCCGTGCCGCTCGACACCGGGCGGAAGCAGGCGGGGCTGGTACTGCCACTCGTCGCCGAGCACGAGGTCGATGTCGCCGAGCGCGAGCGCGGGGAGGGCCTCCTCGGGCTCGAGCTCGAGGAACTCGCAGCGGAGCGCCGGCGCCTCGCGCCCCAGTGCCTCCATGGCGGGCAGCGCCAGCTTCAGACCGACGGACTCGAAGCCGGCGATGCGGCCGCGTCCCGCAACCGTGCCGGCGGCCGCTGCCAGGTCGGCCTCGGCGAGCGCCGCTCGCTCGAGCAGCCCCTCAGCGTGCTCCACGAGGACCAGCGCCGCGTCGGTGAGGCGCACACCGCGCCCCGCTCGCTCGAGCAGCCGGACGCCCGCCTCGCGCTCCAGCATCGCGAGCTGCTGCGACACCGCCGACGGCGTGAATTGGAGGGCGTCGGCGACCGCGGCAACCGTTCCGCGGTCGTGCAGCTCGCGCAGCAGGCGCAGTCGCCGGAGCTCAAGCATCGTGAAGAGACACTACTGAATAATCCTCAGTAAACGGAATCGACACTAAACTTTTGTCACGACAGGATTGTTCCCATGCGCTCCACCGGAACACTTCTGTGTGTCGGCTCCGCGGCCGCCTTCGGCGCCATGGCCGTGCTCGGCAAGCTCGCCTACGAGAACGGCGCCACGGTAGGGACGCTGCTCGCCGTGCGCTTCATGCTCGCCGCCGTCCTGTTCTGGGCGCTGGTTTTCGCTCGCGGCGGACCGGCGGCCGAGCTTCGCGGCCTGGCGCGCCGCGACGCGGCAATCGCGCTCGGGCTCGGTGCCGTCGGCTACGCCGCTCAGGCCGGCTGCTTCTTCGCCGCCCTCGAGCGGATCGACGCCTCGCTGCTCTCACTACTGCTGTACACCTTTCCCGCGATGGTGGCGGTGGCCGCGATCGCCCTCGGTCGGGAGCGCGCCGACGCGATTCGCTTCGGTGCGCTGGCGCTCGCCTCGGTCGGCCTCGTCCTGGTCCTTGCCAATGCCCGAGCGGGCGCGCTCGACTTCGTCGGCGCCGCGCTCGCCCTCGGCGCCGCGGTCGTGTACACGACCTACATCCTCGTGAGCCAGGGTGTCGCCGGGCGGATCGGTCCGACCCTCCTCTCCGCGCTCGTCTGCAGCGGGGCCGCCGTCACGCTCAGCGTGGGCTCGGCCCTGCTTGGCGATTTCCGCCCGGGAGAGGTGAGCGCGGCCGGCTGGGGCTGGCTCGGCGGCATCGCGGTCGTGTCGACCGTGGCGGCCGTCAGCCTGTTCTTCGCCGGACTCAAGCGGGTCGGGCCCACCACCGCGTCGATCCTCTCCACCGTGGAGCCGGTGGTCACTGTGCTGCTTGCCTTCCTCGTGTTCGGCGAGCTGCTCGGCGGGCTTCAGCTCCTCGGCGGGGCGCTGGTGATAGCCGCCGTGCTGGTGCTCGCGGGCGTGCGTCCGCGAGCTGCGCTCGGGAGGGCGGCCGCGTGAGCGGGCCGCTGGCCGGCAAGGTCGCGCTCGTGGCCGGGGCGACCCGGGGCGGCGGCCGCGGCATCGCAGTCGCGCTCGGCGAGGCGGGCGCCACGGTCTACGCCACCGGGCGCAGCACGCGCGAGCAGCGCTCCGAGATCGACCGGCCGGAGACGATCGAGGAGACGGCCGAGCTCGTGTCGGCCGCCGGTGGTGAGGGGATCGCGGTCCAGGTCGATCACCTCGAGCCCTCGCAGGTGGCCGCCCTGATCGAGCGGATCGACTCCGACCACGGCCGTCTGGACGTTCTCGTGAACGACATCTGGGGCGCGGAGCACCTGTTCAAGTTCAACGCGGCGCTGTGGGAGCACGACCTCGAGGACGGCCTGCGGCTCCTGCGCCTCGCGGTGAACACGCACCTGATCACAAGCCACCACGTGCTGCCGCTCCTCGTCCGCAGCCCGGGCGGGCTCGTGGTCGAGGTGACGGATGGCACCGCGGTGTACAACGCGGACCACTACCGGGTGAACGCCTTCTACGACCTCGCGAAGACGTCGGTCATCCGCTTCGCCTGGGCGCAGGCGCAGGAGCTCGCTGCGCACGGCGCAACCGCCGTTGCGCTGACGCCGGGCTGGATGCGCTCGGAGCTGATGCTGGAGCATCACGGCGTCGGCGAGTCGAACTGGCGCGAGGCCACGGAGCGCACGCCGCACTTCTGCATCTCCGAGTCGCCCCGCTACGTCGGACGCGCGGTGGCCGCGCTCGCGGCCGACCCGGACGTGTCGCGCTGGAGCGGCCAGTCGCTCTCGAGCGGCCAGCTCGCCAAGGTATACGGCTTCACCGATACCGATGGCACCCGGCCGGACTGCTGGCGCTACATGGTCGAGGTGGTCGAGAACCCGGACGCGTCGCCGGGGGACCCCGGCTACCGCTGACGGGCCCAGCGTAAAGGGACTGTCCCTTTAAGTCTCTAGCTACGCGCGTCCCAGCTCACGAGCCCCGTCCGGCACACGCCCCTGTCGGGGAAGTCGACGACAACCCGCAGGCGGGCCTTGGCCTCGTTGTTGCGAACGAAAAGGGCGCGGGGCATGACATAGACCACCTGGCGGCGTCGCAGGTATCGGGGTAGGGTCGCGCTTGGAGGTGAGTGGATTGGCCGTTGGGCTGAAGGAGATGATTCAGGAGGCCAGGGGCAGCGTCGACGACGTCTCCGTCCAGGACGCGCACGACGGTATGCAGAGCGGCGCCGTGCACCTGCTGATCGACGTACGGGAGCCGTGGGAGTGGGAGAAGGGCCATCTGCCCGGCGCGGTTAGCCTGCCGCGCGGCCTGCTCGAGCTGCGCGCGGACCCGGAGTCCCCGGTGACGAACCCCGAGCTCAGCGGCAACAAGGACGCTCGGGTGATCGTGTACTGCACGAAGTCGCCGAGCGCGAGGTCGATGCTCGCCGCTCAGACGCTCGCGAGGATGGGCTATTCCAACGTGGCCGCGCTGCGCGGCGGCCTCGAGGAATGGCAGGCGCAGGGGCTGCCGTCCGAGTAGCACCCCTCGTCTAGCCGGCCGACAACCCGAGCCGGTGCAACTGGACGACGCCGCGCGTGCGCGTCTCCACCTCCCAGCGCCGGCTCGCATGCTCGAGGAAGGCGTCTGCGGCTCGACGACCGGGATCGGCGAGCCACGCCAACGGCGCCAGCCGCGGCAGGAGCGAGAGGAGCTGCGCCACGCTCGGCCGCTCGTAGAGCACGTCGGCGGCCAGCACGAGGTCGAACGGCGCGCGGCGTACGAGCTCGCCTGGCTCCGCCCAGTCGACCAGCGCCGTCTCCACGTCGAGTGCGTTGGCGCGAGCGCTCCGCGCCACGAGTTCGAGCGCGTCCGGAGCGGAGTCCGTGGCCAGCACACTCGCGCCGGCGCGAGCGGCGGCGAGGCTCGGAACGCCGAGCCCGCAGCCCAGCTCGACGACGCTCAGCTCATGCAGCGCCTCCCGATCGAGCTCGCGGGCGAGCGCGACGCCGCTGCGCCACAGCACGGCCCAGTACGGCGCCGCCGGCGCCCACTCGATGGCTCCGTCGTCCGGGAGCTCCGCGGCCTCCTCCGGCTGGAGCACGCGCAGCTCGCCACCCGGAAGCTCTATCGACAGGCTGACGAGCTCATCCAACACGGTGCCGACTCTAGGCCCGCGCACCTGGACAGCGCGCGCGGGCGTGGCTACGGTCGCCCTGTGAGACCGGCGGCAGCAGTGGGCGCCGCCGCATGCTTCGGCGTCATGCTGCTGACGGGCTGCGGCGGGGGCGACAAGCCGAGCGAGCCGCTGCCGGAGGCGTCCGCTCAGATCAAGCTCGCGAGCCCGGCTTTCAGGGACCGTGGGACGATCCCGAGGCGCTTCACCTGCTCGGGGGAGGGCGTCTCGCCGCCGCTCCGCTGGACGGGTGTGCCCGGCGACGCCCGCGAGCTCGAGCTCCTCGTGGAGGACGAGGACGCCGACCGCTTCGTGCACTGGAGCCTGCTCGGCATCCCGGCGAGCGTCCACCGGATCCCCGAGAGCCGGCCGCCCGCCGGCACGGTCGAGACCACGAACAGCTTCGGCAACCACGGATGGGGAGGGCCCTGCCCGCCGGAGGGCGACAACCCGCACCGCTATCTCTTCGCGCTCTACGCGACCGACGCGCCACTCGGCCTCGACGAGAGTGCAACGCCCGACGACGTGCACTCCGCGCTGGCGGATCACGCGATCGCGCGCGGAAACCTCATCGGCCGCTTCGGCCGCTGACCCGCCCCCCGCGACCGCGGCAGGCTAGGCGGCGGTGCTCATCGCCTGCGAGATCGGCGGCCCGCAGGAGAGCAGTGCGTCGAGGAGCCAGGAGGCGTTCTGCTCGTCCAGCTCGTCGAGAGCCAGCATTCCAAGCACCGTCGTGCTCGCGTGCGCGAGGGGCTCCTCGGCCTCCTCGCCGGCACGGGCGAGGAGCATCCCCTCTGCGGCGTCGCAGAGCTCCTGGTGCGCCTTGTCCTCGAGCGCCCTGGCGGATTTCCACTCGTCCAGCTCTGTTATGAGCGACCTGTAGGCCGCGTAGCGGTGTGTGTTCATAGTTCCCCGGAGCTCTTCCTACCCACTGAGGGCCCCTTCAAGCACCCCGCGCTAGGGTCGCGCCCATGGGCGAACGCGATCGACACGAGCAGGGCACCTTCTCCTGGACCGACCTCGCCACCCCCGACGCGCAGGCGTCCAAGGGGTTCTACGGCGGGCTGTTCGGCTGGGAGCTCGAGGACAACCCCATTCGGGACGACGGGGTCTACGTCATCGCCCGGATCGGAGGTCGCGCGGCGGCCGCCATGTTCGAGACGACCGAGCGCCATCCGGCCTGGGCCTCGTACGTGACCGTCGCCGACGCCGACGCCGCCACCGCGCGGGCGCGCGAGCTCGGCGCAAACGTGCTCGCGGAGCCGTTCGACGTTATGGACGCGGGACGCATGTCCACGATCCAGGACCCCACCGGCGCCGTCTTCTGCCCTTGGCAGCCGCGCAGGGCGATCGGCGCGGAGGTCGTCAACGGTCCCGGGGCGCTGAGCCTCAACCAGCTGAACACGTCGGATCCCGAGGCCGCGCAGCGCTTCTACTCCGACCTGTTCGGGTGGCGATTCGAACAGGTCCCGGACACCGAGACGCCCTACTGGGGCATCTACCGCGGCGAGCGCCTGAACGGCGGCATGATGCCGCTGCCGCCCGGTGCGCCGATGCCGTCGCACTGGCTCGTGTACTTCGGGATCGGCGACGTCGACTCCGCCGCTGAGCACGTGCGCTCCGCGGGGGCGACGCTGATGGTGGAGCCGCTTGACGTCCCGGGCGGCCGCATCCTCGTGGCCCAGGACCCGCAGGGCGCCGTCTTCGGGGTGTTCGCGGGCCGGTTCGACGACTAGCGAGGGAACCGCCGGCGCCTCCCGGGCGTACAGGGGGCATGAGCCGGACGCTGCTGGTGCTCCTCGGGTTCGGGCTGGTGCTCGCCGCGCCGGCGGCGGCGAAGGGACCGCACGCGGTGCTCACTTCCGGGCCGGAGCCGGTCCTCCCGGGCGTGCCGTGGGAGGCCACGGTCGAGCTGAACGAGTTCCGCGACCCGCCCACGCCGCTGCTCATCGCCGTCGCCGACCATGGCCACGTGGACGCGCAGGTTCGCGGGGCCGCGGCGAGCATCGACGGGGCCACCGCGTTCAAGACCACGATGGTGTTCCCGAAGCCCGGCCGTTGGAAGCTCATGCTCGTGGCCGGCACGCGCCGCTTCGAGCTCCCGTCGCTGACCGTGGGCAGCGCCGCCGCGCCGACGGACTACGTCGCGTTCCCGGTCGGGAGCGAGGCCGCGCGCCAGGGTGCCGGCGGTGAGCTGGTGACCGGCGAGCAGCGCGTCGGCGCGGAGGGCGGCGACGCGCTGCCACCCGAGGTCCTCACCGCGGCCGGAGCCGAGCCCGGCGGCGACGGCGCCGGACTCCCGGTGTGGCTGTTGCCGATTCTTGGCGTCGTGATGGCGGGTGTCGGAGCCGCCGCCGTCAGCCGTCGCGGATCTCGCTGAGCGCCTCGTCCACGCTCGGGTGGATCGGCGCGACCGATTTGAGGTTGACGATCTTCAGCACCCGCTCCACCAGCCCGGCCTGGGGCAGGACCACGGCGAGGCGAAGCTGGCGCTCCGACAGACGTTCGGCGAGCTCGAACAGGAGGCTCACGCCAACGCTGTCGATGTAGGTCGTATCGCTCAGGTCGACGACGAGCCCCAGGTCCTCGTTGCGAACCGCTCCGAGCAGGCGCTCCCGCAGGCTGTTCGCCTGGACGATGTCGACCTCGCCGGAGAGGGCCACGACGCCGACCGAGTCGCGATGGCTCACGTCCACCTGCGGATGTTCATTCATGCCGCGTCCACGCCGAGCTGCCGCGAGAGCTCGATCGTCGTGCCCTGGTCGCTTCGCGTCACCTCGACCTCGTCGGTCAGTCCCTCCATCAGCTGGAGCCCGCGGCCCCGGTGCAGGCCGCGCGGCGCGCGCCAGTTGCCAAAGTCGCGGATCGCAACCTTTACAAGGCTCTCCTGGGAAGTCCAGGCGCGCATCTCCACGACCCCCGGCGCGAGCCCGTAGGCGTGCTCGATCGCGTTCGCGGCCGCCTCGGCGCTGGCCAGTGCCAGGTCGTCGGCGTCCGCGCGCGTCGCCCCGACCTCGTCCAGCCAGCGACCCAGGAGGCGCCGCATGAGCGGGATCGACTGGACCTCGGCCGGGAACCGCGCCACGAGTGGGTCGTCGAGCGGCATGGCGCGCGCAATGAGCAGGGCGGCGTCGTCGTCGCCCGGCCCCTGGGGGAGCAGCACGTCCACGAGCACGTCGCCCAGGTGCTCGAGGTCGCCGTGGTCCTGCCCGACGGTCGAGGCGAGGCGCTCCAGCCCGGCGTCGAGCGGCTCTCCGCGGCGTTCGACGAGGCCGTCGGTGTACAGCACGATCGTTGCTCCCGGCTCAAGCTCGGCGTCGTGCTCGTCGTAGCGTGTGTGGCGCGCCGCGCCCAGCGGGAGCGAGCCGGGCACCTCCATGAAGCGCGGCTCGTCCCCGGTCGGTCTGATGAGCGGCGGCGGATGGCCGGCCGTCGCGACGGTGAGCCCGCCTCCGTGCGGATCGAGGACGAGGTAGACAAGCGTCGCCGTGCGTCCCGGCTCGAGCTGGCGCAGAAGGCCGTTGAGGCGCTCGAGCACCGAACCCGGCGACATGCCGTCGAGCGCGTACGCGCGCAGCCCGCTCCGCAGCTGGCCCATGATCGCGGCGGCGTGGAAGCCGCGGCCCACAACGTCGCCGATTGCCAGGCCGAGTCGTCCGTCCGGCAGCGAGAACACGTCGTACCAGTCGCCGCCGAGCCGCGCGGCCGCCGCGGGGAGGTAGCGGCCCACGAACGACACGGCGGGCAGCTCCGGCAGGGGCGGAAGGAGGCTGCGCTGGAGGGCGTCCGCGAGCCCGCGCTCGCGCTCGGTCAGCCGGCTGGCGATGGCGAGCGCCGCGCGGTCGGCGGCTCGCTGCAGCAGCTCGACGTCGTCGTCGTCGAACGCGCGCTCGTGAAGCGTCCCCACGTGCAGCACACCCAGGACGTTGCCCTCGATGAGAAGCGGCACGCCGAGCATCGAGACGAGGCCCTTCTCCCGCAGGATCGGGTTCACCACCTCCGCCTCCGCGAGCCTGAGGATCCGCACGGGCTGGCGCGTGGCCGCGATGCGGCCGGCGAAGCCGGCGCCGACCGGGACGCGCACGCGGCGCTCGACCTCCTCCTCGAGTCCCTTCGCGGCGCGCGCGACGAGCGTCGACTCATCGTCCTCGAGCAACAGGATCGCGGAAGTGTCCACACCGAGGATGTCCACGACGCGCGTGAGCAGCTCGTTGAGCAGGGGCTCGAGCGGCAGATAAGCCAGAGCGGCGTCCGTGATGCTCTGGAGATCACGGAGCCGATCGGCGACGAGGCGAGACCTCACGGCGGAGATTGTGCCGGGCCGTACGGATCGTCGCGCTCATGCACCGCCTGCTTGAAGCCCACCTCCGCGGCGCGGCGCTGGAACTCGTAGCCCTCCGGGGTGTGGCGCGCGATCCCGTCGAAGAAGACGCCCAGCGCTTGCGTGGCGTGAAGGCCCTGCGAGTAGAGCGCCTGGTTCACGAGCAGCTTCATCATCACGAGCTGGTTCACGGGCGTGAGCGCGATGCGTTCGATCAGCTCCTCGAAGCGATCGTCGAGGTCGGCCGCCGGCGGCGCCTCGACCGCGAGCCCCCACTCATGCGCAGTCCGGCCGTCGATCAGATCGCCGGTGAACAGAAGCCGCTTCGCGCGCTGGTCGCCCACCCGGAACGCCCAGAGCGCCGATGTCGGCACGCCCCACACGCGCGCGGGCGGGTATCCGATGCGGGCATCGTCGGCGACCACGAGCAGATCCGAGCAGAGCGCCATGTCCGTGCCGCCCGCTACGCAGAAGCCGTGCACCCTGCAGACCACCGGCTTGTCGGAGTGGAACAGGCTCATGAACCCGCGCAGGTTGCGGCTCATCATCTGCCAGTCGATGACCGGGTCCCACGGCTCGGCCGGGTCGTGGTTCGGCGGCTGCCGCTCGGCGTACTCGACGAGGTCGTAGCCGCCGCAAAAGCCCTTGCCGGCCCCGGCGAGCGCGATCACGTGCACGGACGGGTCGAGGTTCGCCTCCTCCACGCACTCGGCGAGCTCCCTGGGCATCTCGAGCGTGATCGCGTTGGCCCGCTCCGGCCGGTCGAGCGTGACGCGCGCGATCCGGCCCGTGACCTCGTAGCGGATCGTGTTCAAGCGGGCAGCGCGCGGGCGAGTATCGCTTCGGTGTCGACGCCGACCGGCAGCGTCCCGTACGCGCGCCCGACGCCCTTCAGACGGGACGCGCAGAAGGCATCCGCCACTGCGGCCGGTGCGTTTCGCACGAGCAAGCTCGCCTGCAGCGCCACGGCGAGCTCGGAGACCACCCGGCGGGCTTCGAACTCGGGGTCCTGCGGTTGGGTGGCGGCAATGCGGTCGAGGTGCGCGTCGAGCACGGTGTTGCCACCGCGCCCGAGCTCGCACTCGGCGAGGAGGGCGGGCAGCGCCTCCGGCTCCCTCCCCAGCGCGCGCAGCACGTCGAGCGCCGACACGTTCCCGGAGCCCTCCCAGATCGAGTTGAGCGGCGAGTCGCGCAGGAGGCGCGGCATCCCCGACTCCTCTACGTAGCCGTTGCCGCCCAGGCACTCGAGCGCCTCGACGGCGTGCCCCGGCGCGCGCTTGCAGACGTAGTGCTTCATCACGGCGGTCGCGATGCGGCGGAACGGCGCGTCCTCCTCGTCGTAGGCACGCGCGACGCGCATCGTCGCGGCCGTGGCGGCCTCTGACTCGATCGCGAGGTCGGCCAGTACGTTGCACATCAGCGGCTGGTCGGCGAGCAGCTTCCCGAAGGCCCCGCGGTGCCTGGCATGGTGCACGGCCTGCGCCACGCCCCAGCGCATCCCCGCCGACGAACCGATCAGGCAGTCGAGCCGCGTGTGGTTGACCATTCGGATGATCGTCTGGACGCCGCGGCCCTCCTCGCCGACGAGCTGCCCGCGTACGCCGTGGAACTCCACCTCGCTCGACGGCAGTGAGCGCGTGCCGAGCTTGTCCTTCAGGCGCTGGATCCGGAAGCCCGTGTCGCGACCCTCTATCAGGAAGCAGGAGAGCCCGCCGGGCGCCTGCGCGAGCGTGAGGAACAGATCGCAGGGCGGATAGGAGCAGAACCACTTGTGGCCAGTGATCTCCCACACGTCGCCGTCCTGAACGGCGCGAGTCGTGTTCGCGCGCACGTCGGAGCCGCCCTGTTTCTCGGTCATCGCCATCCCGACGAGCACGCCGTCGCCGTAGCTCGGCCGTGTGATCCGCGGCTCCCATTCGGCGGCGAGCTCGGGCTCCGCGCGGAGCGCCGGGATCGCCGAGTAGGTCATCGAGACCGGGCACATGACGCCGGAGTCGACCTGGCCCCACACGAAGAAGAGCGCCCCGCGGACGACGTGGCCCCCCGGCTGCGGGTCCCTCCAGGGGAGCGAGTGGATCTCGCGCTCGATCGCCTGGCGGAGGCACCAGTGCCAGGAGGGGTCGAGCTCGACTCGGTCGATCCGGTTTCCGTAGCGGTCGTGCGTGCGAAGCACGGGCTCGTTCCGCTCGGCCCGCTCGGCGTGCTCGAGAGCCTCGCGCGAGCCCGCCAGCTCGCCCGTGTCGCGCAGGCGGTCGACCCCCCAGCCGCCGCCCTCACGCTCGAGCGCCTCGCGGAGCGGCAGGTCCGCCTCGAACGCGTTGTACGGCACGATCGGAGGCGCCTGGTTCTCGACGGCGTGCGTCTTACCGGTCTGGGAGATCTCCATCGGGGACACGGGAGAGTACCGGCGGATCCACGCAACCTTCCATAGGATGCCGGGTTCCCATGCGCATGAACCGGCTTCTTCTCCTGGCCCTGCTCACCCTTCTGCTGGCCGTCGCTCCGGCCGCCCACGCCGCGCGCGGCTTCAAGTTCGGCGTCGCCGCGGGCGACGTCACGAGCTCGAGTGCCGTGATGTGGGGCAAGGCGACCAAGGCCGGCGGGTACTCGCTCGACGTCGCCACGAACCGCCGGTTCCGGAACTTCAAGCCTCATTTCGTGGTCGCCAGGAAGAGTCACGACAACACGGTCCAGCTGCGGGTCAGGCGGCTGAAGCCGAACACGCGCTACTGGTTCCGCTTCGTCGGCAACCACAGCACGCGGAGTGCCGTGGGCAGGTTCCGCACGGCGCCGAAGGCTTCACAGGACAGGGCGATCAGGTTCGCGTGGAGCGGTGACCAGGACTTCAACACGGAGCCGGGCAAGACCCAGCCCTTCTGGAACGACGGCGGGGTGCTCCGGCAGATGAAGGCCGAGCGCAACGCCTTCAACGTGATGCTGGGCGACACGATCTACACGGACAGCGAGGTCCCCGGGCGCCTGCGGCCGCTCGCGCTCACGGTGCGCAGGAAGTGGGCGAAGTACAAGATCAACCTGGGGATCAGCGCCCTGCGCGCCCTCCGCGGCTCGGCGGGCTACTACTCGCAGTGGGACGACCACGAGTTCGTGAACGACTTCTCGCCGAATCAGAACACGTTCCACGCCACCGAGGGCGTGCAGGTCAACATGAACGGGCACACGCTCCTGAGGCGTGGCCGGCAGGCATTCCGTGACTATGCGCCGGTGCACTGGACGAAGCGGGACGGGCTCTACCGGAAGTTCCGCTGGGGCAGGAACCTCGAGCTGTTCTTCCTGGACGAGCGCTCCTTCCGCAGCGCGAACGCCGACATCGGCGGCGCCTGCAACAACCCGCAGACCGGCAGCCAGGACTTTGCGCCGACGCTCCCACAGCCGTATCGCACCGCGTTCTCGGCGCTCTACGCGCCCCTTGCCGAGACGGTGCCGAAGGCTTGCCTCCACCGGATCCACGCGAAGAGCCGTACGTTCCTCGGCCAGCGCCAGCGCATTCGCTTCCTCCGCGACGTGAAGCGCTCGAAGGCGCGCTTCAAGGTGATCATGAACGAGCTGCCGATCCAGCAGTACTACATCAACCCCTACGACGGCTGGGAGGGCTTCGAGGCGGACCGCCAGCGTGTGCTGCACGGGCTCCAGGGCGTCAAGAACGTGGTCTTCCTGAGCACCGACGTGCACGCCACGCTGGTGAACGACGCACGCTTCCGGACGCTCGAACCGGGCGGCCCGAAGAACAGCGGGATCACGGACATCTCCGTCGGGCCGTCGGCTACGAGGAACTTCTCGCTCGAGCTCGAGAACGCGACGGGTAGGCCCGGCATCGGAACGGTCGCCGACAGCCTGTTCCTCACCCCGCAGCCGCCCGGGGGTGTCGGCATGCGCTGCGCGGTCCTCGACAAGTTCAGCTACGGCGAGGTGGAGGTGACGAAGAGTCGGCTCACCGTCACGCCCAAGGACATCGACGGCAAGCAGCTCACCGACAACGACGCGCCCTGCGGTCCGTTCGTCTTCGACTTCAAGCCCTGACCGCAGGGAGCAGCGCCTCGAGCGCGCGGTCGACCGCCTCGGCCGTCCGCTCCCAGCTGAGCTGCGCGGCGCGCTCACGGCCCGCTGCGGCGAGGCGGTCGCGCTCGGGACCGGCCGCGCGCAGGATCGCGGCCGCGAAGGCGTCGGGGTCCTTCGGGTCGGCGAGCAGCGCGGCGCCGCCGCAGGCCTCCGGCAGCGCGGCGCGGTCGGCGGCCACCACGGGTGTCCCGGCCGCCATCGCCTCCAGGCACGGGAGCCCGAAGCCCTCGTACAGGGAGGGCATGGCGAAGGCCGCGGCGCCGGCGTAGAGCGCCGGCAGGTCGGCGTCCGGCACGTAGCCGAGCCGGCGGGCGGCGCCACCGCCTGAGCCCGGGATGTAGGAGCGCGTCGAGCCCGCGATCGCGACCTCGAGCCCCTCCCCCCTGAGCTCCGGGGCGAGCGCGTCCAGCAGCGCCGGGTTCTTGCGCAGGCTGTCCGTGCCTACGCCGAGGACGTAGGGGCGCTCGATCCCGAGCCGCCGCAGCAACGGCGCTGGATCGGCCGGCCCCCGGAACGCCGCGTCCACGCCCGGCGCGACCACGTGGACCCGCTCATTCGACAGCCTGAAGCGCCACGCCAGCTCCGCACGTACGTGCTCTGACGGCACGATCACGAGCCGCGCGCCGCGCGCGACGCGCGGGACGAGTGCTCGGTGCCAGGCGCCGTAGGGACGCCCGTACCAGGACGGATCGATGAAGGGGGCGGCGTCGTGGATGACCAC
>JBKPSR010000015.1:0-24890 GCA_046735115.1 Actinomycetota bacterium
TTCGAGGTGAGCGCCACCCCGGCGCCGATGAACCCGGACACCCGGGTGCTGTCCACCAAGGCGGTCGAGGAGGACGAGGACCCGGACCGTGTCCCGACGCACGCGGAGCTCGAGCGCGAACTGCTCCGCGAGGGTCTGATCGCCGCGCCGATCACCGCCGCCGCCTATCAGCGCGCCGACTCCACCAGGAGCGGCACAGGGACGAACGGCAACTCCGCGACGAAGTCGCTCGACCAGATCCGCACCGAGATCCGCGACGACATGCTCTGGAGGCTCACCGCAACGGAGACGAAGGCCGTCCCCAACCACAAGAGCACCGAGCCGGTCAAGGTGGCGAGCTTCGAGTGTTAGCTGCGTTACTCCAGCAGCCCGGCGGCTTCGAGGGCGTCTCTGTCGTCGTGGAAGTCGCGGAAGCGCACGATTCTGCCGTCCCGGAAGGTGAGCAGTTCGTGCGTAAGCGACCGGACCTCCGCTCCACTGATTGCTCCCCTACCGACCTCAAGCCCGACGACCAACGCCTCATCGAAACCAACATCGAAGATCCGCAGCACCTCGAAGCTGTACTCGTCGAAGCTGTCGAGCCATCGTTCGAGCGCCTCCCCAACCGCCTCGCGGCCCCGGACGGTCCGCCCGTCTGCGCGCTGGGTCCACTCGACCTCCGGGTGGCACAACTCCATGGCGCTCGGGATGTTGGCCAACAGCTCCGCCTTGTTCCTCGTCGCCCACAGCGCATACCAGCGAGCGGCCAGCTCCACGTTTTCCTGCGACAGGCGGCGGACGCCCTCCTCCTCGAGCCCGAGCCCCACATGCGCTGTGACGAGTTCGGCTGTTGCCATGCAGCGATAATCGACAAGAAGGCTCCGCGTCGCATCGGGAGAACCCCCGAACCCGACCCCGAACTTCGTCATGGGCACGGACTCGCCCAGCGCGAGCAGCTTCGCGGCGATGCGGTCGGCCTCCGCTTCGGTGTCGCCGCGGCGGACGCCGAGCAGCACGAGCAGGCCGCGGCCGATGCGGGCGACCTCCTCGCCGCCCACCGTCACGGACGCCTCGCTGACCCGCTGCACCAGGGCGCGCATTCGAGCCACGTTCCATCGGACCAGAGGTCCGACTGTTTGAGCACGAGTCCGAGTTGCATGGCTCCAACCAGGCGCGGGTTGCATCAGGCAAGGCTGGCTGAACGAACTCACGTTGTCCTGCGACATCGCCCGCCCAGTATCCCGCGCGGAAGGGGAGGGTCACGAGCGCCGTGCGCTGCGCGAGCAGACCGCAGAGTCGCTCGGCCCATAGAAGGGTTTTCAAATTAACCCCCCAATCGACCCCGAGGCCGTCCGAAAAGAGCTCGAGCAGATAGCCCTCGGCGATGCGCCATCCGGCAGGGCGGCGTTGGCGAAGGTGACGGCGCTCAGGACGCTCGAGAAGCTGGCCCGCCCCGCCGGCGACGACAGCTACCCGGTCGATGACGACGGCCGCTTCTTTGTCGGGCCGCCTGAGGCGTGGGACCTGTATCGCTGCGACTCTGACGAGACCCGCGAACGTTGGCGCCGCGAGTGGCAGCGGGAGCGTGGAAGGCGAGCACGGTGACCCTAACCGCTACTCCCGCAGCCCCACGGCTTCGAGGGCGCGACTCCCCGGCTCCGTAGTCCGCCACCAGCGGCCCGTACTCGTTACGGATGCGAGCGCACTTCGGCGCAGCGAGACTCTTGTTTGCACAGCGAAGAGATTGGAAGTGCGATGAGTCTCAGGAGCCTTTCCCTCGCAGCGGTCTTCGCCCTCGTCGCGCTCGTCGTCGGCTGCGGCGACGACGACAACGGGGGCGGCGGGCAGGCCCAGGCACCCTCGCCTACCAAAACGCAGCAGACGAAGACAACGACGCAGCCCCCGGCCGCCAACGACGGGCTAACCATCCGCATGACCGAGTACGCCTTCGACCCGCAAGACGCCGTCGCGAAGAAAGGAAAGGTGACGATCACCGCCCCGAACGACGGCCAAATCGCCCACGAGCTCGTGCTGCTCAAGACCGACGCCAACCCGGCCAGCCTCCCGAAGAAAGGCGGCAAGGTCGACGAAAGCGCAAGCGTCGGCGAGATCGCCGACGTCGAGCCAGGCTTTACCAAGAAGGCGACGTTCAAGCTCGCGCCCGGAAAGTACGCGATGGTCTGCGCGCTGCCCGACCACTACGAGAACGGGATGTACGGATCGGTGACCGTCAAGTAGTGGGCGGGGCAGCCCGGGGCCGGACCGGGGGCTGTCTCAGCGACGCGAGCCAGGCAGTTCCGGTCGGCCCGGGTTGAAGGCGTCCAACCTGTCGACGAACTGCCTCCATGTTCTCCTGCGACATCGCCCGCCCAGTATCCCGCGAGGCCAGTCGGTGACGGCACCGACCACGACCCGGCCTGGCTAACCCTCGACCTCTAATCAGGCTGGCAGCGTGGAGAGAAAGAGGGTCGGCTTAAACCGCCGGCCTCTGTTGCGTTCCCAGGCGTACGCTCCCCACATGCAACAGGTCGCAACCATCACCATCGTGTCCCCAAGCGACCACGACGACGCGCACCGCCTCCTCCACTGCCTCCGCGAGAACCTCAGAGAGCTCAGGGTCGAAATCGCCGAACCCGATGGCAACCACGTCCTTGTGACCGACCGCTCCGGCAGCGTCGCCAGCCTTCCCGACCTACTCGAAGAACGACTCGACCAATGCGGACAGGACCTAGGGATTTCGAACCGGAGAGAACACCTACTCGTAGACCCCCAGCAGCCGGCCACTTAGCAAAGCAACAGTCCGACCAGAGGCTCAACATCGCCGCCGGGTATCCCGATTCGATCTAGGCTCTGCCAATGGCGAGAACGGCGCTGACCTGGCCGCAGGACGTGCCGCCTGTCCTCGAACCGCTTGGATGACCGCAGGCGTATCGTTCTGGCCGAGTCGACCCTGACCGGAACTAAACGAGTCGCGTGGGAGGATGAGATGGCACTCGGGTACGACCCCTTTCGGGAATACGAGCAGTTGGCGCAGCAGCTCCTCTCCGGTGGACGAGTTCCTCGCAGCTTTCCGATGGATGCCTACCGCCGCGACGACGAGTTCACCGTTCACCTCGACCTTCCAGGTGTCGATCCTGGCTCGATCGACATCACGGTCGAGTCCGGAATGCTCACCGTCAGCGCCGAACGGCGGTTCGAACAGAAAGACGAAGACGAGGTCTTCGTCAATGAACGGCCGCAGGGCCGCTTCCAGCGTGAGCTGCGATTCGGCTCGGCGATTGACGTCGACAACATCGGCGCGAGCTATGAGGGCGGGGTGCTCACGCTGACCCTCCCGGTATCCGAGCGGGCGAAGCCGCGCACGATCCAGGTTCAGGCCCGCGATGAGGCCCAGCGCGAGATCGAGCCAGGAAGCTAAGGGGGCCTCGGTCCCCTTCCGTCCGGGCTAGCTTCTGCAATGGCGAGCGCCGAGCTGAGCCGCCGCGTCGAGAAGGTCGTCGGCTACCCGCCGCTGTTCGAGATGGGCGCTGCTCAGCGGCGCGAGTTCCAGGAGGCCTTGCTCGACGCCGACAGCTTTGAGGATCTGCCTGGGAGGTGGCAGGCGGCGGTCCTAAGCTGCGGTCGCCGGGCCAGCCTCGAGTTCGCATAGCGCTTTCTGAAGAGCCGCTCGGCCGCGGTGGTGCAGCCCGTGGATCGAGCCCTCAGTCTTGCCGAGCCGCCGAGCGATCTCCCGGGGGGAGAGTCCAGCCAAGTGGCGCAGGACAAGCACTTCGCGCTGTTCGTACGGGAGTCGCCAGAGCGCGTCGCGGAGGCACTGAGAGCGGTCGAACCCGTGTCACCTCTGCAGCATCGGAGCGCCCGACGAGTTCAACGTGGCAGTCCGGGACTTCCTCCGCGAATTAGGCCGGGCCGAGCGCAGCGCAGATCGCGCTGAAGATCTCCTCGTCGCTGTTGCGGTTGCCATGGCTGATGACGACCGTCGACTCGGTGAAGTCGACGATCGGGATGCCCTCTGGCGTGATGTCGACCACGATCGCGTTCGCGACGATGTCGATGCCGGCGTTGGACACCCCGAACCCTGGCACAAGACCGAAGCGCAACAGCCCGGATGACGTGTAGTTCGCTGTTGAGCCCAACGTCGCGCCGCCCGGGTAGGTGAACACGGAAGTCGATGCCTCCGGGAAGCTGAACGAACCGAAGGGTGAGCTGAAGGTTGCGGTCGCCGCGGGCGTGTTCACGATCTGCCGCACCACCAGCCCCGCGTCGTTGTAGATCAACGTGGTGTCCAAGGCACCGCTGACCGTGACCGTCACCGGGAACCCGCACGCTTCGCTCAGCAACGGGGATTGGAACGAGTCGCTGATGTCGATCGCGTTCTGAAGATGAACCGCCCGTTGCGCACTGCTTGTCGCCGGTACTGCGAGCGCGCTCAGAGCCACGCTGATGAAGACCAGAAGCCGCCGCACAGCCTGCTCCTCTCCCCTGCCGAAGCAGGTCTCTCTCTGGACCTCGGCGTCCGCCCTCGTGACGAGACGCCCGTGCCGACCCTGCTCCTTTGTGACAAAAATGTCAAGCTTGCTTCGGACGGTTTTCGGACCATTCATGGCAGGGGCTTCGCGCACTCCGAGCGATCCCTATTCAGGTACTCAGGCGCTGCCGCGGACGTGAAACTGCTTCTGCTTTGCGCGAGAAGCGATAGCGCGGTCGAGGCCTACTGGTCCGGCCGGGAGTCGCTTCTGACGAGCCGAAGGTCGGGCCGGTTCTGCTCGGCCGTGACGATCGCCGCCTGCCACTTGCCGGGCAAGTCCTCGAACGCGTCGGCGCCGAGCAGCGCCTCGTGGAACTCGCGCCGCTGGAGGTCGCCCATCTCCGAGAGCGGCGGATAGCCGACGACCTTCTCGACGCGGCGGCTCAGCTCGGCTCTCGCCATTGGCGGCAGGGTAGACCGGCGGACCTACTGCAACGGGGTGATAGTTGGGCGCCCGCATAAATAGGAGAGGCCCGAAATCCGACCCTTAGGTGAGTGGGCCGCCATATCCGGCCGCGCTGTTCCCGCTGGGTTGGGTCGCTCGTCCGCCCGTCCCCGCGACGGCGATGCCGTCGGCGCTGACTGATTGACGGGAGCGGCCCGGACTCGCGTTCGGAAGCTCCTGCCGCAAGTCACCCAGTGGAATAAACCCAACTCACCACAGGAGACACACGATGTGGAAATGGATCATCGGGGGCATCGTTGCCCTTGGCCTGATTGGCGCCGTTGCCGGTGGCAGCGGTGAGGACAAAACCGGTCAGGCGAGCAAGGCGATCGAGAACGTGACCACAAAGGCTGACAAGGGCGCCGAGCAGGTCGAGAAGAGCGAGCCGGCCCCGGAGCCGGAGCCCGCTGAGCCCGAGATGACCTCGGGGCAGGAGAACGCTCTGGAGTCAGCGCAGAGCTACATTGATATGTCTGGGTTCTCTAGGAAGGGCCTCATCCAGCAGCTGTCGTCTGCGGCTGGCGAGGGATTCTCGAAGGCTGACGCAACCTTTGCGGCCAACCATGTGGACGTGAACTGGAAGGACGAGGCAGTCGAGTCGGCTCAGAGCTACCTCGACATGCAGTCGTTCTCCAAGGACGGGCTGATCGAACAGCTGTCCTCCTCGGCTGGCGAAGGATTCACCCTGGCTCAGGCGCAGTACGCGGCGGACAAGGTCTACTAGCCTCACAACAGGCTCGCCTGCGGGCGGGCCTCCTGCGCTACCAGTACCGCCGTCGTTCTGATTGACGGGAGCGCGTCGCCGTCGGGTGGCGCGTTGCCGCCAGTCGATCCGGGGCGCGCTGCTCTACATCGTCGAGGCCATCCGCGAGAGCCCGGACGCGCTGCCGGACGATGAGGCGCTCATGTGCATCTGGCGCGAGCAGTCTGCCCGAGCCGTCCGGGGCTCGGCCCGCCGGACCCTCGACTACCCCCGGACCGCGACGACTAGGGGCACCAGTCCGTACGCGTGCGGTCCGTGGCGAACAGCCTGCCGATGTCGTCGCGCCAGATCAGCGCGCGGCCGCGGCAGTCGCTCGTGATCGTCTTGGGGTAGTCGTCGGGGCATTGGACGTCGACGTTGTCGAAGTTCGGGCAGCCGATCACGTCGCTTGTGCGCGCGCGCCAGCGGCAGCGCACGGCGTAGCGGTAGACCCGCGCGCAGGCCACTATGCGCAGGCGCGTCACCGAGCCGCAGCTCAGCTCCGTGCAGCCCTCCAGCTCCGAGCGCACGTAGCGCTTGGTCGCCTTCTTGGCACGCTCGATCGACAGGTAGGGGGTTCGCCTGCGCAGGCGCGGCGCTCGCTGTGGCCAGTACCACCGCGCAAACGGCGAGGCTGAGTGTCAATCGCTTGACAGGGGCTGTCGGCACGGCGGTGCTTCTCCTTCGTACGGATGGACCAGGTCGAGCCGCGCGTCAACAGCCGCTCGGTCGTCCGAGCTAGCCCCAGTGAGGCAATTTCGCCAATGAGCGGGTTGGCATGGGTCAAGACGGTTCCGCCTCTTCTCCACAGTGAGCTGCGGGGCCAATCCGCGCAATCTCACGTTGCCGCGATCGACCCTCACGTACCCCCGGACAACGGCGGGGAGCGCGCATAGGGGCGATGTCCCCCGTTAAGGGGATGGGTCTTGATCGCTCAAGAGTTGTCGCTAGCCTGGGCCCGTGGCTCGCACAGGTGGATGGCTCAGCAGGGGCACCTTGGGCATTGTTCTCGCGTTCCTTGCCGCGCTAGCGCTGGGGCCCGGGCAGGCGTGGGGGCAGACCTCTACTCCGGCGACGGTGTCCCGCGTGATCGACGGGGACACCTTGGTCGCGCGGCTCGCCGACAGCAGTGAGATCACCGTCCGGCTCATCGGCATCGACACGCCGGAGACCGTGAAGCCTGGGACGCCGGTCGACTGCGGCGGGCAGCAGGCCTCTGACGCCATGAAGCAGCTCGCGGAGGGCCAGCAGATCAACCTCGTGACCGACCCGACGCAAGTCGCGGTCGACCGCTTCGGGCGCTCGCTGTTCTATGTCGATCGGACCGACGGCGTCGACGTGGGCGAGGAGATGCTGCGGGCCGGCTGGGCGGACGTCTTCGTCTTCGACCAGGACTTCCAGCGCTTGGGCGACTAGGGCGGCGAGCCGTTCTAACTGTTGACGCGAGTAGCCGGAGTTCGCCACCACTCGAATCGTGTCGCCGACGAAGTCATACACGCCGTCCGGGATCTCGCCGGTCCCGCCGCATCGGGGGCACGGGCTGACCGTATTCCCAATCATGGTGACGTTGAGCGCCTCGCCCTGGAAGATGTTCGGCGCTGCGAACACGGCTCCGCAGTCTCGACAGATCGCCGGAACGGGCGGCACTAGTTCCGCCCCCGAAGTCGCAAAGTGGTCGCAGATCTGGTGATGACTTCTGCCTTAGCCGCTCGCAAGAGTGGCGAGATTCCGCTTCACGAGGGGTCTCAACGGCTACGCGCCCGGCAGGATTCGAACCTGCGACTTCTGCCTCCGGAGGGCAGCGCTCTATCCACTGAGCTACGGGCGCCGGGATTGGTCAGTGTAGTGCCGGGATGCTGATCGCCGTCATATCCGACACGCACCTCCCGCGGGGCTCGCGGCGGTTGCCCGAGGCCTGCGTCGAGCGGATTGTCGGTGCCGACCTCCTGCTCCACGCGGGCGACTTCTCGACGCTCGAGGTGCTCCGTGAACTGGAGGCCATCGGCCCGCCGCTCGTGGGCGTGCATGGGAACGTGGACAGCGCGGACCTTCGGCGGGTCCTGCCGCCGGAGCGGGTCGTGGAGGCGGAGGGGGCGCGGATCGCGATGCTCCACGACGCCGGGCCGCGCGCCGGCCGGATCGAGCGGCTCAGGCGCCGCTTCGGCGAGCGGGTGGACCTCGTGATCTTCGGCCACTCGCACCTGCCGCTGCACGAGCGGGCGCCGGACGGCTTCCAGATCCTCAACCCGGGAAGCCCGACCGAACGCCGCCGAGCGCCGAGCCACACGATGGCGCTGGTCGATGTCGCGGATGACTTCGCGAGGTGTGAGATCGTATCGGTTTGATACCGTATACGGCATCATGACACCGGCGGAGCTCATCAGGACAACGCGCGAGCAACACGGCCTCACCCAACGTCAGTTGGCTCACCGCGCGGGCACCAGCCAGAGCGCGGTCGCTCGCGTCGAAAGCGGGAAAGAGGAGGTCACGTGGTCGCGCCTCCGATTGCTGCTGATCGTGATGGGAGAGCAGCCGGTGTTGGACAGCGCCCCACTGCCCGGCCGCTATGACGCGTGGGACGTGCTAGAACAGCGGTCTCTTCCACCCGCCACGCGACTGGCCAACGGCATAGCGTTCAGCAAGCTGGGCACGGAGCTGGCCGCGGTCGGCCGGCGGGCACGTGAGCGTGTCTGAGGTCCTCGAGGCCCGGGCGATCCTCGCCGCGCTCGCTAAGCACAACGTTGACTGCGTCGTGGTCGGCGGCCTCGCGGTGCAGACCCATGGCTTCCTGCGTGGCACGGTCGATCTCGACATCATTCCGCGGCCGGACCTGGCCAACCTCAGCAGGCTGGGGGAGGTGCTCGGAGAAATCGGTGCGCGCACGTTCCGCACCGCTCAGCCGGTGAACGTGACGGACCCGCACCTCCTTCAGCGAAGCGGCTTCGTTCCGCTGATGACCGACCATGGCCGCTTCGACGTCCTGAACCTCAACGCGACCCCCGGCGCCCCGACGCGCTACGAAGACCTCCGCGAGCGTGCCCTGGAACTCGACCTCGACGGGATCCCGGTGGTCGTCGTAGGCCTCGATGACCTCATCCGGATGAAGCGGGCGGCGGGCCGCGAGCAGGATCTGGCGGACATCCGGGCGCTCACCGCGCTCGACGAAGACCTCGCACGGGAGGCGGGCGAGTCAACATAGGGGCATGGACCTCGACGTCCTCTTCCTCGGCACCGCCGGCTCGTCGCCGAGTCCGAGGCGCGGCTTGCCGGCCACGCTCGTGCGGCGCGGCGGGGACCGGTTGCTCTTCGACTGCGGCGAGGGCACGCAGCGGCAGCTCATGCGCTCCGTCGTCGGGCTGATTGAGCTCGAGGAGCTTTTCATCACCCACTTCCACGCGGACCACGTGCTCGGGCTCCCGGGGATGCTCAAGACATTCGCCCTGCGCCAGCGCGAGCGCGACCTCGTCGTGTACGGCCCGCTCGGGCTGCGGCGAGTGTACGAGCTGCTCTCGCCGGTGATCGGGCGGCTCACCTTCCGGGTGGAGCTGAATGAGCTGGAGGGCAACGACGAGCTCGAGCGAGACGGCTACCGGATCGCCGCGTTCGAGGTCGAACACGGCGGGCCGGGACTCGGCTACGCGCTCGTGGAGGACCCCCGGCCCGGCGAGTTCGACCCCGAGCGCGCGGTCGAGCTGGGCGTCCGGCCGGGGCCGGACTTTGGCCGGCTCCAGAGCGGCGAGGAGGTCGACGGCGTGCGACCGACCCAGGTGATGGGCGAGACCCGGCGCGGCCGCAAGATCGTCCTCACCGGCGACACCGCGCCGAGCGACATGACGAGACTCGTGGCGTGGGAGGCGGACCTACTGGTGCACGAGGCCACCTTCCTCGAGGAGGACGGCGAGCGCGCGGCTGAGACCCGCCACTCGACCGCGGCACAGGCCGCCGAGCTGGCCGCCGCCGCGGGCGTGCAGATGCTCGCGCTCACACACATCTCGCCGCGCTACTCGGCCGGCGAGGTCCGCGACGAGGCGCTCCGGGCCTTCCCGAGGACGATCGTCCCGCGCGATTTCGACCGAGTCGAGATCCCGTTCCCCGAGCGCGGCGAGCCCGTGCACATCAGGGCGACGGACAGCCCGCCCGAGCGCGAGCCGGTGGCCTGAGCGGGCCTCCTTAGACGTTCAACGGCGGCGTGTGATGGAGCTTGCGCGAGATGCGGCTCACGTACGCGGACGGAAAGCGCTCACGCCGGCCATGAACCCGCACGGTGCTGCCGCAGACAGGACAGCGGTCAGGAAGGTCGACCCCATAGATCGAGTTTCCGAAAGCGCGGAGGAAGGCGCATTTTTCGCAGACTGCATAGACCGGCCCCTCCACACATGTGGCATTTCCGGGGCAGTTGCAGGCTAAACGTGGGAAATCAGGGACCCGATCGGGGTTGGCCCGGACCGGCCGGTCAGTGAGACTCGCCGAGGCGCACAAGCTGCTGCGGGCCGCACTCCTCGAGATCGTGCATGACCTGCTCAGCGAGCTCCGGATCCCAGCGCTCGGCCCCCACGAGCTGGCCCGCCAGATTGCTCACGCGCGCCAGCGCGTCGCGCGCGTCGTCGTCCTGAGCGAGGTCCTCGCAGAAGAAGAGGGCGTCGCCCGCCTCGCGCAGGATCTCCTGCTCGGCGGGCTCTAGCGCGCCCTCGCCGGTCGCGCCGATGACCTTCATCAGCCTTCCGTATGCCTTCGAGCGCTCGGGGGTCATCTGATCCCACAGTAGCGGTGTCCGGGCCGACTGTCACCCATGTTGGCGTCCGACCGTGAGTGCTAGTCTCGCCGCGGTTCCTTTAATCCGGTCCGGTGAGGCCAGCAAGGGGCGGAGACGTGAGCGAGAAGACGGTTCTGGACCGCGAGGACGTGCGTCGCACGCTGGTGCGGATCGCACACGAGATCATCGAGAAGACGGGGGGCGAGGGTGTCGCGATCGTCGGCATCCACCGTCGCGGTGCCGTGCTCGGTGCGCGGCTGCGCGACCTCGTGGCCGAGCTGGTGGGCGAGCCCGTGCCGCTCGGCGACATCGACATCAGCTTCTACAGGGACGATGTCGGCATCCGCGGCGCCGACTACCAGCCGGTCGTGCACTCGAGCCACATCGACTTCCCGATCGCGGACACCACGGTCGTGCTGGTCGACGACGTGCTCTATACGGGCCGGACGGTGCGCGCCGCGATCGACGCCCTCTTCGACTACGGCCGGCCGAACCGAGTGCAGCTGGCCGTGCTGGCCGACCGCGGCCATCGCGAGCTGCCGATCCGACCGGACTACGTAGGCAAGAACCTGCCGACCGCCCGCGGCGAGCGGGTCAACGTGCGGGTGGACGAGATAGACGGGATCGACGAGGTGGCGATCGACGCCGCCGCCCAGCTGGAGGAGACGACCTGATGCACCCGCACCTGCTGTCGGTTGACGACCTCGCGCGCGACGACATCGAGCGCATCCTCGGCCGCGCCGAGAGCTTCGCCGAGGTGTCCGGCCGCGAGATCAAGAAGGTGCCGACGCTCCGCGGCCGCACCGTCATCAACCTCTTCTACGAGGCGTCGACGCGCACCCAGTCCTCCTTCGAGCTCGCCGCCAAGCGGCTGAGCGCCGACCTGATCACGCTGAAGGCGGCCGGCTCGGCGGTAGACAAGGGCGAATCCCTGAAGGACACGGTGCAGACGCTCTCCGCCTACGACCCGGCGGCGATCATCATCCGCTCGCCGCACGCGGGCGCCGCGGGGCTCGTGGCGCGCTGGACCTCCGCCGCGGTCGTCAACGCGGGCGACGGCAAGCACGAGCACCCGACGCAGGCGCTGCTCGACCTGTACACGCTCAAGCGGCGCACCGGATCGCTAGAGGGCCTCAACGTCTGGATCGTCGGCGACGTGCTCCACAGCCGGGTCGCGCGCTCCAACATCCTGGCGTTCACGCGGATGGGCTGCCAGGTCACCGTGTGCGGGCCGCCCACGCTGATACCGCGCGGGATCGAATCGCTCGGCTGCGCGGTGCGCTACACGCTCGACGAGCTCGGGAGCGCCGACGTGGTCTACGCGCTTCGGATGCAGCGCGAGCGGATGAGCGGCGCGTTCGTTCCGTCGCTGCGCGAGTACGCGGCGCGCTACCAGATCGACGGCCACCGGCTCGCGCCCGCGCAGCTCCTCATGCACCCGGGCCCGGTGAACCGCGGCGTGGAGCTCGCCGCCGAGGTGATCGACTCGCCGCAGGCTCTGATCGCGGAGCAGGTGGAGTCGGGCGTCGTCGTGAGGATGGCGGTGCTCTACGAGCTCCTGGCCGGACGCGGAGCTCCTAGCGGCGTCCGTCCCGGCGCCGAGACGGAGCCCCAGCCCGCATGAGCGCCGCGGAGGCCCCAAGGAACGGCTCGGGCCCGCGCCCGGGCGTGGAGCTCGACTGCGCCGCCTCGCCGCCCGCGACCGTGCTGGTCCGCGGCGCGCGCCTGCTGGATCCGCGCGCGGGGCTGAACGGGGTGAGGGACGTGCTCGTCCGCGACGGCCGCATCGCGGAGATCGGCGCGACGCTCGAGGCCCCGTCGGGCGCAGAGGTCGTGGAGGCCGAGGGGCTCAACGCCTTCCCGGGCTTCGTCGACCCGCACGTTCACCTGCGGACGCCCGGTCGCGAGGACGAGGAGGACATCGACTCCGGAACGCGCGCGGCTGCCGCGGGCGGCTTCTGCGCGATCATCGCCCAGCCAAACACCGACCCCGTGGTCGACTCGGCGCCGGTGCTGCGCTCGCTGCGCGAGCGGGCCCGCGCGGAGGCGCGGATCCCGACCGGCTTCATGGCCGCGATCACCGTCGGCCAGGACGGCGAGCGGCTCACCGAGATGGCGGAGCTGGCCGATGTGGGCGCCGCCGGGTTCACCGACGACGGATTGCCGGTGCGCTCGGCGGGCGTGATGCGGCAGGCGCTCCAGTACCAGCGGCTCGCCGGGCGGGTGCTCGCGCTGCACGAGGAGGACCCCTCGCTGTCGGCGGACGGCGCGATGCACGAGGGGGAGCTGTCGGCGCTGCTCGGGATCGCCGGGATCCCCTCGGTGTCCGAGTCCTCGATGGTGGCGCGCGACTGCGCGCTGGCCCTCTACGAGGAGGGGCGGATCCACGTGCAGCACGTGTCCGCGCGCGAGACGCTGGACGCGCTGGAGAGCGCGAAGGCGGCCGGCTGCCAGGTCAGCTCCGAGGCCACGCCGCACCACCTGCTCCTGACGGACGAGGCCGTCCGGACGCTCGACACGAACATGAAGATGAATCCGCCGCTCCGGTCGGACGCCGACCGGCGGGCGCTGATCGAGGCGCTGCGGTCGGGCACGATCGACTGCATCGCGACCGACCACGCCCCTCACGCGCGCGAGGAAAAGGAGCAGCCGTTCGAGCTGGCGCCGATGGGCGTGACCGGTCTCGAGACCGCGTTTGCGGCGCTCCACACAGGCCTGGTCGTGACGGGGGTGATGGAGCTGTCGCTCCTGGTCGAGCGGATGACGGCCGGGGGCGCGCTCTTCGGTCTCGAGCTCCCGACGCTGCGGCCCGGGGCGCCCGCGAATCTCTGCCTGGTGGACCTCGAGGCCGACTGGGACGTTGGCGAGGCCGGCTACGAGAGCCGCTCGACGAACTGCGCCTTCGCCGGCAAGCGCCTGACCGGCCGCGTCCGGATGACGATCGCGGACGGCACGGTGGCCTACCGCGAGCGCACCTTCGCGCTCGGCGCGGTCGCATGACCGCGGCCTATCTGCTCCTCGAGGACGGATCCCGATTCGACGGCGACCCCGCCGGTGCGCGCGTGACGGGCCTCGGCGAGGTGGTCTTCAACACCTCTATGTCGGGCTACCAGGAGGCGGTCACGGACCCGAGCTACGCGGGGCAGATCATCGTCTTCACGTATCCGCTGATCGGCAACTACGGGGTCGCGCAGGCGCACACCGAATCGGACCGCATCCACGCGCGCGCGGTGATCATGCGTGAGGGCGTCGACCGCGAGGACGCGGCTCGGGCGGAGGGCGGCTGGCTCACCTGGCTCGCCGACTGCGGCATCCCGGCGCTCTCGGGCGTCGACACGCGCGCGCTCGTCAGGCACATCCGCGACAAGGGCGCGATGCGCGGAGGCATCTTCGGGGCGGAGGTCGCGGAAGACGAGGCGCGGGAGCGGGTGCTCGCCGAGCCGACCATGAACGGGGCCGACTTCGCCAGCGAGGTCACGCCCGCCGAGCCGGTCGTCCTCGAGGGCGACGGGCCGCGGGTCATCGCAATCGACACGGGGATCAAGAACTCGATCGTGCGCAACCTGCGCGAGCGGGGCGTGCACCTGGAGCTGCACCCCTGTGACGTGAGCGCCGAGGCGCTCCTCGCTCGCGATCCCGACGCCGTCTTCCTCGCGAACGGCCCGGGCGACCCCGCGGCGCTCGACTACATAGTCGAGGCCGTGCGCGGGGTGGTGGGGAAGGTCCCGGTCTGGGGCATCTGCCTGGGCCATCAGCTGCTGTGCCGCGCGGTGGGCCTCGAGACCTACAAGCTTCCGTTCGGCCATCGCGGCGCCAACCACCCGGTGAAGGACCTCGAGACCGGCCGGATCGAGATCACCTCGCAGAACCACGGCTTCGCGGTGCTCGGGCCGGGCGGCCAGAGGACGATCGACACGGACGAGCCGGTCCGCTGGGATACCGACTTCGGCGTCGCCGAGCTCCAGCAGCTGAACCTCTACGACCGCACCGTGGAGGGCCTCGTCCTGCGCGACGTGCCGGCCTGGACGGTCCAGTACCACCCCGAGGCCGGGCCCGGCCCGCACGATGCCCTGCATCTGTTCGACCGCTTCCTGGAGCCGATCGCGTGAGCTCAGCCCGCGCGCCGCAGGTAGCCCCCACAGTGGCACGTGATGCCGTACGCCTCGGCGTCGCGGCGCAGCTCAAAGGCGGCGCCGGCCGGCGACGCGAGCCAGTCCGTCACGGCCTGGCGCACCCCTCGCGGCCACGTCTCGTCCACGCGCAGCGGCTCCTCGTCGACCACTCCGTCCTCCACGACGTACCAGCCGCCGGGCGGCACGAACCGGCTGAACCCGTCGAGCGCCGCGGTGGTGGCCTCGTACGTGTGCGGCCCGTCCTCCACCACGAGACAGCGGGCGCCGCGGGGCAGCATGGAGGCCACCTGCGCCGGAAGCTCCGGGTCGCGGATGTCGGCCTCCACGAGCCTGATGTCGCGCCGGTCGCCGAGGTTCGCTCTCGCCTCGGACACGTCGATGTCGATCGAGATCACGAGCGCACCGGCGGAGCGGCCGTGCTCGCGGAAGCTGCGCAGCCGGTCACAGAACCACAGGGCGCTGCCGCCGGCCGCGGCGCCGAGCTCGATCACCGTATCCACGCGCCCCGCCCAGAGCAGGTGCTCGTAGACGCGCAGGTCCTCGGGAAGCTTGTAGAGCGGCACGCCGGCATAGCTCTCGAACTGGACGGCCACGAGCCGGGTGCGCCACAGGTCGAGGACGGCGGTGTCGAGCGGCAGCGGGGCTTGCGCCGGGTCGGTTCCGACGCGCGGCATCCGCGGCTCCTCCGCGGGCGGGAGCTCGCGCTCCTGGCGCAGGAGGCGGCGCATGCCGCGTAGGGACGACATCCGGCGGATCCTAGTCCTGGGCTCGGGGCCGATCGTCATCGGCCAGGCCGCCGAGTTCGACTACTCGGGCGCTCAGGCCTGCAAGGTCCTGCTCGAGGAGGGCTACGAGGTCGTCCTGGTCAACTCGAACCCGGCGACGATCATGACCGACCCGGAGTTCGCGACGCGGACTTACATCGAGCCGCTCACGCCGGCCTCCGTCGCGAAGGTCATCGAGCGCGAGAGGCCGGACGCGCTGCTGCCGACGCTGGGCGGCGGCACGGCGCTCGACCTCGCCAGGGAGCTGTCCGAGAACGGCACGCTCGGCAGGCACCGGGTCGAGCTGATCGGCGCCGACTACGACGCGATCCGGCGTGCCGAGGACCGCGAGCTGTTCCGCGCGACGATGGAGCGCGCCGGCCTGCGCGTGCCGCGGAGCGCCGCGGTCAAGTCGATGCGCGAGGCCGAGCGCGCGCTGCCCGAGGTCGGCCTGCCGGCGATCGTGCGGCCAGGCTTCACCATGGGCGGCGCCGGCGGCGGCATCGCCTGGAACGAGACCGAGTACCGGCAGGTCGTGGCGGAGGGGCTCGCCGCGAGCCCGATCGGCCAGGTGCTCGTCGAGGAGTCGGTGATCGGCTGGGGCGAGTTCGAGCTCGAGGTCATGCGGGACCGGAACGACAACGTCGTGATCGTGTGCTCCATCGAGAACGTCGACCCCATGGGCGTCCACACCGGCGACAGCGTGACCGTGGCGCCGCAGCAGACCCTCTCCGACGCGCTCTACCAGCAGCTCCGTGACCAGGCGCTCAAGGTGATTCGGGCGGTCGGCGTCGAGACCGGCGGCTCGAACATCCAGTTCGCTGTCAACCCGGAGACGGAGGAGATCGTCGTCATCGAGATGAACCCACGCGTCTCGCGCTCCTCCGCGCTCGCGTCGAAGGCCACCGGGTTCCCGATCGCGAAGATCGCCGCGCGGCTCGCGGTCGGCTACGCGCTCGAGGAGATCGACAACGACATCACGAAGAAGACGCCGGCCAGCTTCGAGCCGACGATCGACTACGTGGTCGTGAAGTGGCCCCGCTTCGCCTTCGAGAAGTTCCCCGGCGCGGACGGACAGCTTCACACCTCGATGCAGTCGGTCGGCGAGGCGATGGCCATCGGGCGCACGTTCAAGCAGGCGTTCGTGAAGGCGATGCGCTCGCGCGAGCTCGATGTGCTGCCCTCCTTCACGAGCGAGGACGACCTGCTCCTGCGGCTCGAGAGCCCGTCCGACGACCGCTACGAGATCCTCTTCGAGGCGATCCGGCGCGGGCACGGCGAGGAGGAGCTCTGCGAGCGCACCGGGATCGACCCCTGGTTCATGGCCGAGCTGGCTGCGCTGGCCCGCGGCGAGGACCCGCAGGACGGGCTCGAGCGGAGCTTCAAGTCGGTGGACACATGCGCCGCCGAGTTCGAGGCCGAGACGCCCTACTACTACTCGGGTTGGGAGCGGCGCGCCGCGCACGAGGTGCGGCGCGGCGAGCGCCCCAGCGTGGTGATCCTCGGCTCCGGGCCGAACCGGATCGGGCAGGGAATCGAATTCGACTACTGCTGCGTGCACGCCGCGATGACGGTGCGCGAGTCGGGGCGCGATGCGGTGATGATCAACTGCAACCCGGAGACCGTGTCGACCGACTACGACACCTCGGACCGCCTCTACTTCGAGCCGCTGACGCTCGGCGACGTGCTGGGCGTGATCGAGCTCGAGCGGCCCGAGGGCGTGATAGTCCAGTTCGGAGGGCAGACGCCGCTGAAGCTGGCGGCGGGCCTGGCCGACGCCGGCGTGCCGTTGCTGGGCACGCCGGTGGAGTCGATCCACCGGGCCGAGGACCGGCCGAGCTTCGGGGCGCTGCTCGAGGAGCTCGGGCTGAAGTCGCCGCCCTACGCCACGGCCGAGTCGCACGACGAGGCGCTCGCGGTTGCGGACACCGTGGGCTACCCACTGCTCGTGCGCCCCTCGTATGTGCTGGGCGGCCGGGCGATGGAGATCTGCTACTCGCCGGAGCAGCTGCAGGGCTATCTGAAGCGGACGAACGGCCGGACTGGACGGACCATCTTCCTCGACCGCTTCCTCGAGAACGCGATCGAGATCGACGTGGATGCGCTGTGCGATGGCGAGAACGTGGAGATCGGGGCGATCATGCAGCACGTCGAGGAGGCGGGCGTGCACTCCGGCGACTCGGCGTGCGTGATCCCGGCGATGTCGCTCGGCGACGAGATGCTGCGGCAGGTCGAGGACGCCGCGCGGGCGATCGCGATCGCGCTCGGCGTCGTCGGCCTCATCAACATCCAGTTCGCGGTCCACGGCGACAGCGAGGAGCTGTACGTGATCGAGGCGAACCCGCGTGCCTCGCGGACCGTGCCGTTCGTGTCCAAGGCGATCGGGGTGTCGCTGGCGAAGGTCGCCTGCGGGCTCATGCTTGGCGAGCGGCTCCGGGCCATTGACCTGCGCATACCGCGCCAGCCGAGGCACGTGTCCGTCAAGGAGGCCGTGCTGCCCTTCGGGCGCTTCCCCCGCGCGGACGCGCTGCTCGGGCCCGAGATGAAGTCCACCGGCGAGGTGATGGGCGTCGCGTCGGACTATCCGGCGGCCTTCGGCAAGGCTCAGGCCGCCGCGGGCGCGGAGCTCCCCGCATCGGGCACCGTCTTCATCTCCGTGACCGATGGCGACAAGTCGGCCGCCACCCAGCTTGCCGCGGGCTTCCACGACATGGGGTTCCGCGTGGTCGCGACCGGCGGCACCGCGAGCGTGATCCGGCGCATGGGCGTGCCGGTCGAGCGGATCAGGAAGCTGTCGGAGGGCTCGCCGAACGTGGTGGAGCGCATCGAGGCCGGCGAGGTGGACCTGGTCATCAACACGCCGACGGGTTCGGGCGCGCGCGCGGACGGCTACGAGATCCGGCGGGCGGCCGTCGGCCGCGGCATTCCGTGCATCACGACGATGTCGGGCGCCAGCGCGGCGCAGCGGGCGATCCGGGCCGCGCGTACGGGCGAGAGCTCGGTCGTCTCGCTTCAGGAGCTGCATGGGCTGCCCGGCGCGACCCTGCCGGACGAGGTGCCCGGCCCGGGGGCGGAGCGCACCGCTTGAGCGAGCCACGCACGCTTGCACCCCCCGAACGGCGCGTGGCCACCGTCGAGGGCGTGGAGCGGCTCGGGGCGTACGACCTGATCACCGCGCTCGACCGCTACGGCCCCAGAGACCCGCGGCCGGGCCAGTTCTACATGTTGGCGACGGCGAGGGACTGGGGAGGAGGGAGCGACGAGCGCCCCTACCTGCCGCGCGCCTTCTCGTACGCGCGCGCCCGCGGGGAATCGGGGGGCGTCGCGCTGAGCTTTCTGCTCGAGGCGGTCGGCCCGGGGACGGAGCGACTCGGCGAGCTGGCTTCCGAGGAGGGCCTCTGCCTGGTGGGCCCGCTCGGCGTCGGCTTCCGGCCGCCCTGCGACGGCGCCCGCGCGCTGCTCGTCGGCGGCGGAATCGGCGCCGCGCCGCTCTTGTGCTGGCACGAGGAGCTCCACTACTCGACCGTCCTCCTCGGCTTCCGCAGCGCGGCCCATGCCCAGGTCGCCGCTCTGTTCGGACCGGATCCCCACGTGGTCACCGATGACGGCTCCGTCGGCCGGCAGGCACTTGTCACCGAGCTGCTCGCGGCGGAGCTGGATGCCGACCCACGCGTGACGGTCTACGCCTGCGGCCCGCCGCCCATGCTCGAGGCGGTGCGAGCTCTGTGCGCGGAGCGCGAGGTCCCCGCCCAGCTCGCCATGGAATCGGGCATGGCGTGCGGCTTTGGCGCCTGCTTCGGCTGCGTCGTGCCGACGGTCGACGGCTACGTGCGCCTCTGCGTGGACGGTCCGGTGCTGGACGCGGCCAAGCTCGAGACGGCCCTCGTGGCAGGGGCGGGACATTGAGCGACCGGTCGATCCAGCTTTGCGGCGTCCCGCTGCGCGGTCCCGTCCTCAACGGATCGGGCACGTTCGACGTCGTAGCCGCCTGGCGCGCGTTCGGCGAGGCGCTGGCGGAGCGGTTTCCCTTCGACGCCTTCGTCTCCAAGACCATCACGCTCGCCCCGCGCCGGGGAAACCCGCCGCCGCGGCTCTGGGAGACGCCGGCGGGTCTGATCAACTCCATCGGGCTCCCGAACAAGGGCCTCGACGGCTTCCTCGGATCCGACCTTCCTCGGATCGCCGAGCTCCTTCGGCGCGCCGGCGGGGTTCCCCTGATCGTCTCCGTGATGGGCTTCAGCCGCGACGAGCTGGCCATGCTCGTGGCCGCCGTGGGCCGGCGGGACGAGGTCGCCATGCTGGAGCTGAACGTCTCCTGTCCGAACGTCGAAACCGGCCTAGTCATGGGCGCGGACCCGTCGGAGACCGCGCTGGCCGTCGAGCGTGTTCGCACACAGACCGACAAGCCACTGGTCGTGAAGCTCACGCCGAACGCGGCCTCGCCGGCGGCGGTCGCGGCGGCCGCGCAGGACTCCGGCGCGGACGCGGTCTCGCTCGTCAACACCCTCAAGGGCATGGCGCTTCATCCCGAGAGCGGCGAGCCGTGGCTCGGCGGCCGGAGCGGCGGGGTCTCGGGCCCGGCGATCCGCGCGATCGCCCTCGAGCAGGTGGCCTCGGTCGCAAAGCACGTCCAGATCCCCGTGATCGGGATGGGCGGCATCGCGAGCGGCCGTCATGCGGCGGATCTCCTCGCCGCCGGGGCGTCCGCGGTGGCCATCGGCACCGAGAGCTTCCGCGACCCGGCCGTCGGCCGCCGAATCGCGGCCGAGCTCGCTGAATTGTCCCTCACGCGCCCGGCGCGGACCCCAGCGTCGACATCCGTGTAAGCCCGTTTGGGGGACGCCGGCGCGGGCTTTCTCCGCAGAATGCGGGAAATTTGGGCCTAACCAGTCAGACGGTGCGAATTTGCTCAAATAAAAGCCCTGCAAACCAGTGGAAAAACGCTCAAGGACCCCCAACTTCCCTCAAGCTCAGGTCGAGGTCCAGCTGAATTAGCGGTTTTTTTGCGCTTTCACCCTCGACGCCAGCGGATCAGCGTGTAGGATCGCCGCCCATGCCGGCCGCCCCTCAGTCGCCCGCCAAGACTCACTCGGCGGGCCTCGCTCCCGAGCGCTCGCTTACGCAAAGGATGGACGCTCTCCAGAGGGCAAACGAGATCAGGACCCGGCGTGCGACGCTGAAGCGCGACCTCAAGGCCGGCCGCCAGCAGATCCACGGCCTGCTGCTCGATCCGCCTGAATACGTGCTCACTGCCAAGGTCTTCGACCTGCTCTTGGCGGTCCCGAAGTACGGGCGCGTGAAGGTGAATCGCATCCTTACGCACTGCCGCATCTCGCCCAGCAAGACCATCGGCGGGCTTTCCGAGCGGCAGCGCAACGAGCTCGTCTCGTACCTTCGCCGATAGCCCCGATCCTGGTCATCACGGGGCCGTCGGGCGTGGGCAAGGGAACGCTCATCAAACGGCTCCTGGAGCGGGTTTCGGGGCTCCAGCTGGCCGTTTCGGCGACCACCCGAGACCCGCGTCCGGGCGAGGTCAACGGGGTCGACTACCACTTCCTCAGCCCGGCCGACTTCGATCGGCGCGTGGCCGCCGGTCAGTTCGTGGAACACGCCGTGTACGCCGGACACAGGTACGGAACGCTCCGCACCGAGCTCGAGCGCCCGGCGCGCGGGATCGTGCTCGAAATCGACGTCCAGGGCGCGCGCCAGGTGCGCGAGACGCTCCCGGACGCGACCCGGGTCTTCATCGAGCCGCCTTCGTTCGAGGCGCTCGTCGAGCGGCTAACCGAGCGCGGATCGGACAGCCCCGAGCAGATCGAGCGGCGGCTCGCGGCCGCGCGCGAGGAACTCGCGGCGCGCGACGAGTTCGATCACCGCATCGTGAACGACGACCTGGAGCGTGCCGTCAAGGAGCTCGCGAGTCTGGCCGCTACCATGTCTCAGCCGTGATCAAGCCACGCCTAGACAAGCTGCTCGACCGGGTCGATTCGCACTACGCCGTCGTCCTTGTGTCGGCGAAGCGCGCCCGGCAGATCAACTCCTACTACCACAACCTCGGCGAGGGCACCTTCGACGAGTACCCGCCTCCGATGGTGGAGACGGGGTCGAAGAACTACCTCAAGATCGCCCTCGAGGAGATCGCCGCCGGGAAGATCAAGTACCGCTACCGCTAGGAGGCGTACTTGGCTCGGATCCTGCTCGGCGTAAGCGGCGGGATCGCCGCGTACAAGGCAGTTGAGCTGGTTCGGCTCGCAATGGCTGCGGGCCATTCGGTGCGCGTCATCCAGACGCCCGCCAGCCTGAACTTCGTGGGCCGGGCGACGTTCGAGGCCGTGACCGGGGCGCCCGTCCTGGTGGAGGAGTTCGAAACCGACCCCACCCGCGGGGCGTTCCCGGGCGACCCCGAGTCGGACCACAGCCCGATCTCGCATCTCGAGCTCGTGGCCCGAGCGGACGTGTTCGTGATCGCGCCGGCGTCCGCGAACACGCTCGCGAAGCTGGCCACCGGGCTCGCCGACAACCTGCTCACGAGCGCGGCGCTCGCCAGCACCGCGCCGCTCGTCCTGGCGCCCGCGATGAACAGCCGGATGTACGAGCACGCGGCGACCCGGCGGAACCTGGACCTGCTGCGCTCGCGCGGCGCGCTCGTGATCGCGCCCGGCACGGGGCGGCTCGCGTCGAGGGGCGAGTGGGGCGTGGGCCGGCTGGCGGAGCCGGCCGAGATCCTTGCCGTGGTCGAGGACGCGCTCCCCGCGGGCGACTACACGCCCCATTCGCTCGATGGCCTCCGTGTGCTCGTCACCGCCGGCGGCACGCGCGAGCCGATCGACTCCGTGCGCTTCATCGGCAACCGCTCATCCGGCCGGATGGGGCTCGCGCTGGCGGAGGAGGCGGCGCGGCGCGGCGCGGACGTGACGCTGATCGCCGCGAACGTGGCGATCCCGCTGCCCGCGAACGTCGGGACGGTGACCGTCGAGACAACGGCCGAGCTCGATACCGCGGTCCGCGAGCGCTTCCCGCACGCGGACGTGTTGATCATGGCCGCCGCCCCGGCGGACTTCCGGCCGGCCGAGCCGGTGGAGGACAAGCTGAGGCGCGAGGGCGGCCCCGTGGCGCTCGAGTTCGAGGCGACCGAGGACATCGTGGCCGGCGTCACGGCCGGTCGTCGCGCGGATCAGACCGTCGTCGGCTTCGCGGCCGAGCACGGCGAGGGGGCGGTCCGGCGCGGACGCGCGAAGCTGAGCCGCAAGCGGCTCGACGTCGTCGTCGTGAACGACATCTCGCGCGGCGACATCGGCTTCGACAGCGCCGAGAACGAGGTGACGATCGTGCTCGCCGACGGCGAGCGCGAGGTGGGCCGGCGCCCCAAGCCCGAGGTCGCCGCGGCGATCCTGGACGAGGTCGAGCGCTTCAGGACGGGCGCCGCCGAGCCGACTACCGTAGAGCCAGAGCAATGAGCGGCGACAACGCGTACGAACTCTTCAAGAAGGGCAGCGAGCTGCTCGAGCAGGGGGACTTCATGGCGGCGTCCGTGCCGCTCGAGCGCGCCCGCTCACTCGAACCCGACAAGGGCTCGATCCGCGAGGCGCTGGGCCGCGCCTACTTCCGCTCGCGGCGCTTCGAGGAGGCGGCCGAGGAGTTCGCCGCGCTGGTCGAGCGCTACCCGGTGAACGACTACGCGCACTTCTGCCTGGGCCGCTCCCTCGAGAAGACCGGCCGCCGCGCCGAGGCGCGACGCCACGCGGCGCTCGCGGCGAACATGCGCCCCGACCGGAAGGACTACCAGGCCTTCCGCGACCGGCTGCAGGCCGCCTAGCGGCGCCGGCTTCGCACCGCCACTACAGCCTCGGTGACCAGGCCGAGCAGGCGGTCCACGCCGCGCTCGTCCGCGTTCGAGACCGGGATATCGGCGTGCACCCAGATGTCCCGCGAGCGCGTGCAGCCGAAGCGCACGAGCCGCGTTTGGCGGTTCCACCAGAGCAGCATCCAGGGGTCGAGGTCGCCGGCCGCGTGGAGTGCCATCGCCTGCACGCGGAGCAGGCCGTCGGCTATGCGCAGGCCCGCTTCGATCGGATCGCCTCCCACGCTCTCGCCGGGAATCGTGATTCCCCATTCGGCATGGGCGAGGCGCCGGGCAGTGAGCCCTGGGACCGAGGACAGATAGCCCTCGACGTCGTCGACCGCCGCCATTCGGGCAGAGTACGTGGCTCGAATGCGCGCCCTGGTGCAGCGGGTCAGCGAGGCGTCCGTGACGGTGGACGGCGAGGAGGTCGCCCGCATCGGCCGCGGCCTGCTCGTGCTGCTCGGCGTCGGTCGCGGCGACACCGAGGCGGAGGCCGACCGCATCGCGCAGAAGCTCCTCACTCTGAGGATCTTCGAGGACGACGCCGGCAGGATGAACCGCTCCGTGCGCGACATCGGGGGCGAGCTGCTGTGCGTCAGCCAGTTCACCCTCTATGGCGACACGCGCAAGGGCAACCGCCCCAGCTTCGTCGACGCCACCCCACCGGAGGAGGCGGAGCGGCTCTACGAGCGTGTGCGCGAGACCCTCGCGGCCAGGGGCGGAGTTTTCGGCGCGCGAATGGCCGTGGCCCTTGTGAACGACGGCCCCGTCACTCTCCTGATCGAGGTCTGAGCGGCTACACTCGTCGTTACAACTTCAGTCGTACGCCGCCCCCGGGCGGCGCCTGAAGGTGGGCCGTGAGGTCCACCTTTTTTGTGACCTGATGCAGATCGATTCCCTACAGACAGACATCGAGCAGCGCCTCGCGACGGCCGAGCCGGACGTCGAGGTTCTGGCCTGCGAGGACGCGGGCCACGAGCGGCTGCGTCTGTTCATCGACCGTCCCGGCGGGGTCGATCTTGCACTCTGTGAGCGGGTGACGAACCACCTGCGCGACCTGCTCCAGGACTATGCGCTGGAGGTTTCCTCGCCCGGCCCCGAGCGTCCGCTGTCGAAGCCCGATCACTTCCGCCGCTTCCTCGGCCGGCGCGCGCGCGTGCGCCTGCGCCAGCCGCGGGACGGCCACAAGAGCTTCACCGGGGAGCTGGTCGGCGCCACCGACGACGAAGTAACGGTGGCGGCCGACACCGGGGTCGTGGCGATCCCGTACACGGAGATCAACCGCAGCAATCTGGTCGAGGGAGAACGATGACCAAGGAAATAGTCGAGGCCGTCGGGGTCCTCGAGCGTGAAAAGGGAATCTCCGCGGACCGCCTGATGGCGGCGCTGGAGGACGCGCTTCTGTCGGCCTACAAGAAGACGCCGGAGGCGGCGAAGTACGCCCGCGTCGAGGTTGATCGCTCGAGCGGCGACTTCCGCGTGTACGAGCTGCTGCTCCCGCCAGATCTCGAGGAGCAGCTCCTCGACGAGGTCGAGGAGGAGGCCGGCGAGCCGACCGTCGACCCCGAGACGGGGGAGATGGTCTACCCCGAGCCGCCCGAGATCGACCAGGAGCGGCTCATGCAGTACCGCGACCAGATCGAGGAGAGCGACGTCACCCCTGACGACTTCGGGCGCATCGCCGCGCAGACCGCCAAGCAGGT
>JBKPSR010000016.1:0-31306 GCA_046735115.1 Actinomycetota bacterium
CTCCGGCGAAGTGCTCGCCGCGGCGCGGGCGGTGACGGCGCGCGAGGTGCCCCTGCTGGTCGTCTTGATGGCGATCCGGAGACTGCCGGCCGCGGTTCGCCGCCGGCGGCTCAGCCCAGTCCGGCGGGCACTCGACGAGCCGCTCATGGACCAGTTCACGCGCGGCGGGTTCGTGGTGCTCGCCGAGCGGCCGGACGAGCTGGTGGTCGGAGCCGTCGGCCGGTTCTGGAGGGCCGATGGCGGCATCGAGCGGGTGCGGCCCGAGGAATTCGTCACATCCGACGCGCCACGTGTCGCAAAGGCCGCGATCAACTTTCACACTAGAGCGGTCTCCGGCGGCACAGTGCTCACAACGGAGACGCGTATCAAGGCGACCGACGACGCCGGCCGCCGCACCTTCGGCCGCTACTGGCGAGTGGTCATGCCGGGCAGCGCCGCGATCCGACGCGCCTGGCTGCGAGCGATCAGGAGGCGTGCCGAGCAGGGCTAGAGGCGATCCGCCGCGCGGATGTCCGGCCCCTGCTCGCGAGCCCCGAGAATGACCTTGCCGGCGTCGGTCGCGAGCTCGACCGCAGTGACCGTCGGCTCGCCCTCCCGCACGGTCAACGGGAGGCTCTCGGTGCCGAGCCAGGTGCTCAGGCGCGTGCGGTCGCCGCTCAGCTCGAGCCCCGTGAGCCGGACGGCGCCGGCCGGATGGGTCACGGGCGTTCGCCCGGGGAGCGGCGTCCCCGCTCCCCACTCGACGAAGAAGGGCAGCGAGGACTCCGCGGCCGCCGCCTCGACACCCGCAAGCAGCCAGCTGAGAACGCGGCCGTCCCGGCCGGCACGCGAGCCCGCGCTCACGTCCAGGCCCAGCCGCCCCGCGACGTCGTCGAGCTCGTCCGTGCGAGCCACCCAGCCGAGCGGCTGTGCCGGCCGGGGCTGAATCGTGCGGGCGACCCAGCACCCGAACGCGCTCGCCGCGGCCTCGGCTGGGTCGACGACCGTGATCAGCTCGATGTACGCCTCCCCGAGAGGGACGATCCGGTTGCCCGTGCCCCAGCCGGCGTGCCGGCCTCCCTCGACCGACGCGAGCCCGTGCCGCGCCTCGAGCTCGCGCGCGGCGGCGTCGAGGTCCGAGACCGCGAACAGGACGTGGTCGAGCTCCAAGTCGCGGAGCGTAGCCGCGCTACGCCGGCGTGAGCTCGGTCAACGCCTCCAACAGGCGGTCGACCTCCTCCTCCGTCGTGTAGTGCAGGAAGCCGGCGCGGACGGCGCCGCCGCTGTCCTCGAGGCCGAGGGCGCGCACCTGCTCGAGCGCGTAGTAGTTGCCGTCCCAGACGTACAGGTCCTGTTCTGCGAGGAGCTCGGCGACCTCGCGAGGCGCGCGCCCTTCGACGTTGAAGCAGAACGTGGGCGTCCGGCCCTCCGGGGTTGGGATGCCGTACAGACTCAGACCGGCCGGAATGCCGCTGAGGAAGCGGGCGGTCAGGCGCGTCTCGTGCTCCTCGATGAGCGAGAAGGCCGCGTCGAGGTCGCCATCCCCAAGGTCGCGCAGGTAGTCGATCGCGGCCGTGGCGCCGGCGATCGCCTCGTGGGACTGGGTGCCGGCCTCGAAGCGGTGGCCGGCCGGCCGCTCGTCCGCGGGCCGGACGCGGTCGGCGGGCAGCGACTCGGCGAGGCTGGGCCGGATCGCCGCGATGCCGAGATGCGGGCCGAAGAACTTGTACGGCGAGCAGAGCGCCACGTCGAGCCCCAGCTCGTCAGCCCGCAGCCGGCGGTGGGGCGCCATGTGCACGCCGTCGGCCCAGGCAAGCGCACCGGCGGAGTGAGCCGCCGCCGCGATCCGTGCGGCGTCCGGAATCGAGCCGACCGCGTTCGAGGCGAGCGTGAAGGCCACGACGCGCGTCCGCTCCCCGATGAGCGCCTCCAGCGCGTCGACGTCGAGCGCGACGTCGCGCCCGCGGGGCGTCGCGTCCGCGCCGCGAAGCGGCGCCGTCCGTACGGCCAGGTCGTGATCCTGGGCCACGAGCAGCCACGGCGAGACGTTCGCGTCGTGGTCGAGCGCCGTCACCACGATTTCGTCTCCGGGCACGAGAGTTCGCGCCACGGCGTGGGCCAGCTGGAAGTTGAGGGTCGTCATGTTGGCCCCGAAGGCGATGCCGTCGGGGTGGCCGCCCGTGAACTCGGCCGCCGCGGCTCGCCCGCGCTCCATCACCTCGTCCGAGGCCCGCGAGGTCGCGAATGCGCCGCCCAGGTTCGCGTTCGAGTCGCGCAGGTAGGCGATCATCGCGTCGATCACCCGCTGGGGAACCTGAGAGCCGCCCGGGCCGTCGAAGAACGCGGCCCGGGCGGCGAGGGCGGGAAACTGGGATCGGACGGCCGCGACGTCGAGCACGCGCGCGACCCTACCGGCGAACGCCAGCGACTACGCGACCGCCTCGCAGACCGCCACGGGCGGGCTCAGCTCGCGGGCCGTGGCGGCGCGCCTGCCCGGCACCAGGAGCGCGATCAGCGCTCCCGCCGCGAGCACCGCCGCGCCGACCCATACCGCCGGCAGCAGCCCGTCCACGTAGTCCTGCGGCGAGCCGTAGCCGCCGCCGTGTGTGAACACGGTGGCCAGCACGGCCACTCCGAGCACGCCGCCGATCTCGCGGATGGTGTTGTTCGCGCCTGACGCCTGGCCGGCCTCGCTAGGCCGCACTGCGCCAAGAATCGCGTTCGCGGCGGGTGCGAAGACGAGCGCCATGCCGGTGCCCGCGGCGACGAAGCCCGGCACCAGGGCGGCGTAGGCCACGTCCGGCGCCGTGACCGACCCGAGGTATCCGAGGGCGAGCGCCTGCAGCCCGAGCCCGGTCGCCATCAGCGGGCGACTGCCGATCCGGTCGGACAGCACACCGGCGACCGGGGCGACGAAGATCGGCATCGCCGTCCACGGCAACGTGCGGATGCCCGCCTCGAGCGGCGAGTAGCCCTGGGCCACCTGGAAGAACTGCGCCAGGAGGAAGATCGACCCGAAGGCGCCGAAGTACATCGCCAGCGACACGCCGTTCGTGGCCGCGAAGCGACGGTCGCGGAAGAAGCGCATCGGCAGCATCGGGGCGGGCGCGCGCAGCTCCCACGCGACGAACGCCGCGAGCAGCACGAGCCCGGCGCCGAGCGAGACGAGGACGGTCGTGCTCGTCCAGCCGAGCGCCTGGGACCGGACGATCCCGAACACCACGCCCAGGAGGCCGGCGCTCGCGAGCGCCACGCCCGGGACGTCGAGGCTCCTGTTCGGGCCGCGACTCTGCGTCAGTAGAGCGACCGCCACCGGCACGAGCACGATTCCGATCGGCACGTTCAACCAGAAGATCCACTGCCAGGAGAATCCGTCGACGACCGCGCCGCCGACCACCGGCCCGAGCGCCACGCCCAGCCCGGAGACCCCGGACCAGACGCCGAGCGCGAGGCCGCGCCTCTCGCTCGGGAAAGCCTCGCTCAGAAGCGTGAGCGACAGCGGCGTGATCACGGCGCCGCCGAGCCCCTGGACCGCCCGTGCGGCGATCAGGGCCTCGGTGCTCGGTGCGAGAGCCGCGGCCGCGGATGCGAACGTGAAGACGGCAACGCCGGCGGCGAAGACCGTCCGCCGGCCTATCCGGTCGCCGAGCGCGGCGGCGGTCAGCAGGAAGACGGCGAAGCTGAGCGTGTACGCGTTCACCGTCCACTCGAGTTGCTCGAGGCTTGCACCGAGGTCCTCGCGAATGCTCACCAGAGCATTCGTCACGACTAGGTTGTCGAGCGTGACCATGAAGAGCGCGACCGAGACGATCGCGAGAGTCAGGGTGCTGTTGCGTCGCATGTCGAGATTCTCCTTATGATTGATTGATCTATTAGTTCGACCCCAAAAAAAAGGGCCTGGCGGCGCCGGGACTGTGCCGGCGCGCCGTCATCCGCCCTTCGCCGGCATGTATGCCTCCGGCAGGTCGAGCGCGGCTATCACGTTGAGCATCATCCCGTGCGCCATGAAGTCCCAGACCTGCTCGTCGGTCGCGCCGCTCAGGCGGCCGATGTCATCGAAGAGGCGCATGAACTCGCGCCGGATCGGCTCGCGCAGCGCCGGATCGCCGGCCGCCGCGTTGGCCTGGTGCTGGAACATGATCTCCTCGCGGTTCTCGAGCAGCTGGATGTAGGCCTCGCCCATGGCGTCCAGCCGCTCCTCGGCCGTCTCGAGTCCGCGGGCGGCCTCGGCGAAGGCGGCACGAATGCGGTCCTTGACCTCAACATTCGCAGCGAGGAAGAGCTCGTGCTTGTTCGGGAACAGCGCGTACACGTACGGCTGCGAGATCCCAGCCCGCTTGGCGATCGCGGTGGTGCTGGTCGCGTGAAAGCCATGCGCCGCGAACTCGGTGACCGCGGCGGCGAGGAGCTGCTCGCGCCGCTTCTCCGAGCTGGTGCGCGCGCCCCGGGTGGTTCTGCCTGCGGTCATGGGGATAAGGTTATTGATTGATCTATCAGATGTCAAGACCAATGATCAGCGAAACGACGGCGCTGAGGACAGAGGGCCTCTGAGGACGGTCCTGCCTAAGGGTCGGCTACCAACACCAGGGCAGGATCGTCGGCGGGGTTAGTCCGACAGCAGGTCGCGCAGCACGAAGTGGAGGATGCCGTCGTGGCGGTAGTAGAGCCACTCGTTGGGAGTGTCGATGCGGACGCGGGCGTCGAACTCTTTCCCCTCCGAGGTCGTGACCTTCAGCGTCTTCGCGCCCTCCTCGAGGGGGGCCAGGTCGAAGGTCTCCTCGCCGGTGAGGCCAAGCGACTCCGCCGACTCGCCGTCCGGGAACTGCAAAGGCAGGATCCCCATCCCGACCAGGTTCGAGCGATGGATCCGCTCATACGACTCGGCCAGCACGAAGCGGACGCCGAGCAGGCGCGGGCCCTTGGCGGCCCAGTCGCGTGACGAGCCTGAGCCGTACTCCTTGCCCGCGATCACGCACAGCGGCGTGCCGTCCTCGTGGTACTCGAGGGCCGCGTCGTAGAGCGGCTTCACCTCGCCCTCCTTCTTCGTGAAGCCGCCCTCGGTGTCGGGCGCCAGGAGGTTCCGCAGCCGGATGTTCGCGAACGTCCCGCGCACCATCACCTCGTGGTTGCCGCGGCGCGACCCGTACGAGTTGAAGTCCCTCGGCTCCACGCCGTGCTCGATCAGGTACTCGCCGGCGGGCGAGTCCTTCTTGATCGCGCCGGCCGGCGAGATGTGGTCGGTCGTGACGCTGTCGCCGAGCACGGCGATCGCCCTCGCGCCCTTGATCTCCTCGAACCCCTCGGGCGGCTCGGCCGGCATGTCCTCGAAGTACGGCGGCTGCTTCACGTACGTGGACTCGTCATCCCAGGCATAGCGGTCGCCCGCCGGAATCTCGAGCGCCTGCCAGTTGTCGTCGCCCTCGAAGAGCGCGTCGCCGTAGGAGTGCCGGAACATGTCGGACTCGATGGCGCTCTCGATCGCCTCATTGACCTCCTGCTGCGTCGGCCAGATATCGCGCAGGTAGACGTCGTTCTGGAGCGGCTCGGTCGTGATGTCGAGATCCATCCGCCCTGCCAGCGCGTAGGCCACGCACAGCGGCGGCGAGGCGAGGTAGTTCATCTTCACCTCGGGGTGGATGCGGCCCTCGAAGTTGCGGTTGCCGGAGAGCACGCTCGCCACCACGAGGTCGCGCTCCTCGATCTCCTTGGAGACGTCCTCCGGCAAGGGCCCGGAGTTCCCTATGCAGGTGGTGCAGCCGTAGCCCACGAGGTCGAAGCCGAGCCGCGAGAGCGGCTCGATCAGATCCGCACGCTCGAGGTAGTCGGTCACGACCTTCGAGCCCGGCGCAAGCGAGGTCTTCACCCACGGCATCCGCTCGAGCCCGGCCTCGACCGCCTTCTTCGCCAGCAGCCCGGCACCGATCATCACCGACGGGTTCGACGTGTTCGTACAGCTCGTGATGGCGGCGATCACGACCGAGCCGTGGCCGAAGCCCTCCTCGCGCTCGGCCACCGCAGTGCCGGGCTGTGGGTGGCTATGGCCCACCTTGGGCTCCTGGCCGCCGCCGTTGTTCGTGGGGACGTCGCTCGAGGGGAACGACTCGTCGAGGGCCTCGTCGTAGCCGCTGGGCGTCTCGTGGCCGGCGTACTCCTCGAGCTCGGCGCGGAAGTCCGACGCCGCATCCGACAGCGCGACCCGGTCCTGTGGGCGCTTCGGCCCGGCGAGCGACGGCTCCACGTCGCCGAGGTCGAGCTCGAGCGTGTCGGAGTAGGTCGCCTCCTCCGAGCTCTCGTCATGGAAGAGGCCCTGCTCCTTCGTGTAGGCCTCGACGAGCGCGACGCGCTCGGGGCGCCTCCCCGAGAACTCGAGATAGCGCAGCGTCTCCGCGTCTACCGGGAAGATCGCGCAGGTCGCGCCCATCTCCGGCGACATGTTCCCGATCGTGGCGCGGTCCGCCAGCGGCAGGTTCGCGAGCCCCTGCCCGTAGAACTCCACGAACTTGCCGACCACGCCGCGCTCGCGCAGCATCTGCGTCACGGTCAGGACGAGGTCGGTGGCGGTGGAGCCCTCGGGAAGCTCGCCGGCGAGCTTGAAGCCGACGACCTGCGGGACCAGCATCGACACCGGCTGGCCCAGCATGGCCGCCTCCGCCTCGATGCCGCCCACGCCCCAGCCGAGAACGCCGAGGCCGTTGATCATGGTCGTGTGCGAGTCGGTCCCGACCAGCGTGTCGGGGAAGGCCTGCCCGTCGCGCGCCTCCACCACGCGGCCGAGGTACTCGAGGTTCACCTGGTGGCAGATGCCGGTGTTCGGCGGCACCACCTTGAAGTTGTCGAAGGCCTCCTGCCCCCAGCGGAGGAACGCGTAGCGCTCCCGGTTGCGCTGGAACTCGAGCTCGGCGTTGCGCTGAAAGGCGCGCGGCTGGGCGAACACGTCTACCTGGATCGAGTGGTCGATCACGAGCTCGACGGGCACCAGTGGATTGATCCTGGCAGCGTCGCCGCCGAGCTCCTCCATGGCGTCGCGCATCGCGGCGAGGTCGACGATTGCGGGAACGCCGGTGAAGTCCTGCATCAGCACGCGTGCTGGCCTGTAGGCGATCTCCTGCGAGGGCTCGTCCTTCGCGTTCCACCGCGCGACGGCCTCGGCGCCCTCGTCCTCGCCGTGCCGGAGCAGGTTCTCCAGCAGCACCTTCAGCGCATAGGGCAGGCGGGCGACGTCGTACCTCTCCTGGAGCGAGTCGAGCCTGAAGATCTCGTACGACTCACCGCCGACGTCGAGCGTCGAGCGAGCGCCGAAGCTGTCTGCATCACTCACCCCCTAGACGTTACCCAGAGGGCCTCTCCGCGCGTCAACCGGTGAGGTAGCGGATCACATTCCGGGTCACGGTCCGGGTGTCGAAGCCGTCGTTCCGCCTGGTGATGACGCTCGCATAGACGTACCCCCTGCGCGGGACCGGGCCGCGGATCAGCACACGCAGGCGGCGGCGCTCGCCCTCCTCTATGGGGCCGAACCGGATCATCCGCGACAGCCTCCGGCCGCTCTGCGGGTCGTGGCGCGTCCCCTGCAAATGGATCCAGAGGCGGCCCCGGCACGGGACCGCGGCGTGCGGCGCACAGCGAACGAACAAGGTCACGCGCCGGCCCTGGCGGAGGCGGCCGCGCGCGTGGACCACCGGGGTCGGGGCGCAGGCCGTCAGCCGGTCGGCCGCATCGGCGTCGATGAATGGCGCCGCCCCGTCGCAATCGAGTCGATCCGCCTCGCCGTCAGCCAGGAGGGCGCGGTCGATCCCGCCGAGTCTGCGCGGCCGGGTCGACACGCGGTCGCGGCCCGCGCCTCCGTCGAGCTCGTCGCCGTCTCCCCACCCGATGATCTCGTCCGCGCCGTCCGCGCCGCGCAGCGCGTCCTGGCCGCCGTACCCGATCAGCCGGTTGCCGTCAGCGTCGCCGATCAGGACGTCGTCTCCCTGGCCGCCGCCGATGGCCTCGACGTCCTCCCGGATGTCGTCGCCCTCGCCCACGGCGCCGTCGTTTGGCCCGTCGCCGATGCTGAGCCGGAGCGGGGCCACTCCGCCATAGGTCACCTCGTCCAGCCCGCCGCCACCGCTCAGGACGTCGGCTCCGGCGTCGCCGACGAGCGAGTCGCTGCCGTCTCCCGCGAGCAGCTGGTCGTCGCCCGGACCGCCCGTCAGGTAATTGCGATCCGCGTTGCCGACCAGGATGTCGTCGCCGTCCGCGCCGAACAGGCTTCTCGTGACCGGCCCGGACTCCAGGTAGTCATTCCCGCTTCCCCCGCCGATGCTCGTGATCGCGCCCATCACGTCGTCGCCCTCGCCGGGCGCCCCATCGTCGGCCAGCCCGTTCACACGGACGTTGACCCCATCGGTGTGGTCGAGGTACGACACCCTCGCCTCGTTGGCCCCCGTTGCGTCGAGCCGGTCGGCTCCGGCGCCCCCGACGAGCGAGAAGATCCCGTTCGTCACCCGGATGTCGTCGTCGCCTGCGCCGCCCTCGACCGCGCCGTAGAAGCTGTGGACGAGTTTGTCGGTGCCGTCGCCCAGGAAGACGTCCACGGCGCCGAAGCTGGTCCCGGCACAGAAGCGGCCCGAGCCGCTCGGCTGGCACTCACCGGTGAGGGGAGCGCCGCTGTCCTCGATCATGATCCCGCCGGCGGAGCGCGTGACGGTCATCGCGTTAGTCTCGCCGGGCGCGGCCCGAACCACGACCGCGATGGTGGGCTCGTTGTCCTCGGGGCTCGAGCGGTCCTCGAGCTGTATCACCGCCGCACTCGCCGGCGAGGCGCCGAACGCCACTAGGAGGAGCGCGAGCCCGAGCGTTCGCATGTTGCGCAAACCCGCGACGACAGGTGAAGTTACGGCGAATGCACGACCTCTCCTGTGTGGTCCATCTCCATTCGACGCATTCGGACGGAACCGGGACGGTGCCCGAGATAGCCCGCGCCGCCGCGCGCGCGAGGGCGGACGTCGTGCTCCTCACGGACCACGACACGCTCGCGGCCAGACGGCAGGGCGAGGAAGGCTGGTACGGCGACGTGCTGCTCCTGGCCGGCGAGGAGGTCTCGCCGCCCGGGCGCGACCACTACCTCGCTTTCGGCATCGAGTCGCATATCCGTCACCATGGCCTCGACGCTTGCGGCATCGCGCGGGCCGTGCGCGAGGCGGGCGGCTTCGGCTTCGCCGCGCACCCGTTCTCGCAGGGTTCCGCGCGCTTCCGGCGCCCGGCCATGCCGTTCGGCGGGCTCGACTGCGACGCGCTCGACGGCATCGAGCTGTGGAACTTCGCGAACGACGCGGGAGAGCGAATCGCCGGCATCGGAGACCTGATCCGGTTCCTCGCGAGGCCGGGCCGGGCGCTCGGCGATCCGCCCGATCGGAACGTAAGTGCCTGGGACGAGCTCTGCCGCGAGCGGCGCGTCGTGGCCATCGGCGGCCTCGACGCGCACCAGTACGGCAAGCGGATCGGGCCGATCGTGCCGCTGCGGATCATGGCCTATCACCGCGAGTTCCGGCTGATCCGGACGCACGTGCTGTGCGAGACCGCTCCCGCGCGGGAGCTCGGGCACGACCGAGAGCTCGTCTTCGACGCGCTGCGGGCGGGTCGCTGCTACATCGCCGTCAGCTCGGTCGCCCCGGCGCGCGGCTTCCGCTTCGAGGCGGCAGACGTGCCGATGGGCGGGGAGGCCGCTGCCGGCCGGCGCACGCTGCACGTGCGCACGCCGCTCGCCGCGCACGTGCGTCTCCTGAGGGACGGACGCGAGCTCGCGAGCGCCGACGGCACCACGCTCGACACCGAAGTCGAGGAGCCGGGCGCCTACCGCGTCGAGGCGCGCCGCGCCGCCAGGGGCCGCGAGCGCACCTGGATCCTCTCGAACCCGATCTACATGCGGTGAGCGCCAACTTTGGCGAATACGACGGCATCGAGCGAGGGGCCCTTATGGGTTGGTCGACGTATGTGCCGACCTCGGCACAAGACTCGACCAACCCCCCGGCGGAGGGTAGGTCCCGGACAGGCCAGGGCACCCCTCGATGCCGTAGTTCGCCAACCGGCGCGCCCCGACTGGGGTCGAGACCCCATAAATCCGTCTATGGGGTGTAGACCCGATTGGACGATCGGACTATCAAGCCGATAGCTTGGACATGGCCCACTATCTCTGCCCCCACTGTGAGGATGTGGTCGACTTCGACGGCCGTTCGCGCGTTACCTGGTGCAACGGGTGCGGCCAGCCGCTCAGCATGTTCGATCTCCTCCCCCTCCGGCCCGCGATGACTAGCGAGCCAGCCGACGCCCAGGAGGAAGCGCCCCCGGCGCTTGCGTAGAAACCCTCTCCGAGGTCGCGGCGGTTGCTCGCCGGGGCCGGGCGGCTGGAAGCGCCGCCCGGACGGCAGCACCGCCGGAGCCTCATCAGTACTAGCGCAAGCGTTGGGGGCGCCCCGCCCCTGCCCCGATCCATTCCCGTCGATCAGGCGTCTCGCGGCGGCACCGTCGCGTGGCGCGCGGCGCCCGCGCTCGCCGTCACGACTAGGGTGATCGCCACGAGCTCGCGAGTGGCGAGGTCCTCGCCCAGGACGATGAAGCCGGCGAGCGCCGCCACGGCCGGCTCCAGGCTCATCAGCACGCCGAACACCCCCTCAGGCAGCCGCCTGAGCGCCTCCAGCTCCAGCGTGTAGGGAATCGCCGACGAGAGGACCGCCACGGCGAGGCCGACGGCGATGACCTCCATGCTTAGCAGGCCGCTGCCCGCGTCCGCGAGGCCGACGGGGGCGATCATCAGCGCTCCGATCGCCATGCCGAGCGCGAGGCCCTGACCGCCTGGGAAGCGCCGGCCGACCCGCGCGGCGAGGAGTATGTATGCGGCCCAGAAGCAGCCCGCGAGCAGCGCAAGCGCCACACCGAGACCGTCGAGGTCCGCGGTGCCGAAGTCCGACAGCAGGAGGATGCCGGCCGCGGCGAGCACGACCCAGACCACGTCCAGCGCGCGCCGCGAGCCCGCGATCGCTACGCCGAGCGGGCCGACGAACTCGAACGTGACGGCGATGCCGAGCGGGATGCGGTCGAGCGACTCGTAGAAGGACAGGTTCATGGCAACGAGGGCGAACCCGTACGCGGCGATCAGGCGCCAGTCGGCACCCGAGCGTCCGGTGAGAGCCGGCCGCCACAGCGCGCCGAGGATCAGCGCGGCGAACACCACTCGCAGGAAGACCGTGCCCCCAGGACCGGCCTCGTCGAACAGCGTCTTCGCGAACGCCCCGCCGAACTGGACCGAGGAGACCGCGACCAACACGAGCAGCGTTGGCGGTATACGGTCGGCCCGGACCATGGCGGTGCACCGTACAGCCACGCCCGAGCGGACCTACGAGGAGCTCGGGCGGATCTTCGAGGGCGTCGACGCGCCCTTCGCGTTCGTCGACCTGGACGCGGTGTGGTCGAACGCCGCCGAGATGCTGGCCCGCGCGCGCGGAACGCCGATCCGCGTAGCCAGCAAGTCGGTCCGCTGCCGGGCGCTCCTCGAGGCGATCCTCGAGCACGACCCCGGCTTTCGCGGCCTCATGACCTTCACGCTGCCGGAGTCGCTCTGGCTCCACCAGCACGGCTTCGACGATCTCCTGCTCGCCTACCCGACCGCCGACCGCGCCGCGCTAGCGGTGCTCGGGCGAATCGAGGACGAGGGCGCGCCGATCCTGATGGTCGACTCGGTCGAGCACCTCGACCTGATCGAGGCCGAGGCCGGCGGCGGTCCCCGGCCGATCCGCGTCTGCATCGAGCTCGACCTCGGCTGGTGGCCGCTCGGCGGGCGGGTGAAGATCGGCGTCAAGCGCTCGCCGGTCCGGACGCCGCGGCAGGCCCAGGAGCTGGCGCGGGAGATCGTCGGCCGCCCCGGCCTGGAGCTTGTCGCTCTGATGGGCTACGAGGCGCACATCGCCGGCCTCGTGGACAGACCCATCGGGAAGCGAGCACAGGAGCCGGTGATTCGCTTCATCAAGCGGCGCTCCGCCGCCGAGATCGCAGAGCGGCGTGCGAGGGTGGTGGCGGCCGTGCGGGAGGTGGCGCCCGTGCCGATCGTCAACGGAGGCGGCACGGGGAGTATCCAGACCACGCGCCGGGAGGACGTGGTGACCGAGATCACGGCCGGCTCGGGCTTCTACGCCCCCACCCTGTTCGACCGCTACTCGTCCTTCAGCCTCACGCCGGCCGCCATGTTCGCCATGCCGGTGGTTCGCAGGCCGAGCCCCGGCGTGGCGACGCTGCTGGGCGGGGGCTATCCGGCGTCGGGCCCGGCGGGTCGCGACCGCCTGCCGGCACCGCACCTCCCGCGCGGTCTGCGTGTTGACCCCCTCGAAGGCGCAGGCGAGGTGCAAACCCCCGTGACGGGTTCAGCCGCCGCTAGCCTGCGAGTCGGCGCGAACGTCTATTTGCGCCATGCGAAGGCCGGGGAGCTGTGCGAGCGTTTCAACACCCTCTTTCTGGTGCGCGGCGGCGAGATAGCCGACGAGGTGCCCACCTACCGCGGCGAGGGCCGCTGCGAGCTCTAGCGGTCGCCGCCGCGACCGTCGCGGCCACGCTGGCGGCCGCCGCTCCCGCGCTCGCGCGCGAGAACGTGGTCGTGATCATGACCGACGACCAGACGGCGGCATCGCTCTCGACGATGCAGAACGTGAACAACCTCCTGGCGGCGGACGGCACGAAGTTCGACCAGGCGGTCGACAGCTTCCCGCTCTGCTGTCCCTCGCGGGCGACGAACCTCACCGGGCAGTACGCCCACAACCACGGTGTGCTCCACAACGCGCCACCGTTCGGCGGCTTCCTCGAGCTCGACTCCACGAACACGCTGCCGCTGTGGCTGCAGAACTCCGGCTACCGGACGATGCACGTCGGCCGCTATCTGAACGGCTACGAGGCCAAGTACGGCATCCCGCGGGGCTGGACCGACTGGGTCGGGCTGCCCCACTCCGCCGCCTTCAACTACGTGGCCTGGAAGGCGTTCGACCACGGCGTCGTCAGGAGCTATCCGGACGCCCAGCACCCCGGCGAGTACCTGACCGACTTCGAGACGCGGAAGGCCGTGGAGCTGATCGACCAGGCCTCGCCCGGCAACCAGCCCTTCTACCTCAACCTCTGGTACACGGCACCCCACCGCGGCGCGCCGCGCGACCCGGACGATCCGCGCCGGCCCGGCACGCCCTCGCCCGCGCCGCGCCACCGCGACGCCTTCGCCGGCGTGCGGATGCCGCGCCCGCCGAGCTTCAACGAGAAGAACATGTACGACAAGCCGCAGGTGGTGGCCGACCGCCCCCGGCTGTCGAATGAGTTCGCGGCGGGCATCGAGGAGAACTGGCGCCAGGAAAACGAGTCGCTGATGGCCGTGGACGAGGGCGTGGCCCAGATCGTGGAGGCGCTCCGCCGCGAGGGAGAGCTCGACAACACGCTCATCGTGTTCCTTTCGGACAACGGCTTCATGCACGGCGAGCACCGTGCGCTCGCCGAGAAGGTGCTGCCCTACGAGGAGTCGATCCGGATCCCGCTCGTCATGCGCGGGCCGGGCGTCCCGCGCGGCAGAGTCGACGACCGGCTCGTGGCCAACGTGGACGTGCCCTCGACGATCCTCGACGCGACCGACGCGGCGCCGGGCCGCGTGCAGGACGGCCGCTCGCTGCTCGAGCTTCTCGCGGACCCCGGCGCCGAATGGGGACGCGACATCCTAATCGAGAACGGCAGGGGCGCGAACGGCGTGCCCGCCTACCGCGGCATCCGCAACTACCGCTTTCTCTACGTCGAGCACCGTACGACCGGGGAGCTCGAGCTCTACGACCTGGCGAAGGACCCGTACGAGCTCCAGAGCGTCGACGGGCACGAGCAGTACGCGCGGGTCCAGCACGACCTCCACATGCGCCTGCGCGGGCTCGTCCACTGCGTGGGCGTCGATTGCCTGGCGCGGCCGCACCTGGCGCTGGTGCTGCGCTCGAGCGGACAGCCGGTGCGCGGCTGCTTCTCCGAGGACCTCCGGATCCAGGTGCGCGGCTCGAAGCGCTCACGCCTCCTTCAGGCGGACGTGCTGATCGGCAGGCGGCGGGTCGAGCGTCTCCTGAACATCCCAGCCGCGCGCGGGACGGGCAGCGGACCGATCACGCTCACCGGGCTGGTGCGCCGCCAGCAGATCCACCGGCACGGCCGTTTCCGGCTCCGCGTGCTCGCGGAGACCCAGGACGGCCGCAAGCTCACGCTCGACCGCGTGCTCAGGCGCTGCGGCTGAAGACGCGGCCGAGGAGCGCCATCGCCGGACGCCCCTGAAGCTCCGGCCGCAGAGCCACGATGTACTCGACGAGCGCGAGGCTGGACGCGATCGCGAAGTCGGGGCTCGTGAGCTCCTCGCCGTTCAGGACGCCGTCCTCGATCCACGCGTCGACGCGGTCGAGGATCTCGCCGGTGCGCGCGCGGTCGTCCCGCTCCTGCTCCTTCGTCACGCGGAACGCCGTCAGCACCCCGCGGGCGACGGTCCGCCTCATGAAGTCGTGCGGGGTCAGGAGCACGCCGAGCCGGCCGTCGGCCCCGCGGCCGGCGAGCGCGTCGGGATCACGCACGCCCGCCGAGGCGACCATCCGGCGCGCCCATTGCTGGAGCACGTCGTCGGCCCAGGCCTCCGCCTCGAGGGCGCGCGGGTCTTCCGGAACGAGCGGCGGCCCCGCCACCAGCTGATCGAGCACCCGAGGCAGCTCGCGCGTGCCTTGTGCGCGCCGGCCGTTCTCGAACTTCACCGCGGGCACGCGGTCGCCCGGGAAGCCGATCACGCGCACGATCGCGCGGTGCAGGCCGGGTGGGAAGTTCACGCGCCGCACCTCGACGCCCTTGTGCCCCAGCATGAGCTCGCCCGTGCGGACGGCATGCGAGCCCGGGATCGCATAGAGCGTCGCCCTCACCCGAGTACCCGCCGCAGGTAATCGTTCTCGAAGCGCCGCTGCGGGTCGAAGCGCTCGCGAATCTCGAGGAACCGATCCCACTCCGGATAGCGAGGGCGCAGCGTGGCCGCCGACTGGTAGTGGCGCTTGCCCCAGTGCGGGCGGCCGCCGTACTCGTCCATGATCGCCTCGACGGCGCGGAAGTACGTCTCGAACTCCATGCCCACGTACTGGTGGACCGCTATGTACGCCGTGGGGCGCTCGTACGCGGTCGAGAGCATCGCGTCGTCGGGTGCGACCACTCGGACCTCGATCGGGAAGCCGATCGGCAGGCGCCGCCGCTCGATCAGGGCCAGCACGCGCTCGAGCGCCTCGGCGGCGTGCTCCCGCGGGATCCCGTATTCCATCTCCGTGAAGCGCACGAGCCGCGTGTTCGCGTACACGCGGTTGCTCGCGTCCAGGTGCTCCGAGCCGCCCATGAGACCGGCAAGGCCTCGGTTGAGCGCGGGGATCAGGCGAGGGAACGCGCGCCCGGTCCGGCAGAAAAGGCCCAGCACCGCGTTCTCCAGGATCACGTCGTGCATGAACGAGGCCGTCCGGCCGGGCGGCTCCGGCGGCCGGTCCGTGCGCTCGGACGTGAGGGTGAGCGCCCTCCGGGTGTAGGGCATAACGAAGGCCTCCCAGTGGTCGTGGGAGCCCACGAGCTCGTCGAGCTGCGGAAGGACATCGTCGAGCGGGCGCGGCTCGTCGACGCGATGGATCTGGAACGCGGGCACGCAGCGCAGGATGACCGCCGAGATCGCGCCGAGCGCCCCCAGGCTCACACGCGCCGCGCGCAGCTCGTCGCCCTCGCGGATGTCGCGCGGCTCCCCGCTGCCGTCGACGAGCCGGATGCCCACTACCTGCGACGAGAGGTTGCCGAAGCGGGTGCCCGTCCCATGCGTCGCGGTCGAGATGGCGCCCGCGATCGTTTGTGGATCCACATCGCCCTGGTTCTCCATCGCGAGGCCGCGGACGCGCAGCTCCTCTCCGAGCTGGTTGAGCGCGATGCCCGCCTCGACGGTCACCTCGTTGCCGTTCACGGACAGCACGTCGTGCATCAGCGACAGGTCGACGAGCACGCCGTCCGTGCAGGCGATGTCGGTGAATGAGTGGCCGGAGCCGACGACCTTGACGCGGCGCGCCCCGGTCAGCGCGCCGACGAGCTCATCCTCAGAGCGCGGCTTCTCGATGCGCTCGGGAGCGCATCGCTGCTGACGAGCCCAATTGCTCCAGGTTGGCAACTAGCCCGAGTGCGCGGCGGACTCGGCGGCGGCCTCGACGCGCTCCACGTCGGGCACCCAGTGGGCCTCCGCGTCGATGGGGTGGTGGCGCAGGTACGCCTCGGCGTCCAGTGCGGCCATACAGCCGGTGCCGGCCGCGGTCACGGCCTGGCGATACACGCGGTCGGTCAGATCGCCGGCGGCGAACACACCGGGCCGCCTTGTCCTCGTGGAGCGCCCCTCGACGAGCACGTAGCCCTCGTCGTCGAGCTCCACCTGGCCCTCGACCAGGTGTGAGTTCGGCTTGTGGCCGATGGCCACGAACGCACCTGTGATCGGAATCTCCTTGATCGAGGCGTCCTCGGTGTTCTCGAGCACCGCATGGCTCAGCGAGCCGTCATCACCCGGCTCGAAGCGCTGCACGACGTACGGCGTGACCAGTTCGATGTTCTCGCTCTCCTTGGCGCGGTCGAGCATGATCGCCGAGGCGCGGAACTCGGGCCTACGGTGGACGATGCTGACCTTGTCGGCGAATTTCGACAGGAAGGTCGCGTCCTCCATCGCTGTATCGCCGCCGCCGACCACGATCGTGTCGGCGCCGCGGAAGAACGCCGCGTCGCAGGTGGCGCAGTACGACACGCCGCGCGCCGCCAGCTCGTCCTCGCCGGGCACGCCAAGCTTCTTGGGCTCGGCGCCCATGGCGAGGATCACCGCCCGCGCGCGGATCTGCTCGCCCGCCACATGCACGACGTGGATGCCGCCCTCCTCCGGGGCCAGCTCGATCCTCGTGGCGTCGTCGGTGATGAAGCGCGTGCCGAAGCGCTCGGCCTGCTCGCGGAACTCCTGCATCATCTGCGGGCCCATCACGCCCTGCGGGTAACCCGGGTAGTTCTCGACGTCGGTCGTCTGCTGGAGCAGGCCGCCCCACGCGAAGCCCTCGATGACGAGCGGATTCAGGTCCGCGCGCGACGTGTACAGCGCCGCTGTGTAGCCCGCGGGCCCGCTGCCCACGATGACGACGTTCTCGATGTCCCGTGTGTCCCTCATCACTTTACTTTCTGAAGTGTACCCACCCGAGCGGTCGAATGACCGCGCTCGCGCTCCCAGCGAGCCACCGTAGCGCGCAGCTGGACGAACGCAACGATCCCCGGTGGAATCGGCAGCCAGAAGGCGATGACGCGGTAGGTCAGGACCGCGGGGAAGACGATCGAGTCGTCGATCCCGAAGATCGCGAAGGCACCGATCATGCCAGCGTCGACGGCCCCCACGCCGCCTGCCGGCGAGGGGATCAGGTTCGCGGCCATCCCGACGAAGAACCCCTGCACCAGAACTCCGAACGCCACGTCGCCGCCGAAGGCCTCGAAGCTCGCCCACAGCACGCCGATCTGAGCAGCCCAGAAGCCGACCGCGCCTCCCACGGCAAGGAGCCCGCGGCGAGGATTCGCGATGTAGGAGATCGCCGTCCGCGTGCCCGTCGCGAGCGTCGCGGGCCCCGACGCGACTCGCCGCAGGTAGCGGGCGCGCCTGTAGCCCGCCGCGTAGTGCTGGATCCGCCGCTCGAAGTCCTGCGGGATCAGCGCGATCATCAGGAACAGCAGGATGATCCCGCCGGAGATCGCCGCCGGGACGACCGTGCCGGCGAGCGGGGACGGTCCCGGCAGCACCCCGGTCCGGAGCAGCACCCCGAAGATCACGAGCGCCGCGAGATAGACGAAGTAGGTCAGGACGAGGAAGGCGAGCATGCGGCACGCGGCGCGCCGGCGCGGCACGCCGGCCCTGCGCAGGGCCCAGTACGTGAGCACGAGCCCGCCCGCGCCCGCCGCCGAGAAGATCCGAGTGGCCGCGAGCCCCGCCATCGTGATCAGGTAGGACGCGCGCACGTCAAGGCGCCGGTGCACCTCGTCGTCCCGGGTGCCCCCGAGCACGCCTCGGAAGAGCATCACGTAGGCCAGGAACGCGAGCACGTTGAAGCCAACCGCGATTACGAGCCAATACCAGGTCGCGTCGTCGAGCCGGCTGAGCGCCTTGTCGGCGCCAACGATCTTCGGGAACAGGACGTAGATCGCGACTATCAGGAGCGCGACGAGCAGCAGCCCCGAGAAGATCCTGCGCCTGTCCTGGAGTAGCGCCTGGAAGCGGCTGACCTCCATCTCCTCGTCGGCGACGCTCCGCTCGAGGCCGTCGTCGTCGCCGGCGGAGTCGTCGAGCTCGAGCTCCTCGAGCTCGCGCTCCCTTACCGCGTGGCGGCGGTCGTCCGCCGCCATCAGCCGGCCTGCGGCTCCAGTCGATGCATGGCCGCGACGATCGTCCGGATCGCCGCCTCCGCGCGCGGTGCGACCCGCCAGATGCCCTCCGCGAGCGCGAGCCCTGCGACCAGGTCGACGACGTAGTGCTCGCCGAGGTACACCAGGCCGAATCCGAGCGTGAGCGCGTACGCCCAGCCGAGCGCCGCATGCCGTCGTCCCACCTGCGAGAGGATTCGCGCTGCCATCACTGATGTCCCGAAGTGAAGAGAGGGCATGGCTGCAAAGGGATTGCCCTGAAGCGAATGGTAAAGCGGGTGCCAGAAGCGTCTCCAGACGCGCTCGCCGGCCTCGGCCATGATGCGCCTCGTCGGCGGCATCTGGCCGTTCGCGCCCGCGTACCAGGGCGGCGCGGTCGGCACGAGCCAGTAGACGACGCAGCCGAGGTCGAAGCAAGCGGCCATGAGGACCGCGGACCGCGGGAAGCTGTCGCGGTGGCACAGGAGCATGTAGGCCACCGTGCCATGCGGGACCAGGAACCAGCTCCAGTGGACCGCCGAGAGCATGTACTCGAGGGGGCCCACGTGCCCCTCGCGCCCGAGCGCGCGCTGGAGCCGGGTCGTCGGGCACGTGCCGAGCCCGATGGCGCGGTCGCAGCGAATCGGATAGGTCACCTTGAGCCGCTGGAGGAGCGCCTCGGGGTCGTCGTCCGGCATGTCGTAGTGCGCGAAGTAAGCCCACATCTGCAGGCCGTAGATGCCCGCATCGCGGAGTGGGGTTCGGCGAAGCGCCAACGCGAGCGCGGCGGGGGCGGGCCATGACAGTGCCGAAACCGCCACGGGCCGGAGCCGCAGCCGGTGCCGGACCAGGGGTGTGGCGACGCCCACCGCCACCGCGCCCCACGCGAGCGTTCGCAGGGCGCGAGGACTACGCAAAGCCGCGCCAGCATAACGGCAGGGATTCGCCCTGCCCCCGTCGAACAGCGGCCGAGCATGACTTTCAAGCGCCTGCTCGCCTCCTCCGCCCTACTCGCGTTCGTGGTCCTGGCCGCTCCGGCGGCGGCCCAGGACAGCGGCGGCGGGGCTGCGGCACCGGCCGCTGTCCCCGCGCCGCCCGCCGAGCCGGCGGCCGTCGCTCCTGAGAGCATGCCGGCCGCGGAGGCGACCCAGGACGAGACCCCCACGACGCCCGAAGGCGAGGAGCAGCAGCCCCAGGAGCAGCCGGACGGGGAGCAGACGCCCACCGAGGAAAACCCGCCCGCCGAGAACGTACCCTCCGGCGAGGCCGGTGGCGGGACGGGCGGCGCCCTGCCCCAGACCGGCTTCGAGCTCGTCGCGCTGACCTCGATCGGCCTCGGGCTGCTGCTCGCCGGCGCGGCGCTTTGGCCGACTAGCTCGTGGCCGCCGCCTCGAGATCGCCTGAGCCGTTCGACGCGCCGGCACTACTAGCGGCGCCTGCGCCACCGCAGGCACCGCGGCCAACTCCGTGGTCCCGTCGATCGGCCCGGGCATGAACTCGTCCGCGGGCGGGATCTCGATCCCCAGGACCTTCATTCGCCGCTTCAGCGTCCGGTAGGCGAAGCCGTAGATCTGCCGAGACGTGTAGCCGTACGAGACGTACTCGGACGCGTCGCTGACATACGGCGGGGCGAACACGTAGGCCGCCTTCGGCGCGAGCTCGAGCACCACGCGCTCGACGGTCTCGCGGTGGCGCGCATCGTCGCGGATCGCGTCGCGCAGGAAGCGCACCCCGAACGCGACGTGCCGATGCTCGTCGCGCTCCACCAGGCCGAAGCCCTCGCCGAAGCCGGGGTACATCGAGTGCTCGAGCATGTAGTCGCGGATCAGCGTCTGACCCGTCACCGCGAGGAAGCCCTCGACCACCATGTGGTATGTCGTGATGCCCTCCACGAACAGGTCGAGGTCGTCCGGCTTGTCCTGGACGCGCCTCGCGACGTCACGGAGCCCGTCGTCGAAGACCTCGCGCCACGGCGAGAGCAGGATCTGCTCGACCTCTTCGCATGCGGCCGCGGAAGTCGTCCGCCGACAGGCACATCACCTCGGCGCCGAAGCGGTCGAAGAAGGCGGCGTGGCGCGCCTCGTCGACGAGCTGGGTGGCGAGGAACAGCTCGATCTCGCCGGTGGGAGCGGCTTGAAGGAACGGTGCGAGATCGGCGATCACCCGCTGCTCGCCCACGTAGAAGGAGCCGAGGCTCCAGATGAGGCTCTCCTGGCCCTCGCGCGGGTTGGCGACCCACTGCTCCCTGTCGACCGAGAAGTCGATCTCGGTGGCCTTCCAGTTCTGACGCTCCCAGAGCGCGTAGAGCTCGCGATAGTCGAGCAGCCCGTCGCCGTCCCTGTCGCCGCCCGACGCGGACAGGCCGGCGCGCTCCTCCTGGAGGCGGCGCTGCGCCGCCTCGCGCTCCACCTCGGCGTCGTCGAGGCCCTGGGCGCGCGCGATCCAGCGGCCCACGAGCGTGATCGGGTGGATCTCGCCGTCGATCGTCGTGAGCTGGTTCTGAATGGCGACCGTCGGGGTGATCTCCCCGGCGGCCATGCGCTGGTAGGAGTCGTACGAGACGGTGGCGGTGCCGACGGCCTCGCGCTCTTCCCGTGTCACCTCGAGGGGCTCGCCGTCACGGACCGTCAGATACCAGGTGCCGCCATGGTCGCCCGTGACCACGTATCCGACGGTGAACGAATGTCCGCTCGTCCACTCGGGGTCGATGAGATACGGCAGGGAGCGGTACAGGACGTCCGGGTCCAGCGTTCCGCCCGCCTCGACGACGTCCGCCATCGAAAGCTCGCCTGCTGACATCTTCCGCAGCTTCAAAGCCTTCCTCCGCTTGCCGCGGATGCGCAGCTGCCCGCGCATCATGAGGCCGAGCGGGCCATGCGCGCCGGTCGCGAGGTCCACCAGTGTCCGCGCGTTCGCCTGGACGCGGAAGTCGACGTCCTCGTCGCCGTCGACGCCGCTCCCGTCCACCCGCGCCCGGCCGTCGCTGATCGACACCCGGTGTGTGCCGAGCTCCTCCACGTCGAGCACGTACGACATCGTTCCGTCGACCTTCGACGCCGCGCCGGGCAGCGTCATGAGGATCAGGCGAGCCGCGAGCTCCGCGTCCTCCTTGGCCATCCGGTTCAGCGCGGCCCGCTGACGGTCGGCCTCGGCGCTCACTGAGCCTTGTCCATGATTCGTACCTCCACGGGTGCCTTGGCGGCGAACGTGCGCGCATCGTGCTCGGTGCCGATGTGCGACCCCCAGTGCATCGGGACCGCGACGCGCGGCTGGATGCGCCGGGCCGCCTCGGCGGCCTCCTGCGCGGTCATCACATAGACGCCGCTCACCGGCAGCAGCGCCACGTCGACCCCGGTGACGCTGTCCATCTCCGGAATCACGTCCGTGTCGCCGGAATGGTAAAGCCGCTCCCCGCGGACGTTGAGCTCGTAACCCACCCACCCCGCATCACGCGGATGAAACGGGTTGCCGTCGGCGTCGCGCTTCGACGTGTTGTAGGCGGCGACGGCGCTGATGTGAATCCCGCGGACCAGCTCGTCGTCGAGCGTCTCCCCCGGTCCGATCCGGTGCACCTGGCCGCTGACCCGCTCGGCCACCGCTGCCGGCCCGACGAGCCAAGTGTCCCGCTTCGAGAGCCGCTCGACGTCCTGCGGCGAGAAGTGGTCGTAGTGCCCGTGCGTGATGAGGATGAGGTCGGCGGGCGGAGCGTCCGCGCCGACGCGGTACGGATCGATGTAGACGGTGGCGCGCCCGACGGTGACGCGGAAGGCCGCGTGGCCCAACCACTCGAGTGCGTCGATCAGCATGGGCGGCGAAGGTTAGGCGGGCGGGGCGCGCTCCCCACCCGCCGAACGACGAGCATTGAGGGAGGCTCCTCCGGACGGTTTTTCGTCAATACGACGAAAAAGTGTCCGAGCCCCCCCTCAGGGCTCCCCCTCAAGGCCGGTAGTTCGCCAACCGAGCGCGCCGCCCGGGGCCGCTCACGCCTCCGCCGCCACCCGGTCCGCCGACAGGCTTCGCGCCATCCTCACCGCTGTCCCGTCGCCGTTCTCGTGTGTCAGCTCCACCGAGTCCATGAGAGCCTCCATCAGCGGGAGGCCGTTGCCGCGGTAGAGGAGGGGGCCGTCGGGCCGGTCGATCCAGTGGCCCTTGTCGCGAACGGTCAGCACCACGCGGCCGCCCTCGAGCTCGGCGTCCACCCAGACGCGCCCCTCGCCGAACGAGTAGCCGTGCTCCATCGAGTTGGAGCACGCCTCGTGGCACGCGATCTGGATCACCTCGACCGCGTCGCTGTCCGCGCCCGCCTGGCGCAGCCAGCGGCCCAGGTCGCGGCGCATCTGGCCGAGCTCGGTCGGGTCCGAGGGCAGCTCCAGGTGCAGCGGCGGCGGCGCCGTCGGCAGCGCCCGCAGCGCCAGGATGGCGATGTCGTCGTTCGCTGGGTGGATCGCGAGCATCGCGGCCACCAGCCGGTCCAAGAGCTCGTCCGGGTGACACGTGTCCTGTGAGGCCGCCAGCCTCAGCGCCTCGAGCCCCTGGTCGATCGACACGCCGCGCTCTTCGACCAGCCCGTCGGTGTAGAGCACGATCGTCGCGCCCGGCGCGAGCTCGGTCGTCATCTCCCGGTGGTTGGGGCTCTCGAAGACGCCGAGCGGCGGGTTCTTCGCGCTCTGGAGGTACTCGGCGTCGCCCTCGGGCGGGATCACGAGCGGCGGCACATGGCCGGCGTTCGCGAAGCGCACCTCGCCGTGCTTCGGGTCGACGACGAGGTACAGGAGCGTCGCCATCTGGCCGCCATCGAGGCTCCGCACGACGCGGTCGAGCCGGTCCAGCACGCCGGCCGGCGGGTGGCCCTCGAGCGCGTACGCGCGCATCGCGTGGCGCAGCTGGCCCATGAGGGCCGCGGCGGCGATGCCGTGGCCGACGACGTCGCCCATCGCCACTCCCACGCGGCCGCCCTCGAGCGGTAACGCGTCGTACCAGTCGCCCCCGACTTTCCCGCCGCCCGGCATGTAGCGGGCCGCGATCTGGATGTCGGCGAGCCGCGGGAGGCGCTCGGGCAGGAGACTGCGCTGGAGCATCTCCACGTTCGAGATCTCGCGCTCGTACGCGCGGGCGTGCTCGATCGCCAGCCCGGCGCGGTCGGCCATCAGGATCAGGAGGCTTTCCTCCTCGAGCGTGAAGCGCCGCGCGCCACGCACGCCGACCTCGACCACTCCAGCCACCTTCGCGCCGATCCCGAGCGGAGATGCCATCAGCGACGAGACGTCCGCGGCCTCCATCGCAGGGTCGAGCCCGGTGCCCGGCCGGAGCTCGTGAAGCGTGACGGGCCTCCCCTGCTCCGCGACCTGCTCGAGGGCGCTGCCGATCTCGACGCCGACTCCGCGCTCGCTCTCGACGCCCGCCGCGGCGCCGACCGTGAACAGCTCCTCGTCGTTGTTGTCGCGCAGCAGGATGCGCACGACGTCCGCGACGAAGACCTCGCGCACGCGCTCCACCAGCACCTCGAGCAGCTCGTCGAGCTCCAAATGCTTGAGCGCCGCCTCGGTGACCTGCTGAAGCTTCCCGATCGTCTGCACGACCGCCTCGGCCTCGGCCCTCGCCGCGCGCTCCGCCTCGGCCTGCCGCTGCTCCGTCACGTCCACCACCTGCCAGATGTAGCCCTGCGGGCGATCGTGGCTGTCCGCGGTCAGGGACACGCTCACGATCGCGTGGACCACCTCGCCGTCCTGGCGCATGAAGCGCTTCTCGGACTGGTCGAACAGCGGCCGGTCACGTAAGAGCCGTCGCACGGCGTCGCGCTCGTGCTCCCGGTCGGACGGGTGCACGAGGTCCCACAGCGGTTGGCGTAGCAGCTGCGTCTGCGAGCGGCCGAGCAGCTCGCAGAGCGCGTCGTTCACCTCCAGCCAGCGGCCGTTGACGGTGCTGAGCCCCATCCCGATCGGCGCGCCCTCGAAGGCGGCTCGGAAGCGCTCCTCGGACGCACGCAGCTCGGCGCTCTTCTGCTGCAGCTCCAGGAGCATCGCGACCTTCGAGCGCAGCATGTCCGGGTCGACCGGCTTCAGCATGTAGTCCACGGCGCCAGCGGAGTACCCGCGCGTGACCTGCTCGGCGTCGGCGTCGCCCGCGGTCAGGAAGATCACTGCCGTGTCCTCGTGCCGCTCGCGGCGCTTGATCAGCTCGACGGTCTCGAAGCCGTCGAGGCCGGGCATCCGCACGTCCATGACGATCACCGCGAAGTCCTCGTGAAGCAGCTGCTTGAGCGCCTCCTCACCTGACGGCGCCGTGACCACCTCGCGGCCGAGCGGCTCCAGCACGGTGCGCAGAGCCACGAGGCTCTCCGGCTGGTCGTCGACAACGAGTATGGCGCCGCTTACCGGTATAGCCAGACCCTCATCAGCGACAGCAGCTGGTCGACGTCGACCGGCTTGGTGATGTAGTCGGAGGCGCCCGAGGCGATGCTCTTCTCGCGGTCGCCCTTCATCGCCTTGGCCGTGAGGGCGACGATCGGCAGCCGCTGGAACTCGGGCATTTCGCGCACGGCGCGCGTGGCCTCGTACCCGTCCATCTCGGGCATCATGATGTCCATCAGGACGAGCGCGATGTCGGGGTTCGCCTTCAGCGCCTCGATGCCCTCGCGGCCGTTCTCCGCGAACACGACCTCCATCCCGCGGCGTTCGAAGACGCTCGTGAGCGCGAACACGTTGCGCACGTCGTCGTCGACGATCAGCACCTTCTTGCCCTCGAACACGGCGTCGGCCATGTGCAGCCGCTCGAGCATCTGGCGCTTGTCGGCCGGCAGCCGGGCCTCCACGCGGTGGAGGTAGAGCGCTGTCTCGTCCAGCAGGCGCTCCGGGGAGCGCACGTCCTTGACGATGATCGCCTCGGCGTAGCGCTTCAGCCTCGCCTCGTCCTTCGGCGACAGCTCGCGCCGCGCGTGCACGATCACCGGCAGGTGACGGAAGCGCTTCGCCCGCTTGATGCGGTCGAGCAGCTGGAAGGCGCTGCCGTCCTCGAGCTCCACGGCCGTGACCACACAGTCGAAGCTGTTCGAGTCGAGCTGCGTCAGCGCCTGCTCGCGCGAGCCCACGCCGACCACATCCACGTCGGGACCGCCGATGAGATCGGTCAGGCCGTCGCGCTCACGCTCGTCCGCCTCGACCACCAGCACCGAGCGCGTGCGCCGCTCGAGGAAGCGGCCGAGCCGGTCGAACACCTCACCGAGCAGCTCCGGCGTCGCGGGCTCCGCCAGGCAGCCGAGCGCGCCGGCGTGCCGCAGGTCGCGCTCCGCGCCATCCATCCCGTCGGGCGAGGCCGCCAGCATGTACACGGGCAGGTGACGCGTCTCGGGATGCCGCTTCAGGTGGTCGAGCACGGCGTCGCCGTTCAGCTGCGGCAGGTCGCGGCTCACGATCACCGCGTCGGGCATGAACTCGTGCACGAGCGCGAGCCCGGCGTCGCCGCGCAGCGCAAGCAGACACCTAAAGCCGTGCTGGTGCGCAACGTCCACGGCGCCGCGTGCGAGTGCCCGGTCGCCGGTCATCACGAGCGCGACGCGCTCGCCCGCCGGCAGGTCGGAGCGGTCGTCCGTCAGCGTGTCCGGAAGCGCGGCGCTCTCGATGCGCCGGCGTGTCTTGGCGGCGGCCAGCTGCGGAACCGGCACGTCGAGCAGGGGCGCCTTGGCGACCGGGGCCGGCCCGGCGGCCGGGAGGTAGAGCGTGAACGTCGAGCCCTCGCCGTCCGTGCTCTCCACGTGGATCTCGCCGCCGAGCAGACGGGCGATCTCACGGCTGATCGAGAGCCCGAGCCCGGTGCCGCCGAAGCGGCGGCTGATCGAGCCCTCCGCCTGCTGGAACGCCTCGAAGATCAGGCGCAGCTTGTCCGGCGGAATGCCGATGCCGGAGTCCACCACCGAGAAGGCCACCACGCTCTCCGAGCGCGCCAGCGCGTCGGTGCCGAAATGCGCGTCCGCAGGCGCGCGGCCGATCCTGAGCCGCACCGACCCCGACTCCGTGAACTTGAACGCGTTCGAGAGCAGGTTCTTCAGCACCTGCTGGAGGCGCTGCTCGTCGGTGAGGAGCTGCTCCGGCGCGTCGGGCGCCAGCTCGATCGAGAAGTCGAGCCCCTTCTCGTCCGCGACGGGCGCGAACGAGCGGTCGACGAAGTCGCGCACGGAGCGCAGCTCGGTGCGCCCGGCGTGCACGTCCATCTTCCCGGCCTCGACCTTCGACAGGTCGAGGATGTCGTTGATCAGTGCGAGCAGGTCCGACCCCGCGTTGTGGATGGTCGACGCCGCGTCGACCTGCTTGGCCGTGAGGTTGCCGCTCTCGTTCGCGGAGAGGACCTTCGACAGGATCAGGAGCGAGTTGAGCGGCGTGCGCAGCTCATGCGACATGTTCGCGAGGAACTCCGACTTGTACTTCGAGCTGAGCACGAGCTGCTCGGCCTTCTCCTCGAGCGAGCTGCGCGCCATCTCGATCTCGCGGTTCTTGATCTCGATGTCCCGGTTCTGGCGCTCCAGCTGCTCGGCCTTCTCCTGTAGCTCCTCGTTCGTGGCCTGGAGTTCCATCTGCTGGCGCTGGAGCGCCTCCGACTGCTCCTGGAGCTCCTGCGACTGGGACTGAGACTGCTCGAGTAGCTCCTCGGTCCGGACGTTGGCGATGATCGTCGAGAGGACGACCCCGATCGTCTCGGTCAACTGGTCGAGGAACTGCAAGATGATCTCGCTGAACGGCGTGAACGAAGCGAGCTCGATCACCGCCACGACCTGCTCCTCGAACAGGACGGGGATGACGATGACATCGCGCGGCGCGGAGTCGCCGAGCCCGGACGCGATGCGGATGTAGTCGGCGGGCGGATCGGAAATCCGGATCGGCTTCTTCTCGTGCGCCGCCTGGCCCACGAGACCGTCGCCGGTCTTGAAGCGCGGCGTCTCACCGTCCTTCTTCGTGTAGCCGTAGCTCGCCATCAGGCTGAGCTCGTAGTCCCTGCCGGTCTCGTCGTGGTCCGCGAAGAAGAACGCGCCGTGCTGCGCGCCGACCGCCGGCGAGAGCTCGGACATGATCAGCTGCGAGACCGTCTCGAGGTTCCGCTGGCCCTGCATCAGCCCCGAGATCCGGGCGAGGTTCGTCTTCAGCCAGTCCTGCTCCTCGTTCTGACGAGTCGTCTCGCGCAGGTTGGCGATCATCTGGTTGATGTTGTCCTTGAGGTCAGCGACCTCGCCGCTGGCCTCGACCGTGATCGACCGTGTCAGGTCGCCCTGGGTCACCGCGGTCGACACCTCGGCGATCGCACGCACCTGAGTGGTCAGGTTCGACGCCAGCTGGTTCACGTTCTCAGTGAGCCCGCGCCACGTTCCCGACACGCCCTCGACCTGCGCCTGGCCGCCCAGCTTGCCCTCGGTGCCGACCTCCTTCGCCACTCGCGTGACCTCGTCGGCGAACGACGAGAGCTGGTCGACCATCGTGTTGAGCGTCTCCTTCAGCTCCAGGATCTCGCCCTTGGCGTCGACGGTGATCTTCTGGGTCAGGTCGCCGCGCGCCACCGCTTGGGCGACCTGGGAGATGTTGCGGACCTGGTCGGTCAGGTTCGACGCCATCGAGTTCACGTTCTCCGTGAGCCCGCGCCACGTCCCGGACACGCCGGCCACCTCGGCCTGGCCGCCGAGCTTGCCCTCGGTGCCGACCTCCTTCGCGACTCGCGTCACCTCGGCGGCGAAGGAGTTCAGCTGGTCGACCATCGTGTTGATGGTCTCCTTCAGTTCGGCGATCTCGCCCTTCGCGTCGACGGTGATCTTCTTGGAGAGGTCGCCGTTGGCCACGGCCGTCGTGACCTGAGCGATCGAGCGCACCTGGTCGGTCAGGTTCGACGCCATGAAGTTGACCGACTCCGTGAGGCTGCGCCACGTGCCGGAGACGTCCTCCACCTCGGCCTGGCCGCCCAGCTTGCCGTCCGTGCCGACCTCCTTCGACACGCGGGTGACCTCGGCCGCAAACGAATTGAGCTGGTCGACCATCGTGTTGACGGTGCTCTTCAGCTCGAGGATCTCGCCCTTGGCGTCCACGGTGATCTTCTTCGAGAGGTCTCCGTTCGCCACCGCGGTCGTGACCTCGGCGATGTTGCGGACCTGATCGGTCAGATTCGACGCCATCGAGTTCACGTTCTCGGTGAGGCCACGCCAGGTGCCGGAGACGTCCTCCACCTCGGCCTGGCCGCCGAGCTTGCCCTCTGTACCCACCTCGCGCGCCACGCGCGTGACCTCGGCCGCGAACGAGCGCAGCCGATCGACCATCTTGTTGATGGTGTCCGCGAGCGCGGCCACCTCGCCCTTCGCCTCGACGGAGATCTTCTGCGACAGGTCGCCGTCGGCGACGGCGGTCGAGACCTGTGCGATCGAGCGCACCTGGTCGGTCAGGTTCGAGGCCATGAAGTTCACGGACTCCGTCAGGTCGCGCCAAGTTCCGGACACGCCCTTCACCTCGGCCTGGCCGCCGAGGATGCCCTCGGTGCCGACCTCGCGCGCCACGCGCGTGACCTCGTCCGCGAACGACGAGAGCTGGTCGACCATCGTGTTCACGGTCTCCTTCAGCTCGGCGATCTCGCCCTGCACGTCCACGGTGACCTTCTGCGAGAGGTCGCCCTCGGCGACCGCGGTCGTGACCTGGGCGATGTCGCGCACCTGGTCGGTGAGGTTCGACGCCATCAGGTTCACCGAGTCGGTGAGGTCCTTCCACGTGCCGGCCACGTTCGGCACCGCGGCCTGGCCGCCGAGCTTGCCCTCGGTGCCGACCTCGCGCGCCACGCGCGTGACCTCGTCCGCGAACGAGGACAGCTGGTCGACCATCGTGTTCGTGGTGACCTTCAGCTCGAGGATCTCGCCCTTCACGTCCACGGTGATGCGCTGTGAGAGGTCGCCGCCGGCCACGGACGTCATGACCTGGGCGATGTTGCGGACCTGGCTCGTGAGGTTCGACGCCATGCCGTTCACGGAGTCCGTCAGGTCCTTCCACGTGCCCGACACGTTCGGCACCTCGGCCTGGCCGCCGAGCTTGCCGTCGGTGCCGACCTCGCGCGCGACGCTCGTGACCTGCTCGGCGAAGATCGCCAGCGTGTCGGTCATCTCGTTCATGGTGTCGGCGAGCTCCGCGACCTCGCCCTTGGCCTCGACCGTGATCTTCTGGCTGAGGTCGCCGCGGGCCACCGCCTGGGCCACGTGCGAGATGTTGCGGACCTGATCGGTGAGGTTCGACGCCATGCCGTTCACCGACTCGGTGAGATCGCGCCAGGTGCCCGAGACCCCCTTCACCTCGGCCTGGCCGCCGAGTTTGCCCTCGGTGCCGACCTCGCGTGCGACGCGCGTGACCTCGTCCGCGAACGACGACAGCTGGTCGACCATCGTGTTCACGGTCGTGCCGATGCGGAGGAACTCGCCCTTGACCGGCTGGCCCTCGATCGTGAGAGCCATCTTGCGGTCGAGATCGCCGTCGGCGACGGCGTCGAGCACGGAGGCGACCTCGGTCGTGGGCCGCACCAGGTCGTCGATGAGCGCGTTGAGCGACTCGACGCTCGAGTTCCAGCCGCCGCCGGCCGCGCCGAGCGACGCGCGCTGGTCCATCCGGCCCTCGCGCCCGATCACCCGCCGCATGCGCCCGAGCTCCTTCTCCATGCGCCCGTTCATCGTCACGAGCTCGTTGTAGGCGGACGCGATCTCGCCCAGGAGGCCGCGCCGCCGCCGCGACAGGCGGCGGGAGAAGTCGCCGTCGCGCGCTGCAACGAGCGCGTCGAGGATCTCCTCGAGCACGGCCGGCTCGGTGCCGGCGGCGTTCCCGGTGGAGGGCTGTTCGGTGGCGGTTCGGCCGACTCCGTTCGCCTTGTCGCGCGTGCTGCGCCCCTGGGCGGACTCAACGGACTTGGTAGCGGCCAACCTTCCTCCTAGGACCAGTTGCGGAGTGAGGTCCGGGGACCAGTCCAGACCAGTGTGTTTTTGCGGGGGGAAAGGTAATCACCCCGGGTTACGGGGCGCAAGCTGGAACGTTTACGCTCCGGCCCATGAACGTCATCTGGGAACAGGACGGCGGCGTCGGGAAGGTCACCCTCAACCGTCCGGATTCGCTCAACGCATGGACCGACGCCTTCGGCCGCGAGCTGAAGCAGGTCATCACCTGCGACGCTGCCGATGACAGCGTTCGAGCCGTGCTCATCACGGGCGCGGGGCGCGGCTTCTCCTCCGGCGCCGATCTCAAGGCGGGCTTCGACCCGCACCCGGATGACGGCCTGCCCGACATCCGCAAGGAGCTGGACGAGCTCTACCACCCGATCATCGCCGGGGTGCGACGGCTCGAGAAGCCGGTCGTGGCCGCCGTGAACGGGCCTGCCGTGGGCATCGGGGCCTCGCTCGCGTTCGCCTGCGACCTCGTGCTCGCCGCCGAGTCCGCCTACTTCGGCCTCGCGTTCGTGAACATCGGGCTGATGCCGGACGGCGGATCGACCCTGTTCGTGCCCGCGGCCGTCGGCAAGGCGCGCGCTTTCCAGATGGCGCTGCTGGGCGAGCGGGTGCCCGCCGAGCGGGCGCTCGAGTGGGGCCTCGTGAACTATGTGTACCACGACGACCACCTGATGGACGAGGCAAACACCCTGGCCGCCACGCTCGCCGCCGGGCCGACGCGCTCGTACGCCGGCTCGAAACAGGCGCTCAACCGGATGCTGTACCCCGACCTCGACGGCCAGCTCGATCTCGAGGCGGAGCTGCAGCACGCGCTCGCGCGCACGAGCGACTTCCAGGAGGGCGTCACCGCCTTCGTCGAGAAGCGCGAGGCCGCCTTCCAGGGGGCCTGACGGTGCCGGCGGCCGGCGCACGGGCGACGGGCGCGCAGGCGACCGGCGCCCACGCGGGCGC
>JBKPSR010000017.1:0-21916 GCA_046735115.1 Actinomycetota bacterium
GCCGGGCCACGCAAGCGGTGGCGGGTACAGCGGGCCGCTCGCCTACCGGCAAGGGAAGCCGATGCGGCCCGACGTCGCGCTCGCCTTCGACCGCCTCGCGGCCGCGGCCCGCAAGGAGGCCGGCCTCTTCCTCAGCGTCTCGAGCGGCTTTCGCTCCGACGCCGAGCAGGCGGCACTGTTCGCCACCCACCCCGACCCGAAGTGGGTCGCGCCGCCCGGCGAGAGCCTCCACCGCTACGCCACCGAGCTCGACCTGGGACCGCCGAGTGCCTACGCGTGGCTGGCTGCGAACGCGTCGCGGTTCGGCTTCCTGCAGCGCTATTCGTGGGAAGCTTGGCACTACGGCTACACCCGCAGCCCGGGTAGCTCCTCGGTCGGCTTCGGCGCGGGCGGCGGAGACGGCCGCGCGACCCGAGCCGTCCAGTCGTTCGTGCCGGCCCGCTTCGCGCCCCTGATCATCGGCGCCGCTCAGCGCTGGGGCGTGTCGGCGCACCTGCTGGCGGCCCAGCTCTACACCGAGTCGAACTTCAACCCGTTCGCACGCTCGCCCGCGGGCGCCGAGGGAATCGCCCAGTTCATGCCCGGCACCGCTACAGCGCTCGGCCTGCTCGACCCCTTCGACCCGGAGGGGGCGATCGACGCCCAGGCGCACCTGATGCGCGACCTGCTGGGCCGCTTCGGCTCGGTCCCGCTGGCCCTGGCCGCCTACAACGCCGGCCCGGGCGCCGTGGCAGCCTGCGGCTGCATCCCGCCCTTTGCCGAAACGCGCGCCTACGTGGCGCGCATCCTCGGCCTGCTGGGCGGTGCGGGCGACGTGGCCGCGGGCGCCCTGACGGTGCAGCTCGTGGAGTGAAGCTCAGATGGAGCGGCGCACGCCGGCCTTGTGGCCCAGCTACTCGCGGCTGGGCGGGGGCCCGCGACGTAGATCCGGCGCGATCACGCCTGCGGTGTCGCGCTCGGGCGGCAGATCGGCCTCGCTCGTAACCAACTAAACCTCTTGGACGGTTATAGTGCCGCTCATGCAGAGACTAGGCGAAGGGCTGTGGCGCTGGACCGCTCGCCACCCCGAATGGCATCCCGGCGACTTTGGCGCCGAGGTGGCGTGCTTCGCGGCGCAGGCTGGCGACACCACGCTGCTGATCGACCCGCTGCTGCCGCCGGACCCGGAGCAGGTGCTGGATGCCATCGACCGCACGCTCGAGGACCGGCTCGCCATCCTCATCTCGATCCCGTACCACGTGCGCAGCTCGGAGGAGCTCTGGCGCCGCTACCGCAAGGACGCCGAGACGACGATCCACGGGCACCCCGCCTGCGCCAAGCGCCTGGACGACGAGTCGGCGTTCCGCGCGATCGACGCGGACGCCGAGCTCCCGGGCGGGGTCACGGCGCACGCGATCGGCAAGCCGCGGCGCTACGAGACCCCGCTCCACGTCCCGAGCCATGGGGCGCTCGTCTTCGGCGACGCGGTCGTGGAGTGGCAGGGCCGCCTACGCGTCTGGGCACACGACAAGGTCGACTCGAAGGTCGAGCGCTTCTACCGGGAGCGCTTCAACCCGACGCTCGAGCCGCTCGTGGAGCTCGACTTCGACGCCGTCCTCCCCACCCACGGCGAGCCGCTCCGGACCGGCGGGAAGAAGGCGCTTCGCGATGCCCTCGAGGCGAAGCCCTGGTACCACCACGCCTGAGATACTCCGGCCCATGAGCACACCGACCAGCGTGAACGGGATCGACGAGCTGAAGGCGCTCGTCGGGCAGACCATCGGCCCCAGCGACTGGCGCGAGGTCACCCAGGAGGACATCGACAAGTTCGCCGACGTCTCGGACGACCATCAGTGGATCCACGTCGACGTGGAGCGGGCGGAGAAGGAGAGCCCGTTCGGGACGACGATCGCTCACGGCAACCTCACCCTATGCCTCTGCGACAGCTTCCGCGACCAGCTCTTCAAGGCGGAGCGGGGCTTCAAGATGGGCATCAACTACGGCTGGAACAAGGTGCGCTACACCGCCCCCGTGCCCGCCGGCTCCCGCATCCGGGCCAGCCTCGAGACGCTGTCCGTCGACGACAAGGGCGACGGCTGGTACCAGCTCGTCCAGAAGTGGACCGTCGAGGTCGAGGGCCAGGAGAAGCCCGCGCTGTTTGCGGAGTCGGTGGTCAGGCTCCTCGGATAGGGATCGCTGCGCAGCGGGCACGGCCCGCTGCTTGCGCAAGGCGCCCCACCTATCCTCGGTAGGCAGTGGCCACCGAGGCTCCAGACCGCGTCACCGAGCAGCGCCGTGCGCTGCCGAATGGCCCTGGCGTCTACATCTTCAGGGACGCAGGCGCGAAGGTTCTGTACGTGGGCAAGGCGCGCTCGCTGAGGAAGCGGGTCGCCAGCCACTTCTCGAAGCCGGGCGGACGCGGGGCCACCGACATGGTGGCGCAGATCGCCGACATCGACTTCATCGCAACCGAGACCGAGGCCGAGGCGCTGCTCGCCGAGCAGGAGTTCATCAAGCGCCACCGGCCCGTCTTCAACGTGCGCTTGCGCGACGACAAGTCGTACCCGTACATCGGGATCAGCATGGACGAGGATTTTCCGCGTATTTACTTCACTCGCGAGCGGCACCGGAAGAATCGCGTCTACTTCGGCCCATTCAGCAACGCGAAGCGCGTGCGCGAGACGCTCGACCTGCTCGGCAAGGTGTTCATGTACCGGACCTGCGACGGCCCGCAGCCGGGCCGCGCGTCGGGCAGTCCGTGCCTCGACTACTACATCAAGCGCTGCCAGGCGCCCTGCGTCGGCTACGTCTCGAAGGAGGAGTACCGCGAGAACGTCGAGACGATCATCGACTTCCTATCCGGCCGCTACCGCCACATCGAGAGGGCGCTCGACCAGGGCATGAAGAAGGCCGCGGCCGAGCAGGAGTTCGAGCAGGCCGCCCAGTTCAGGAACAAGTTGAAGGCCGTGCGCTCGCTGCTCGAGCGCCAGCGGATCTCGAACGCGCCGGTGGGAAGCCTCGACGCGATCGCCGTCGCCGCCGAGGGCACCGACGCGAACGCGCAGGTCTTCCAGATACGCGACGGCGTGCTCCAGGACCGCCAGAGCTTCTATCTCGAGAACGCGGGTGAGCGCGACGAGGGCGAGGTGGCCGAGGAGTTCGTGCTCCAGTACTACGCGAGCGCGATCGCGGTGCCGCCGCAGGTGGTCGTGCAGCGACCGGTGGAGCGCCTCGATGTGCTCGCCGAGGCGCTCACCGAGCGCCGCAGCGCGCCGGTCGAGGTCCGCCACGCCGAGCGCGGCGACAAGCGCCGCATCCTCGAGCTGGCGGAGCGCAACGCGCGCCTGGCTCTGGATCAGGACCGGCTGCGCTCGGAGCGGCGGCGCTCGCAGCGTATCGAGGCGCTCGACGGGCTCCAGCGCGCGCTCGCGATGGAGCAGATCCCGATGCGGATCGAGTGCTTCGACATCTCGAACCTCATGGGCCACCATACCGGCGCCTCGATGGTCGTCTTCGAGGGTGGAGCGTCTAAGAAGTCCGACTACAGGCGCTTCGCCATCCGGGAGTCCGTTCAGGATGACTTCGCAGCGATGGCCGAGGTGCTCTCACGACGCATGGCCCAGTACGTCACGCAGCGCGAGCGGAGCCCGCACGACAAGGAGTACGACGAGAGCTTCGCCTCGCTCCCCGCGCTGATCGTGATCGACGGCGGCCGCGGCCAGCTGTCAGCGGGCGTGTCCGTCCTCGGCGAGTTCCGCGACCTCGGTGTGACCGTGGTCAGCCTCGCGAAGCGCATCGAGGAGGTCTTCGTCCCCGGCCGCCGCGAGCCGCTCCGGCTACCGCACGACACGGTGGAGCTCCAGCTCCTCCAGCGCGTCCGCGACGAGGCGCACCGGTTCGCGATTGAGTTTCACCGCGGCAAGCGCGACAGGGCGATGACCCACTCGGTGCTCGACGAGCTGCCCGGGGTGGGGCCTGCGCGCAAGCGCCGCATCCTGCAGCACTTCGGCTCGCCGGAGCGCTTCCTCAGCGCGAGCCGCGAAGAGCTCGAGGGCGTCCCGGGCCTGCCCGGGAAGGTCGCGCGCGACATCTACGCTCAGGTGAACAAGGTGAGATGACCGGCCACGCCGTGGAGGACTTCGTGGTGATCACCGGCTTCTCGGGCGCCGGCAAGTCGCAGGCGATGGCCACCTTCGAGGATGCCGGCTACTTCTGCGTCGACAACCTCCCGCCCGGGATGATCCGCTCCCTCGCCGAGCTGTTCGGGCACGAGGGAAGCAACGTCGAGCGCGCCGCCGTGGCCTCCGACGTGCGCGGAGGCGAGTACTTCGACGGCCTCGTCCGCGTGCTCGACGACCTCGACGCCGCGGGGCTCCCGTATCGGGTGCTCTACCTGGAGGCCGACGAGGGCGCCCTGATCAACCGCTTCAAGGAGACGCGCCGCCGGCATCCGCTCGCGGACGGCGGCTCGGTCGAGGCGGCGCTGGCCCAGGAGCGAGCGCTGCTCGCGCCGCTGAAGGAGCGGGCCGACGTCTCGATCGACACGACCGACCTCTCGGCCGCCCGCCTGCGGCGGGTCGTGGCCGACAAGATGCTCCCCCACGGTCGCCCCGGCAAGCTGGCCGTGACCTTCATGACCTTTGGCTTCAAACACGGCTCGCCGCGCGACGCCGACCTGACGTTCGACGTCCGCTTCCTGCCGAACCCGCACTACGAGGCCGAACTCCGCGACCAGACCGGGCTCGACGCCGACGTGATCCGCTACGTGGAGAACTCAGACGGCATCGGCGAGTTCTACGCGCGCCTCGCCCCGCTCCTCGACTACCTGTTGCCGGCGTACGAGGAGGAGGGGAAGTCCCACCTCACCGTCGCGATCGGCTGCACCGGCGGGCGCCACCGCTCGGTGGTGATAGCCGAGCACCTGGTCCGGGAATATCAGGCGAGAGGCGATTTCCTAGTGGAGGTCGTCCACAGGGACGTGGACAAGCCGCCCCACAGGGCCTAGCGGCCGATAAATTCAGGTTTCCCGCATAGAACGCGAAGGAAGGGACGACCAGACATGGCCTTGAAGGCCGGCATCAACGGCTTCGGCCGCATCGGGCGCAACGTGTTCCGCGCCGCGTACGCGCAGGGCGCCGACATCGACTGGGTCGGCGTGAACGACATCACCGACACGAAGACGCTGGCGCACCTGCTCAAGTACGACTCGATCCTCGGCCCCTTCCAGGGCGAGGTCGACTACACGGACGACAGCCTGGTCGTCGACGGCGACGAGCTGAAGGTCTTCGCCGAGCGCGACCCGGCGGCGCTGCCGTGGGGCGAGACCGGCGCCGACGTCGTGATCGAGTCGACGGGGCTGTTCACGAAGCGCGACGACGCCGCGAAGCACCTCGAGGCCGGCGCGAAGAAGGTCATCATCAGCGCACCTGCCAGCGAGCCCGACGTGACGCTCGTCCTGGGCGTGAACGACGACGCCTACGACCCGGAGGGCCACCACGTCATCTCGAACGCCTCCTGCACGACGAACTGCCTGGCGCCGGTCGCGCGGGTGCTGCACGACTCGGTCGGGATCGAGCGCGGGATCATGACCACGATCCACGCCTACACAGCGGACCAGAACCTCCAGGACGGGCCGCACAAGGACCTGAGGCGCGCCCGCGCGGCGGCGGCGAACCTGGTGCCGACCTCCACGGGCGCCGCCAAGGCGATCGGGCTCGTGGTGCCGGAGCTCGACGGCAAGCTGAACGGCATCGCGGTCCGCGCGCCGGTCATCACTGGCTCGGTGGTCGACCTCGTGTGCGAGGTCTCGCGCCCGACGAGCGCCGAGGAAGTCAACTCCGCATTCGCCGAACGCGCGGACTCCGGCTCGCTCGAGGGGATCCTTAAGTACAACGAGGACCCGATCGTGTCCTCGGACATCGTCACCTCGTCGTACTCCTCTGTGTTCGACGCGCCGCTCACCATGGTGATCGACGAGAAGCTGGTGAAGGTCGTGGCGTGGTACGACAACGAGTGGGGCTACTCGAACCGGGTGGTCGACCTGGCGCAGCGGGTGCTGGCGGGCTCGCCGGTCGCCTGAGGTGGCGGATCGAGGCGCCGCGAGCTCGACGCTGGGCAAGCGGACAGTTCGCGACCTCGACGTGACCACCGGGCAGAGCGTGCTCGCGCGCGTGGACTTCAACGTGCCGCTCGAGGGCGGACGCGTGGTCGACGACGCGCGCATTCGGGCGGCGCTGCCCACTATCGAGCTGTTGCTCGAGCGCGGGGTGCGGCTCGTGCTGTGTTCGCACCTGGGTCGCCCGAAGGGCCGCGATCCCGAGACGTCGCTCGAGCCGGTGTCCGCCCGGCTCGGGGAGCTGATCGACGCCCAGGTCCACCAGGCGCCGGAGGTCGTCGGCCCCGAGGTACGGCGCGGGGTGGACCGCCTCGAGCCGTCGTCGGTGCTCGTGCTCGAGAACACCCGCTGGGAGCGAGGGGAGACCGAGAACGACGCCGGCCTCGCGCGCGAGCTCGCCCGGCTCGGTGACGCCTACGTGAACGACGCCTTCGGGGCGGCGCACCGCGCCCACGCCTCGACCACCGGCGTGGCGGAGTACCTTCGGCCCGCGGTGGCGGGCCTCCTCCTGGAGCGCGAGGTCGTAACGCTGCGCTCGATCGTCGAGGCGCCGGAGCGGCCGCTGGTCGTCCTTCTCGGCGGCGCCAAGGTCAGCGACAAGATCGCGCTGATAGACCGCTTCCTCGACACGGCCGACGCGCTCCTGATCGGCGGGGCGATGTGCTTCTCGTTCTTTCGAGCGCAGGGCATCCCGACCGGCGACTCGCTCGTTGAGGAGGAGGGCGTGGAGCTGGCCCGCCGCGCGCTCGCGAAGGCGGATGCGTCGGACTGCCGCCTCAGGCTCCCCGTGGACCTCGTCGTCGGAGCCCGATTCGATGCCGGCGCGGAGCACCGCGAGCTCGACGAGGTGGAGGTCCCGGACGGCTGGATGGGTCTCGATATCGGGCCACGCACGGCCGCGGCCTACGCGGACGAGCTGGCGAAGGCGGGCACGGTGTTCTGGAACGGGCCCATGGGCGCCTTCGAGATGAAGCCCTTCGCTGCGGGCACGCGAGCCGTCGCGGAGGCAGTGGCGCGCGCGGGCGGTACGACGGTGGTGGGCGGTGGCGACTCTGGCGCGGCGCTGGCGGAGTTCGGCCTGGCGGACGAGGTGGACCACCTCTCGACCGGCGGCGGCGCGTCGCTCGAGCTGCTCGAGGGAAAGCCGCTGCCCGGCGTGGAGGTGCTCGATGACGCCTGATGCCACGCGCCGGCCGCTCGTCGCCGGCAACTGGAAGCTGTGGGGCACGAAGGCGCAGGCGGCGGACTACTGCGAGCGGCTGACCTCGGTGCTGCCGTCGGAGGAGGAGCGTCACGCCGAGATCGGCGTCTGTCCGGTGTTCACGGCGCTCGAGGCCTGCGTGCACGCGCTGGAGGGCACGGGCGTGGCCGTGCTCGCACAGAACATGCATCACGAGGACGCCGGCGCGTTCACGGGCGAGGTCGGCTCCGCGATGCTCACCGAGCTGAGGGTGGACGGCGTGGTTCTCGGGCATTCCGAGCGCCGCCAGTACAACTGCGAGAGCGACCGCGCGCTCCAGGAGAAGGTTCCGGCGGCGCTGGCCGCGGGGTTGCTCCCGATCCTATGCGTGGGCGAGAGCGAGGAGGAGCGCGAGCGCGACGAGACGCAGCGCAAGCTCCGGACGCAGGTGAAGGAGGCGCTGGAGAAGGTCGCCGACGACCGGCTCGCCGAGGTAGTGATCGCGTACGAGCCGATCTGGGCGATCGGCACCGGGAAGGTCGCCACGCCCGAGATCGCGCAGGACGCGATCGGCTTCATCCGGGCGCTGGTGGGTGACCGCTCGAAGGAGGCCGCGGAGCGTGTGCGCATCCTCTACGGCGGCAGCGTCAAGCCCGACAACGCGGCGGAGATCCTCGCGCAGCCCGATGTGGACGGCGCGCTCGTGGGCGGCGCGAGCCTCGACCCGAAGGGCTTCGCGAAGATCGCCGCCTCCGTGCCGTGAGCTTCCCCAGCGTCTGCCTGGTGGTGCTGGACGGCTGGGGGCTCGCCGAGCCGGGCCCGGGCAACGCCGTGGAACTCGCGGACACGCCCGTGTTCGACGAGCTCTGGGCGAGGCACCCGCACACGACGCTGACGACGCACGGGCCCGCGGTGGGACTCCCCGAGGGCCAGATGGGCAACTCGGAGGTTGGTCATCTCAACCTCGGCGCCGGAACGGTGGTGAAGCAGGACCTGCTGCGGATCGACGAGGCGATCGAGGACGGCTCGTTCTTCGAGAACGAGGCACTGAGGGCGGCGTGCGACGCCGAGCGGCTCCACCTGCTCGGGCTCGTGTCCGACGGCGGCGTTCACTCCAGCCTGGAGCACCTCCGCGCCCTGATCGAGCTGGCCGGCCGGGAGGACGTGCCGGACGTGGTCGTCCACGCCTTCACGGACGGGCGCGACACGAGCCCCGACAGCGGGGCGGGCCACCTGGCGGAGGTCGAGTCCTGGGGCGGCGCCCGGGTGGCGACGGTCAGCGGGCGCTACTACGCGATGGACCGCGACCGGCGCTGGGACCGGACCGAGCTCGCCTACGACGCGATAGTGAACGGCGAGGCCGAGTTCAGCGCCGACACGGGTGAGGCCGCGGTGCGCGCCGCCTACGAGCGCGGCGAGACCGACGAGTTCATCAAGCCCACGCTGGTGGGCGACAACGGCCGGATCCGCGAGGGCGACTCCGTGATCTTCTTCAACTTCCGGCCCGACCGCGCGCGCCAGCTGACCCAGAAGCTGGGGGAGGCCGGCTTCCGGCTGACGACGCTCACCGAGTACCACGAGGACTGGGACTACCGGGTCGCCTTCCCGCCCGCGCGGCCCGCGGTGACGCTCGCCTCCACGCTCGCCGACCGCGGCAAGCCGCAGCTGCACGTGGCGGAAACCGAGAAGTACGCGCACGTGACCTATTTCTTCAACGGCGGCGAGGAGGACGAGTACCCAGGGGAGGAGCGCGAGCTCGTCGACTCCCCTCGGGACGTGCCGACCTACGACAAGAAGCCCGAGATGAGCGCGCGCGAGGCCGCGCGCGCGTTCAGGGAGCGCTGGCGCGAGGGCGACTACACGTTCGGGATCATCAACTTCGCCAACCCGGACATGGTGGGCCACACCGGCGTGATCGAGGCGGCGGTGAAGGGGATCGAGACGGTGGACGAATGCCTCGGCGAGGTGGTGAGGGCGGTGGAGGACTCGCGCGGCGTCTGCGTGATCACGGCGGACCACGGCAACGCGGACCAGATGCTCGACCCGGAGGGCAACCCGGACACGGCCCACTCGATGAACCCCGTGCCGCTGATCGTGACCGCGGACGTCGGCGAGCTCCGCGAGGGCGGCACGCTCGCCGACGTAGCGCCCACCATCCTGGCGCTCCTGGGGGAGCACCAACCCGCGGAAATGACGGGAAGGGGTCTGACCCCGCCCCCGGAGGTGCAGCAGGAAACTTGACAAGAGGCGACTCAGGTTTTATCCTGCCATTGTCATATACGACGGAGGTGAATTATGGCCCTACTCGTGAAGCCCGAGCCCTTTACCCGTGAGATCGACCGTGTCTTCGATGCTTTCTTCGGCCAGACGGACCAGGGGCGGCGCTGGGTGCCGCCGATGGACCTCGTCGAGGTGGAGGACCACTTCGTGCTGAAGGCGGATCTCCCCGGCCTCACCGAGGGAGACGTGAACATCGAGGTGCAGGACGGCACGCTCACCATCTCGGGCGAGCGCAAGGCCGAGCACGAGCAGCGTGAGAAGGGCTGGTACCGGATCGAGCGCTCCTTCGGGAGCTTCAACCGCTCGCTGACGCTGCCGGACGGAGTCGATCCGGGCCGGATCGAGGCGTCCTTCAACCACGGCGTGCTCGAGGTGCGCATCCCAAAGCCGGAGGAGCGCAAGCCGCGCCGGATCTCGATCTCGAGCTCGGGCAACGGAAGCGGCGAGCCGGCCGCGGTCGAGGGACGCGCCACAGAAGCTTGACCGGCGCCCACTGAGCCGGACAAGGCGAGGCCGCCCCGGGGGCGGCCTCGTTATTAAAGGGACAGTCCCTTTATGTTCGGGGTGTGGCGGCATTGGAGATCACCGCTCGTGACGCCGGCGCCCGCGCGGGCGTCCTCCACACGCCGCACGGGCGGGTGCGCACGCCCGCCTTCGTCCCACTCGCGTCCACGGCCACCGTCAAGTCGCTCCACGCGAGCGAGGTCGCCGAGCTCGGCTACGACATGGTGCTCGGCAACACCTTCCACCTCTTCATCCAGCCGGGCCACGAGCTGATCGCCGAGCTCGGCGGGCTGCACGAGTTCATGGGCTGGCGGGGACCGATCATCACCGACTCGGGCGGCTATCAGGTCTTCTCCATGGGCCACGGCTCGGTCGCCGAGGAGATCAAGCGCCGTCGCGACCGGCGCCAGTCGATGGTGATCTCGATCGAGGAGGAGGGCGTGCGCTTCCGCTCGTACGCCGACGGGCGCGAGCGCTTCATGGGGCCCGAGACCTCGATGGAGGTGCAGGCCGCGCTCGGCGCGGACATCGCGCTGGCCTTTGACGAGTGCACGCCCTTCCACGTGGAGCGCGACTACACCGCCGCCTCGATGGAGCGCACGCACCGTTGGCTCGACCGCTGCGTCGGGTGGTGCCGGGAGCACGCGCCGCCCGGGCAGCTCCTGTTCGGGATCGTGCAGGGAGGGGTCTACGAGGACCTGCGCGCCGAGTCGAGCGCGTACGTGGCGGCGTCGGGGGTGGACGGCATCGCGATCGGAGGCTCGCTCGGTCAGGACAAGGAGCAGATGCGCGAGGTCGTGGGCTGGTCGCTCGCCGGCCTGCCGGAGGGGCCGCCGCGGCACCTGCTCGGGATCGGCGACGTGGACGACATCGTCCACGCCGTCGGCGCCGGGATCGACACGTTCGACTGCGCGACCCCCACGCGCCTCGCACGGCATGGGAGCGCTCTCGTGGACGACCCGCGCGGCCGCTGGCGGCTGGACCTGACGAAAGGCGAACACCGCACGAGCACGGACCCGATCGACCCCGAGTGCCCGTGCCCGGCGTGCCGCGAGCACACGCGCGCGTACCTGCACTACCTCTCACGGATAAACGAACTCACCGCCAAGCGGCTCCTGTCGCTGCACAACCTCACCTTCATGGAGCGCCTGATGCGGCGTCTGCGCGAGGCGATCGAGGCGGGGAGCTTCGCGGCTGAGGCCGAGCGGGTGCTCAGCGGGAGTGTTGCGAGATGAAGTTGCTGATGCCGTCGATCTGCTGCTGAAGGTCGCCCGTGTCCACCGGGTCCACGCTCGACCCGCTCGAGGACGACAGCAGCGCGATCGCCACGACCGCGATGGCCGCGAGCGCGGCCAGCAGGGCGATGAAGCTCGCCCACCCGCGCCTGCGGGCGGAGCGCTGCGCAGGGACCCGCTCCTCGCGCGGCCTGCGCGCGGGCGGCGTGGTCACCGGGGGCGCCTGCTGCACGCGCGTCGCCGCCGGACCGAGCGAGGTGCGCTGGAGCGCCTGCGTCGCTGCCGTGTCGTCGAGCGCCTGCGTCGCGTCGGAGTCGCTCATGCCGAGCTTCTGCGTCGCGGCGGTCGCCTCGCCGCGCGTACCCGCCTCGATCGCCTCGGCCATCTCCAGCGCGGTGGAGTAGCGCGCCTCCGGGTCCCGCTCGAGCGCCACGCGCACGGCGTCGTCGAGCTCACGCGGGACCTCGGGCCGATAGTCGGTGATCAGCGCCACCGGCTCCTGCTGCTGCTTCAGCGCCAGCTCGGTCAGCGACGCGTACTCGTGCGGCAGCCTCCCCGTGAGGAATTGGTAAGCGCAGACGCCCAGCGAGTAGATGTCCGAGGCTGGCCCCGCCTCCTCGCCGCGCGCCTGCTCGGGTGACAGGTACGCCGCGGTGCCCAGCACCGAGCCGACCTGGGTGATCCGGGTCTGCTCGGCCGCCTTTGCGATCCCGAAGTCGGCGAGCTTCGTGAGGCCCATCTCCTCGGCGTACAGCAGGTTGCCGGGCTTCACGTCGCGGTGGACGACACGCGCGCGGTGCGCGTAGTCGAGCCCGTGGCAGGCGTCGCGCACGAGCTCCACGGTCTCGTCGATCTCGAGCTGCTTGCGCTCGCGCAGCATGTCGGCGGCCGACGGCCCGTCCACGTATTCCATGACGATGTAGTGCCGCCCGCTGTTCGTGTCCTGACCCGAGTCGAAGACCTGGACGATGTTCGGGTGCTGGAGGCGCGCCGCCGAGAGCGCCTCGCGCCGGAACCGGTACACGAACGCCTCGTCGTCGGCCAGGTGCTCGGCCAGCAGCTTCACCGCCACCGGCCGCTCGAGCACGGTGTCGCTCGCCTGGAAGACGGTCGACATGCCGCCGGCACCGAGGCGACGTTCGATCACGTAGCGGCCGGCGACCTCGGTCGGCGAGCTCATTCAGCCGCTCCCCAGGTCGGCGCCGTCGGGGGAGGCGCCGCCGCCGAGGTCGTTCCCGTTCCCATTCCCGTTCCCGTTCCCGTTTCCGTTCCCGGGAGCGCCACCGCTATTGTCGTCGTTGGTCTGGGACGGCGGGGTCGTCTCGGTGGGAGTCGTCTCTGTCGGCGTCGTCTCCGTCGGTGTCGTCTCGGTCGTGGTCGTCTCCGTCGGGGTCGGCTGCTGCTCGGGCTGCTCCTGCTTCTGCGACTGCTCCTTGTCGGCCTTGTCCTGGCAGTCCTGCTCAACGAGGTTCCAGAGGTTGTCGAAGCTGTCCTGGAGCGCCGAGCGCACGTCGGAGTCGACGCTGTCCGGCATCGAGTCGATCAGCTGCTGCACACGCTGCTTGTTCGGGCCGCGCGAGCCCTCCAGGATGTCCCGGCAGGCCCCGGCGCTCCCGTTGTCCACGCGCGCCTGGATGGTGTCGAGCTCCGACTGGAGGGCGGTGGCAGTGGCGGTGGGGATCGGCTTGCCCTCGTCGTCGCCACCGCAGCCGGCCGCGGCCAGGCAGGCGCCCGCCGCGAGCACCGCGAGAACATAAACGGACTGTCCCTTAAGTTTCCTCATTGCCCGCTGTACAGCCGCTCCGCGAGCATGCGCGGGAGCCCCGCCTCCTCGATCGCCCGGGCGGCCTCGTCGATCGGGTAATCCACTCGACGCCAATTCGCCTTCCACCCAGAGGTGTCTAGCAGGAGCCACGCGGCACGCGGGTCGCCGTCGCGCGGCTGGCCCACCCCGCCGGGGTTCACGAGCCAGCGCCCGTCAGAGAGGTCGAGCTCCAGGTCCGCCTCCGCGGTCGAGCCCGAGACCTTGCCCTCCTCGGCGCGCTGGAACCAGAGCGCCACGTGCGAATGCCCGATGGCGCCGACGCGGGCCTCCATCAGGTCGATGCATTCGTCCGCCTGCCAGGTGGAGAGGACGTACTCCCAGACCGGGTCGCGCGGGCTCGCGTGGTAGAGCGCCGGCTCGCGCTCCGGGTCGGCGGGCTTGAGTTGCTTCAGGTAGCCCATCGTCTCCTCGGTGATCGTCTCCTGGGTCCAGCGTGCCGCGGCGGCCGCGCTCGACGAGAAGTCGGAGATCGGGATCTCGCCCGCCACGACGAGGTCGTGGTTCCCGCCGAGCACGAGGTCGCAGCGGTCGCGGGCGAGCTCGACACAGGCATCCGGCTGAGCGCCGTAGCCGACCAGGTCGCCCAGGCACCAGACCTCCTCGACGGACTCGTCTTCGACATCGCCCAGCACCGCCTCGAAGGCGGGCAGGTTCCCGTGAACGTCTGACAGCAGGGCGATGCGCATCTGAGGGCTTCTACAGTGTCGGCGGAATGGGGCGTTCGAGGCTGCCGCTTGCGATCGTCGTGGCGGTGGCCGTGGCCGCCGCGGCGACTTATCTGCTCCGGCCGCGCGGCGGCCTGATCGAGCCCGCCCCGATCGAGGCCCAACAGTACTTCACGGCATCCCAGCTCGACCGGGCGGAGGACTTCAGGAGCCTCCAGCGCGTGCTGGCGCTCGCCGGGCTCGGGATCGGAATCGGCACGCTCGCCGTGCTGGCGTGGCACCCGCCGCGCCGCCTCCTGGCGCGGCTCGAGCGGCGACCGCTCCTCGGCGGCGCCGCCGCCGGAGCCGCCATTTCGGTCGTGGTCGTGGCGACGCAGCTACCCGTCACCGCCTGGATGCGCAAGCGCTCCCTCGACGTGGGCCTCGCCACCCAGTCCTGGCCGGACTGGACGGTCGACGTCCTGAAGGCGGCCGCGATCGGCGCGGTCACCGCGGCCATCGGCGGCCTGATCGCGATGGCGCTCATTCGCCGCTTCCCGCGGCATTGGTGGGCGCCGGGGGCGGTGCTGGTGGTCGCCTACGGGGTCGTGACGATCTGGCTCTACCCGATCGTCATCGACCCGCTCTTCAACAAGTTCGAGCCGCTGCCGACCGGGAAGCTGCGCACGGAGGTGCTGCGGCTGGCCGAGCGCGCCGGCGTGGACGTGGGCGAGGTCTACCGCGTGGACGCGAGCCGCCGCACGAGCGCCGCGAACGCCTACGTGATCGGGCTCGGGCACAGCAAGCGCGTGGTGTTGTACGACAACCTGATCCGCGACTTCTCGCCGGCGGAGGTGCGCGGGGTCGTGGCGCACGAGCTCGGGCACCAGAAGCACGACGACCTGATCCGCGGCCTGGCCTGGCTCGCGATCGTGGCACCCGCCGGCACCTTCCTGGCGCAGGCGCTGTCCGAGCGCTTCGCGCGACGCGAGCGACTCGGCACGCCGGCCGCGCTGCCGGCGATCGCGCTCGCCATCGCGCTCGTGAGCCTCGGTCTCGGCTGCGCCTCGAACGCGCTCTCGCGCAGGGTGGAGGCGAGCGCGGACTCCTTCTCGCTCGAGCTCACCCGCGACCCCAACGACTTCATCGGGTTCCAGCGCCGGATCGCGATCCAGAACGTCGCGGACCCGGACCCGCCCGAGTGGCTGCATGTCCTGTTCGACACGCATCCGACGACACTCGAGCGCATCGGCGCCGGGGTGGCATTCCGCGACGGATAGGCTGCCGCGCCGCGTGTCGCGCCGTCCACTCATCGAACGGGTGATCCGTGAGCTGGCCTCGTACGAGCGCCCGTCGGCGTCGGAGAACGAACGCCGGGCGGCGGAGTGGCTTGCGGGCGAGCTGCGCGGCGCGGGCTGCCGCGACGTGCGCGTGGAGGAGGAGCGCGCCCACGGCGGCTACTGGTGGCCGCTCGGTCTGTTGAACGCGGGCTCCGCAGTGGTGGCGATGCTCGGTCGCCTGCCGGCCGCGCTCGTGGGCGGGTTCGCTTCGGCGGCGGTCTACGACGACGTCAGCGGAGGCAGCCTCTGGTTCCGCCGCCGCACGCTGCCTCACCGCCCGACGTGGAACGTCGTCGCCGAGCTCGGCGACCCCGATGCGCCGCGGACCGTCGTCTTTGTGGCGCACCACGACGCCGCGCACAGCGGGCTCGTCTTCCACCCGGCGCTGCCGCGGCTGGGCATGAAGCTGGTGCCGAGGCTGCACGAGCGCGCCAACCAGAGCATCCCGATCATCTACGGGACGTTTCTCGGGCCTGTGCTCGTCGCGCTTTGGGGCGTCCTCGGCCGGCGCATGCTCAAGCGAGGCGGGCTGTTCTTCTCGCTCGGCGCAACCGTCGCGATGGTGAACATCGGCGCCAGCCGCGTCGTGCCGGGCGCCAACGACAACCTCAGCGCCGTGGGCGCGGTAGTCGCCCTCGCGCACGAGCTGGCGGAGCGGCCATCCGAGGGCGTCCGCGTGATCCTGCTCTCCACAGGCTCGGAGGAGGGCTTCATGGAAGGCATGCAGGCCTTCGGGCGGCGCCACTTCGCACACCTCGACAGGAACACGACGGAGTTCGTCTGCCTCGAGTGCATCGGCTCGCCCCACCTGTGCGTCGTGGAGGCCGAGGGGATGCTGCGGATGCGCCACTACACGGAGTCCTCACGCGAGGCGCTCGCGCGCGCCGGGGCGGAGGCCGGCGTCGAGCTGCTGCGCGGCCTCCGCACCGTGGCCGCGACCGACGCCCTGATCGCGCTGCGCGCCGGCTACGCGAGCTGCACGCTCGGCGGCATCGACGAGACCAAGTTCCCGGCGGAGTACCACTGGGAGTCGGACGTCCCGGACAACCTCGACTGGGCCAGCATCGACGGCGCGGTCGAGGTCTGCCTGCGCTACCTGCGTGGCTAGCTGGGCGCGCCGGGCTCGCCGAACTCCGGCAGATCGCGAATGCCCTCGCGCGTGCGCCACTTGGAGAAGTTGTCCTCCATGGCGTCGATCAACTCGCGCATGAAACGCGGCGACAGGTTGATACGTGACACGACCACGCCGGGCACCTCGCCCTCCTCGACCTCGTGGTCCACGCGCGCGAACGTGAGCGTGAACTCGTAGTCCGAGTGCGACACGTTGGCGAAGTTCGCGTAGTGCCCCGCCATCGTGTCCGGGTCGGTGTGGATGTTGAAGTGGCGTTCGCCGTCCTCGGGCACGCGCGTAGTATCGCACCCGCTGATGCGGATCTTGGTGATCGCGGTGGGGCGCCTGCGGCCGCCTTTCCAGGACGACGTGGAGCACTACCGCAAGATGCTCGCCGGGCTCGCGCGCCTCGAGCTGGTCGAGGTGCCCGCGGACGAACGCGTGCCGCGCCGCATCCCCGAGCGGGCGCACCTGGTGCTGCTGGCGAGCGACGGGCGCGAGTTCGACTCGGTTGAGCTGAGCCGCTGGCTCGAGGAACGAAGGCAGGAGGGCCGCGAGCTCTGCTTCGTCATCGGAGGGCCGCGCGGGCTCGACCTCGACCGGTGCGACACCCGGCTCTCGCTCGGCAGGCTCACGCTCCCTCATCAGCTCGCCCGTGTGGTGCTGCTCGAGCAGCTCTATCGAGCGCACAAGATCCTCGCCCACGAGCCGTATCACTATTAGTAGATGGCCGTGGACCCCGTCGCCAACCTGACCAACGCCGTGGAGGAGAGCGCCGCGGAGGTAGGCGGCAACGGCCGCCGGGCGGGGCTCAAGCTCGACCGGCCGCCACGGGCGGACTTCGGCGACTACTCCACGAACGCCGCGATGCTGCTCGCGCCCTCGCTTGGCGAGCCGCCGCGAGCGGTTGCCGCGCGGCTCGGCGACAAGCTGGGCGACAGGCTGGGGGAGACGGTCGAGCGGGTCGAGATCGCCGGCCCCGGCTTCCTCAACCTGTTCATGGCGGACCGCTGGTACCTGGACACGGTGGCCGCGCTGCTCGAGGCGGGCGCCGACTATGGGGCCGGCACCGGCGGCGAGCACGTGAACCTCGAGTTCGTAAGCGCGAATCCGACCGGGCCGATCACGATCGCGTCGGCGCGCCACGCCGCGTATGGCGACTCGCTGGCGCGGATCCTCGACCGGGTCGGGCACCGCGTCGAGCGCGAGTACTACGTGAACGACGCGGGCAGCCAGGTGCAGCGCTTCGGAGAGTCGATCCGGGCGCGGGCGCGCGGCGAGGAGCCGCCCGAGGACGGCTATCGCGGCGACTACGTGACCGAGCTCGCCGAGCGAATCGAGGGCGCGGCGGACGCGGACCCGGATGAGCTGGCCCAGCGCGGCATCGGGCTGATGCTGGAGGGGGTACGTGACACGCTCGGGCGGTTCCGCGTGCACATGGACGAGTTCTTCTCCGAGCGGACGCTGCACGAGGGCGGGGCCGTGGCGACGGCGATCGAACGGCTCGGCCGCGACGTGTACGAGCACGACGGCGCGCTGTGGCTGCGGACGAGCGCGCACGGTGACGACAAGGACCGCGTGCTGCGCCGCTCGAACGGCGAGTGGACCTACTTCGCCTCGGACATCGCCTACCACGTCCATAAGATCGGGCGCGAGTACGACCGCGCGATCGACATCTGGGGGGCGGACCACCACGGCCACGTCACCCGGATGAGGATCGCCTGGGAGGCCCTCGGCGGCGACCCGGAGGCGTACGAGATCCTGATCATGCAGCTCGTCAACCTCACCGAGGCGGGCGACCGCGTGAAGATGTCGAAGCGCGCCGGCGCGATCGTCACGCTCGACGACCTGCTCGACGAGATCGGCGTCGACGCCGCCCGCTGGTTCCTCGCCTCGCGCAGCCACGACTCGCCGCTCGAGATCGACCTGGAGCTCGCGCGCAGCCAGTCCCAGGACAACCCCGTCTACTACGTGCAGTACGCGCACGCACGCATCGCCTCGATCCTGCGAAAGGCGGGGGAGGAGCGCGTGGAGCAGGCGCTCGCGGCCGACCTGCGCGCGAGCTCGGAGGAGTTCCACCCGTCGGCCCGGGCTCTGATCAAGCGGCTGCTGGAGCTGCCCGGGGAGATTCGGGAGGCGGCCGACAAGCGCGCTCCGCACCGCATCGCCGCGTACGCGACCGAGACGGCGCAGGACTTCTCGGCCTTCTACCGCGACTGCCGCGTGGTGGGCGCCGCCGAGGAGGGCGGCGACGAGGACGTGCGGATCGCGATCAGCGTGCTCACGAAGCGGGTGCTGGCTCAGGCTCTCGACCTGCTCGGGGTCGAGGCGCCGGAATCCATGTGAGGTACTCCAGCGGTCGACCGAGTGGTATGCGCGGATTGCTGAGGCTGGCGCTGGGATTCGCACTCGCCTCGGTGCTCGCGGTGGCGGCGCCGGCTCAGGCGCTCGACCGCTACGTGCCGATGAAGGTCCCGCCCGGGCCCGGGCCGGCCAAGTACGACCGCGTCTTCGTGAAGCAGCTCGGGCCGCGCGGCGCCGGCACCGTGCTGGTGCTGGTGCCCGGCACGCTCGGCGGGGCCGGGAACCTGGTTCCCGTGGCGCGCGACATGGTTCGGCGCGTGCCGCATCTCCAGGTCTGGATCGTGGACCGGCGTGAGCAGGCCTTCGAGGACACGTCGGTGTTCCGCACCGGCAATCCGCAGCGGGCGCAGGACTACTACCTCGGCCTCCGGTACGGGCGAGTCGCGGGACCGGACGCCAGATTCGTGGCCGACTGGGGTCTGAAGCTCCAGCTCCGGGACCTCCGCAGCGTGATCCGGCGCGCCCGGCGGGGCGGCCGCCGCGTCCTCCTCGGCGGCCACTCCGCCGGGGCCTCGATCGCCGTCGCCTACGCAGCCTGGGACTTCCGCGGCCGACCCGGGTACCGCGACCTGTCCGGGCTGGTGCTGATTGACGGAGGGCTTCTCGGTAGCTTCGCGTCCGCCGACCTGCAGCGCGCAAAGTCCGAGCTGGCCGACATCCGGGGCGGGGACGTCTTCTACGACATCCTGAGGCTCGGCATCCCGGAGATCGGTCCGATCTTCACCGAGGTCGGAGCGCTCTGGGCCTACAAGCGGCCGGACGAGCGGTCAGTGCTGCAGCAGTTCCCGCTGCTCCCGGACTTCGTGAGACCGGAGGTCCCCGTCACGAACGAGGCGCTCTTCGGCTACGCGTTCGACGAAACAACGTCGCCAGACGACCTGAGCATCATCCACCTGCGCGCAGGCCACCTGGCCGGCTCAGGCGATCCGCGCGGGTGGGTCGACGGCGAGCTCACCCCGCTTCTCCGCCATGCGAAGGCGTGGGCAACCGAGTCGCCGAATGCGACCGAGTGGTACTACCCGCGGCGACTGACGCTCGACATCGACGCCGCAAGCCGGCTGCGCATGACGCGGGCGGCGCGCTACCTAGGGCTGCGGCTGCTGCACGGGGACGAGATCCACGGGCCGCTCTACGCCTACTCCACCGACCTGACGGACGGCCGGGTCGCGCGCGCCGCGCGCAGGCTGGCCCGGAGGTCGCACATCTCGCGGACAACCGTGGTGGACGACAGGAAGGCGAGCCATCTCGACCCGCTTTCGGCTGCTCCCCGCCGGAACCGTTTCCTCCGGACGGTCGTGCCGTTCCTCAGGCGCGCGGCTCGTTAGAGCTCGCTGAAGAAGTTCAGGTTGAGGTCGTCCATCGCGCGGAGCGCCTCGGCGTTCAGCGTGGTCAGCTCGTTCGTGAAGAGGAGCACGCCCATTGCGATGAGGATCACGCCCGAGACGAGTGTGATGGCGGCGTAGTGGTTGCGGAAGAAGCGGAAGATGCCCGAGAAGGTCGTGAAGGCGAGCGCGCTGAGGATGAACGGGACGGCGAGGCCCAGCGCGTAGAAGGCGAGCAGGACGCCGCCGCGGCCGACTGTGGACTCCTGCGAGGCGGCGGTGAGGATGGCTCCGAGCGTGGGGCCGGTGCAGGGGAGCCAGGCCACGGCGAAGGCCAGCCCGGCGATGATCGGGCCGCCGGTGTGGGCACGGCGCATGAGCTCCTCGGGGCGCCATTCGCGATTCAGCTTGGGCACGAACAGCGTGGCGATGAAGAACACGCCGAGAAGCGCTATGACGACGCCGGAGATCTGGCGCAGGACCGCGCGGTTGTCCTGAAGCGTCTGGCCGAGGCCCGTGGCGGTCATGCCGAGCGCCACGAACATGGCCGTGAAGGCGAGGCAGAACAGGATCGCGGGGCCGAGCACCTTCGTGCGGCCCTTGCCCTCCTGGATGTCCGCGAACGAGACGCCCGAGATCGTGGAGAGGTAGCCCGGCACCAGCGGGAGGACGCACGGCGACACGAACGAGATGAAGCCGACGGCGAACGCCGCGAAGACCGTGGCGTCGACGCCCGAGTCCTGCGCGATCACAAGTCGTAGCGCTCCATGTCGTCTTCGAGCCGCGCGCCCTCGGCGGCGGGCACGGCGGAGCCGCGCCCGCGCGACGTCGGCCGGCGCCAGCGGATCACGGCGAAGGCGATCCCGGCGGCCGCGAGCAAGATGCCGAGGGCCGGGATCACGTAGACGAGGACGTCGCCGAGATCGTCGCTTCCCTCGTCACCGGGGAGGGCGAGGATGTTCTCGCCGTACTGGGCGACGAGCGCCCGCTTGATCTGGTCCTTCGACTCGCACCGGTCGATCAGCCGCTGGATGTAGGCGCGCTCGTCCTGCGCCTGAGGCGCCTCGCTCGCGAGGCTGAGCGGGGTGCCGCAGACCGGGCACATGACCTCGTCCTCGATGTCGCCGAGCGAGGTGCGCGGGCAGTCCTGCGCCACCGCCGTTGCGGGCAGGGTCGCCAGCACGAGCGCGACTAGGGCGAGCGCCGCGCGCCTCACGAGCGCTCCAGGAGGGGGGCTACCGACCTGCGCATGAAGCGCTCGTTGACAGGCCCGCGCTGCACGGCGGCTATGCGGCCCCTGCGATCGATCACGAACGTCTCCGGGTAGGCGACCACGCCGAACTTCTCCACGCCCTCGCCTTCCTTGTCCTTCAGCATCGGATAGCTCAGGCCGTATTCGTCGATGAATGCCTGCGCCGACCCGGTCACGTCCTGCATGTCCACACCGAGCACCGTGCCGCCCCGGGCGAGGATGCGGCGGTGCCAGCGCTCGAGCAGCGGCGACTCTGCCCTGCACGGCTTGCACCAGGAGGCCCAGAAGTTGAGCACGACCACCTGCCCTCGGTAGTCCGCGAGCGAAGCCGTGTCCCCACCGCCGAGCTTCGGCAGCTCGAGCGCCGGGGCGGGCGCCCGCTCACCCCGCGCGAGCGCCTCGTCGACACCCCGGTCCGGCTCGTTCTGAACCAGCCCGTAGGCGAGCAGCGCGATCAGCGCAAGCAGGACGCCGATGACGGCGATCGGGACGGGGGAGAGCACTCTCCGCATGACCGCTCAGAACCATAGATAGCGCCCAGCCGCCCGAGCCCGCGCCGCTAAAATCGCCCCGGCGCGGTCGGACCCGACCGCCCGCGCGGACGTAGCTCAGTTGGTAGAGCGTCGGCTTCCCAAGCCGAAGGTCGCGGGTTCGAAGCCCGTCGTCCGCTTCGTCAGTATCGCCTTGCCTAAGGGAAGACCGGGTCGTTGCGCGGGTCGGCGGCGGCGGAGGAGCAGCTATCCGAGCCGTTAATTGCGTGGCGCA
>JBKPSR010000018.1:0-50641 GCA_046735115.1 Actinomycetota bacterium
GTTCGCGAACACGATGTTCGAGCCGATCTGGAATCGCAACTACATCTCGTCCGTGCAGCTCACGATGGCCGAGACCTTCGGCGTGGACGATCGTGGCCATTTCTACGATCCCGTCGGGGCGCTCCGCGACGTGGTCGTGAATCACTTGATGCAGGTCGTGGCCACCACCGCGATGGAGCCGCCTGCGGGCGGCGACCCAAGCACGTTGGAGAACGCGATGGTCTCGGTCTTCCAGGCCATGCCCGCCGCCGACCCCGCGCACTACGTGCGCGGTCAGCACGACGGCTACCGCGGGATCGATGGCGTGGCTCCCGACTCGACGACGGAGACCTACGCCGCTCTGCAGCTGCACGTCGACAACTGGCGCTGGTCCGGGGTGCCGTTCTTCATCCGCACGGGCAAGAACCTGCCCACAACAGTCACCGAGCTGCGGCTCGTGTTCAAGCAGCCGCCGCGGCTCGGCTTCCTCCCCGAGGGCACGCGACGCCCGGAGCCCGACCAGCTCATCGTGCGGCTCTACCCCACCACCGGGATCAGGCTGCTGGTAGAGGCCCAGCGCGCGGATGTGGAGCAGCCCGAGCAGGTAAGCCTCGATCTGGAGTTCTCGGAGCAGGGGGGCGAGGGCGCGACGCCGTACGAGGTGCTGCTGCGCGCGGCGATGATCGGCGACAGCAGGCGCTTCAAGCGGCAGGACAGCGTCGAGGAAACCTGGCGGATCATGCAGCCGCTGCTCGACGCCCCTCCCCCGCTCCACGCGTACAAGAAGGGGTCGTGGGGTCCGGGCGCCGCGGACGACCTCGTCGCCGGGCACGGTCGCTGGCACGATCCGTGGGTGTCGGCATGAGCGCCACGACCGAGGCCGCGCCACAGAGCGCCGCCGCTCCGTCGCCCTTCCCCCCGATCGCCGACTACGCCTTCCTCTCCGACTGCCACACCAGCGCGCTCGTGGCCCCGGACGGTTCGATCGACTGGCTCTGCGTGCCGCGCTTCGACTCGCCAAGCGTGTTCGGCTCCCTGCTCGATCGCCAGGCCGGCTCGTTCCGGCTGGGCCCGTTCGGGATCAACCACCCCACCGCCCGTATCTACGAGCCTGGGACCAACGTGCTCGCCACCACGTGGAAGACCCCCACGGGCTGGATCCTCGTGCGCGACGCCCTGACGATGGGCCCCCAGCACGGCGAGGACCTGATTACGCCGCACACGCGGCCGCCGGCGGACGACGACGCCGACCACATGCTCGTTCGCAGCGTGCTCTGCCTGGATGGGAACGTCGAGCTCGAGCTGGTCTGCGAGCCCGACTTCGACTACGGCCGGACCCCGGCGGACTGGTCGCTGGTCGGCGAGGAGCGCCACACCGCCGACGCGCGGGCCGGGGACCTCACGATCCGCCTTCACACAGACCTCTTACTGGGCATCGAGGGCGACCGCGTGCGGGGACGTCATCAGCTCGCGCAGGGCGACCAGGCCTTCTGCGCGCTCTCCTGGGCAGAGGGGAACGCCGTTCCCCAGGACGTCGACGAGGCGAACGCGCGTCTCGAGGCGACGGTCCGGTACTGGCGCCGCTGGCTCGGTCAGGCCCGGCTCCCCGACCACCGTTGGCGCGACCCGATCCAGCGCTCGGCGCTCACGATCAAGGGGCTGACGTACATGCCGACCGGCGCGACGGTGGCGGCGGCTACGACCTCTCTCCCTGAGACGCCCGGCGGCGAGCGCAACTGGGACTACCGCTTCACGTGGATCCGGGATTCGACGTTCACGCTGCAGGCGCTGCACTTCCTGAACCTCGACTGGGAGGCCGACGAGTTCATGCAGTTCGTCGCGGACCTCGAGCCGAACGACGACGGCGGCCTCCAGATCATGTACGGGATCGACGGGCGCCGTGACCTCACGGAGTCCACGCGCGAAGAGCTGTCCGGTTACGCCGGAGCCCATCCGGTGCGCCTCGGCAACGGCGCCTTCGACCAGAGGCAGAACGACGTCTTCGGCGCCGCGCTCGACTCGATTCTGCTGCACGCGCGCCACAGCCAGCGCCTGCCGAGGCGGCTGTGGCCGATCGTCGAGGCACAGGCGAGGTGCGCGACCGACGTCTGGCGCCACCCCGACCAGGGCATCTGGGAGGCCCGAGGTGCGCCTCAGCACTACGTCTCGTCCAAGCTGATGTGCTGGGTCGCGCTGGACCGCGCGGCCAAGCTCGCAGAGATCCGCGCGGACCGGGACCTGCCGGCGACCTGGCACGCCACGGCCGACGAGATCAAGGAGGACATCCTCGAGCACGGGGTGCGCGACGGTGTCCTGCGCCAGCACTACGACACGGACTCGCTGGACGCCTCCACCCTGCTGGCCGCGATCTTCGGCTTCCTGCCGGCGGACGACGAGCGCCTGCGCAAGAGCGTCGAGGCCATCGCCGACGACCTGACCGAGGACGGGTTCGTGCTCCGCTATCGGACCGGCGAGACGGACGACGGCCTGTCGGGCAAGGAGGGGAGCTTCCTGATCTGCTCCTTCTGGCTCGTATCGGCCCTGGCAATCGTCGGCGACTACCAGCGCGCCCGCGACCTGATGGAGCGTCTGCTGAGCGTCGCTTCGCCGCTCGGTCTCTACGCCGAGGAATTCGACACCAGTACCGGTCGGCACCTGGGCAACTTCCCGCAGGCGTTCTCGCACCTCGCCCTGATCGAGGCTGCTGCGCGAATCGTGCTGGCCGAGGCGTTGGAGGAGATCACCGGATGAGCAGCTACGACGTCATCGTCATCGGCAGCGGCGCGGGCGGAGGCACCCTCGCGAGGCGTCTCGCTCCCTCGGGCAAGCGCATTCTCCTGCTGGAGCGCGGGGACTGGCTCAAGCGCGAGCCGCACAACTGGTCCATCGGGGACGTGTTCATCGACAACCGCTACATCTCGGAGGACACCTGGTTCGACGGCGAGACAGCGAAGGCGTTCCAGCCCCAGGTGCACTACTTCGTCGGCGGCGCCACGAAGCTCTACGGCGCCGCTCTCTACCGCCTGCGGGAGGAGGACTTCGGTGAGCTGCGCCACCACGACGGCATCTCACCCGCGTGGCCGATCGGCTACGACGAGATGGAGCCGTATTACACGGAGGCCGAGCAGCTCTACCAGGTGCACGGCGCACGAGGTGAGGACCCGACCGAGCCCCCCGCCAGCGCGCCGTATCCCTTCCCCGCCGTGTCGCACGAGCCGCGCATCCAGCAGCTCGCCGACGATCTCGAAGCTCAGGGCCATCAGCCCTTCCATGCGCCGTGCGGGGTGATGCTGAACGAGCCCGATATGGCCCACAGCGCCTGCGTCCGCTGTGGGACCTGCGACGGCTTCCCGTGCCTCGTGCACGCCAAGTCGGATGCCGAGGTGCTCGCGGTTCGCCCGGCCCTCGAGTACCCGAACGTCACGCTGGTCCGAAACGCCCGGGCGGTGGCGCTCCACACCAATCCGAGCGGCAGCGCCGTGACCGAGGTCGCGGTCGACCGTGACGGCGAGCGCGAAAGCTACAGCGCAGACATCGTGGTGGTCTCCTGCGGGGCGGCCAATTCGGCACAGCTGCTGCTCGCCTCGGCCACGGAGCGGCACCCGAACGGCCTTTCGAACCGCTCCGATCAGCTCGGACGCAACTACACCTTCCACAACAGCCAGGCGGTCCTCGCCCTTTCGAAGGAGCCGAACCCAACCGTCTTCCAGAAGACCCTCGGCCTCAACGACTTCTACTTCGGGAGCGAGGACTTCGAGTTCCCGCTCGGGAACATCCAGATGATCGGCAAGTCACAGGCCGAGATGTATAGGGGCGAGAAGCCGCTCCAGACCAAGCTGGCACCCACGCGGACGTTGGAGGACATGGCGCGCCATGCGGTCGACTTCTGGCTCTCGACCGAAGACCTTCCGAGGCCTGAGAATCGGGTGACCCTGAGCCGTGACGGACACATCCAACTCAGCTACAGGCAGACGAACCACGAATCCGCGAAGCGGCTCTACCACAAGCTCAAGAAGCTGCTGGCCCACACCGGGATGCACGCGGACCACCTCATCCCGCGTCACGCCTATCTGAAGACCGCCATCCCGGTCGCGGGCGTGGCCCATCAGGCCGGCACCTGCCGCTTCGGCACCGATCCTGGCTCGTCCGTGCTGAACACCGATTGCCGCACGCACGAGCTCGACAACCTCTACGTGGTCGACACGAGTTTCTTCCCGAGCATCGGCGCGGTGAACCCGGCGCTTACCGCGATGGCCAATGCCCTGCGGGTCGGCGACCACCTGCTCGAGCGGCTGGGGGCCCAGCGGACGGCGAAAGAGAGCGTCGGTGCCGCCTGACCCGACAGACGGCGGGCGCCGCCGGGTCGTGGTGATCGGCGGCGGCTTCGGCGGCCTCGCCGCGGCACGCACGCTGCACAACGCCGACGCGGACGTGACCCTCGTCGACCGCAACAACCACCACCTGTTCCAGCCGCTCCTCTACCAGGTCGCCGCGGGCGCGCTCTCACCGAGCGACTGCGCGTCCCCGATCCGGCCCTATCTCAAGCACAGCAACAACACCACCGTGCTGATGGCCGCGGTCACCGAAGTCGATCCCGAGCGACGGCAGGTGGTCCTCGACCGCGGCGACCGCCTCGGTTACGACAGCCTGATCGTCGCCTGCGGCGGGGAGACCTCCTACTTCGGCAACGACCAGTGGCGACAGGTGACGTGTGGTCTGAAGACGCTCGCCGACGTCGTCGATCTGCGCAACCGTTTCTACGGCGCCCTCGAACAGGCCGAGCGCACAGACGATCCGGCCAAGCGGCCCGAGTGGATGACGTTCGTCGTGGTCGGCGGCGGTCCCACCGGAGTCGAGATCGCCGGCCAGCTCGCGATCACGACGCGCAGCGTTAGGGCCGCATTCCGGCGAATCGACTCGTCGACCGCCCGCGTGATCCTGCTCGACGCCGGCGAGCGGGTGGTCGCCGCGTTCAGCCCCAAGCTCTCCGCGAGAGTCGCCGAGAATCTGGCCGACCTCGGCGTGACCGTTCGCGAGGGCGCCCGCGTCACGGACATCGACGAGCGCGGCGTGACCTACGAGGCCGATGGTGATAGCAAGCGGATCGATGCAAGAACCGTGGTCTGGGCGGCCGGGGTGCACCCCGTGGCGCTGGTCGATTCGCTCGCCCGCGCGACGGGCGCGGAAACGGACCGGAGCGGCCGCATCAAGGTCAATCCCGACCTCACGGTTCCCGGCCATCCCGAGATCTCGGTGGTCGGCGACGTCGCGTGTCTCGACGGGGCCGGAGGAAAGCCGCTTCCCGGGCTCGCGACGGTGGCCATCCAGCAGGCGCATCACGTGGCGAAGGGCATCCGCGCGGGCGGGGTCGGGGCATCGACGCCGTTCAGGTACCTCGACAAGGGTGCGTTGGCGGTCGTGGGCCGAGGAAGGGCGGTGTGTGAGATCCGCGGGCTCAAGCTTTGGGGCCGGCCCGCGTTCCTCACCTACGTGGGTGTCCACCTCTTCTACCTGGGCGGCCAGATGGGCCGCCGCATCGAGGTGATGCTCAAGTGGGTGGGAGCCCGCTTCGGTGAGCGGCAGAGCGCGCTGATCGAAGGCGAGCTCGCGAGCGTCGAGCGGGCCTCCCCGGCCGCGGAGGCGACTCAGTGGGCGCAGACCTCCTCCCACTAGCCACCGACCTCGAAGCCGCGCGAAGCCAGATGGCTTTCACGCTTGGCTTCCACATCATCCTCGCCTCGATGGGCGTCGCGTTCCCCACGATCATCCTGACGGCCAACTACATCGGACTGCGGAGAGGCGACGACGAGGCTCTCCGGCTCGCACAGCGCTGGTCGAAGGTGGCGGCCGTGCTGTTCGCGGTCGGCGCGATCACCGGCACGGTGCTGTCGTTCGAGATGGGCCTCCTGTGGCCTGCTTTCATGAGCCGCTTCGGCGAGGTCTTCGGCCCGGCCTTCGCGCTCGAGGGCGTGTTCTTCTTCCTCGAAGCCATCTTCATGGCGATCTACATCTTCGGCTGGAAGCGCCTGAGGCCATGGCTGCACTTCTGGACGGGCGTTCCGGTCGTGCTGTCGGGGCTCGGCGGCGCCCTCTCGGTGGTCGCGGTCAATTCGTGGATGAACACGCCGGAGGGCTTCAAGGTCGCCAGTGACGGCAGCTTGACCGACGTGAACCCGCTCGACGCGCTGCTCAACGAGGCGGTGGCGTACGAGGCGCCTCACATGATCCTTGCGGCGTACATGGTCGCGGGATTCCTCGTGGCCTCCGTCTATGCGGTGGGCATGCTTCGCGGCCGGCGCGACCGCCATCATCGCCTCGGCCTGCTGATTCCGCTGACGCTGGCCGCGATCGTCACGCCGATTCAGCTCGGCGTCGGCGACACCGCCGCCCGCTCGATAGCCAAAGACCAGCCGGTCAAGTTCGCCGGAATGGAGTGCGTCCAGAAGACCTCGACACACGTGACCGAGTACATACTCGGCCGGTGCACCTCGAACGGCGTCAAGGGGGGCATTGGCATTCCTGGCCTCGATTCCTGGCTGGTCGGCTTCAGCACCGACACCAAGGTCACCGGACTCGACTCGGTACCGCCGGACGAGCGCCCGCCCGCCAACACGATGCTCCACTGGGCGTTCGACATCATGGTCGGCATCGGCAGTGCCCTGATGTTGCTCGGGCTATGGCTCGGCGCGACGTGGCTCTTAAGGCGGGACATGCCCAGATCGCGCTGGTTCCTGCGCGCCACGGCGGTGTCGGGTGCGGCGGCGGTCGTGGCGCTCGAGTGCGGCTGGATCGTGACCGAGGTGGGCCGCCAGCCATACATCGTCTACGGCGTGATGCGTACGAAGGATGCTGTCACCGACGCGAGCGGGGTTTGGATCAGCCTCACTGTGGTCCTGCTGCTGTATGCGGCCGTCGGCACCGCGACCGTGCTGGTGCTCCGGGCGATGACGCGTCGTTGGCGAACGGCCGAGCTCGACGAGAGTGAGGGGCCGTACGCGCCGCGCCCTGATCTGCAGGAGCTGTCCGAGGAGCCGGCTTGAGCACCGCCGACGTGGTCGCGGCTGTCCTTTGGACCGGCGTAACCCTCTACGCCGTTTTCGGCGGGGCAGATTTCGGCGCCGGGTTCTGGACTCTGGTGGCCCGCGACGGTGAGCGCGGCAAGCGTGCGCGTGCCCTGATCGCTTGGGCTATCGGCCCGGTCTGGGAGTCGAACCACGTCTGGCTGATCTTCGTGCTCGTGGTGCTGTGGACCGGATTTCCCGAGGCTTTTGCGTCGATCATGTCGACCCTGTTCATCCCGCTCAGCCTCGCGGCTTTCGGGATCGTGCTGCGTGGTGCCGGGTTCGCCTTCCAGGGAGTCGCCGCGAGGGAGCGGGGCCGGCGCCTCGCCACCTGGGCGTTCGCCCTCTCGTCGGTACTGACGCCTTTCTTCATGGGCACGGTGGCGGGCGCCGTCGCCTCCGGCCGCGTTCCGATCGGCAACGCGAAGGGAGACCCGGTCACGAGCTGGGTGAATCCCGTGTCGCTCTTGATCGGCGTCCTCTTCGTAGCCGCCGGCGCCTACCTCGCGGCGGTCTTCCTCGCCAGCGACGCGCGGCGCTTCGGCGACCCTGACCTCGAGCGCTATTTCGCGACTCGGGCGCTCGGGGCGGCCGTGGTGGCGGGCGTCCTCGCGGTCGCCGGCATCTTCGTCCTGCACGCGGATGCCCGCTACATCTACGACGGGCTGGTCGACGAGGGCCTGCCGCTCGTGATCGCCTCGGGTGTCTGCGGCGCCGCGGCCCTCCTCCTGCTCTGGCGACGCGCCCGGCGCGGCGTCCGCGTCCTGGCGGTGGGCGCGGTCGTCGCGGTGATCTGGGGCTGGGGGGCCGCGCAGTACCCCTACCTGCTTCCCGAGAAGCTCACGGTCGCGGATGGCGCTGCGGCCAGCGACACGCTGACCGCGCTGCTCGTCGTCTTCGGCGTCGCCGTCGTCGTCGTCGTGCCCGCGCTGGCGCTGCTGTACACGCTCGACCAGCGGACCGTGCTCGAGGAGGAGATGGAGCCCTGATCGCACCCTCGGGTCGGCAGCACGAGATCGTCCACGGCGAACAGCGGGCGGTCGTCGTGGAGGTCGGCGGCGGCCTGCGGGAGTACACGCTCGAGGGCCGCAAGCTGCTCGACGGCTACGGGGCGGATGAGATGAGCAGCTCGGGGCGCGGGCAGGTTCTGATCCCGTGGCCGAACCGGATTCAGGATGGCCGCTACAGCTTCGACGGCGAGGACCACCAGCTCCCTCTCGACGACGTCGAGGAGCAGGATGCGATCCACGGCCTCGTCCGATGGGCGTCGTGGACCGCCGCCGGCCGCGCGGAGGACCGGGTGGTCATGGAGCACATGCTGAATCCGCAGCCGGGCTACCCGTTCTCGCTGGCCCTCAGCGTCGAATACCTGCTCTCGGAGGAAGGCCTGCTCGTCCGGACGACCGCCACCAATCGCGGGCCGCGTCCGTGCCCGTACGGGTGCGGCAACCATCCGTACCTCGCGAGCGCCGAGCCCAGCGTGGATTCGCTCACGCTGCGCGTACCGGCGCGCACATTGCTGCGGTCGGACGAGCGCGGCATCCCTATCGGAAGCCTCCCGGTCGAGGGGACTGACTACGACTTTCGCCGACCACGCAAGATCGGCGCGACCGTGCTGGACCACGCCTTTACCGACCTCGAGCGCGGCGAGGATGGCCGAGCTCGGGTCGAGCTGGGGCACGCCGCCCGCGGCGACGGGGTCACCCTTTGGGTCGACGAGGCACATCCGTATCTGATGGTTTTCACGGGGGATCCGCTTCCGGACGTGAGCCGGCGCAGCCTCGCCGTCGAGCCGATGACGTGTCCACCGAACGCATTTCGCAGCGGAAAGGACCTGATCCTGCTCGAGCCGGGCCAGTCGTTCTCCTGCAGCTGGGGCATCGACCCGGGGGCACCTTCCGCGCCATGATCGACATCGACAGCGAGTCCTTTCTCTTCGTCGTCCTCGCCGCCGCGCTCGCCGCGTTCGTGGCGGGCCTGGTGTCGACACGTATGCCGCTGCCGGTCGTGGTGGTGGAGGTCCTTCTGGGAATACTGATCGGTCCCGACGTGCTGGGCCTCGCGGATTCCGACGCGTTCCTCAACTTCTTCTCGAATCTCGGTCTCGGAATGCTCTTCTTCTTCGCGGGCTACGAGATCGACTTCGAGCGGATCCGCGGCAGCCCGCTCCGGCTTGGGCTCCTCGGGTGGCTGCTCTCACTCGTCCTGGCCTATTCGCTGGGCGGACTGCTCACGCTCACGGGACTCGTGCTGTCGCTTCTGTTCACCGGGTCGGCGCTGGCCACGACCGCCATCGGCACCCTGATCCCGGTGCTGAGCGACGCGGGCGAGCTGCGCACCCGCTTCGGCACCTACCTCCTGGCCGCGGGCGCGGTGGGCGAGTTCGGCCCGATCCTGTTGATAACGCTCGTGTTTTCCACGAAGGGCGCGGCCACGAATGCGGTGATCCTCGTGGCCTTCGTCGTCGTGGCGGTGCTGGCGGCTGTGATGGCCGTCCGGGGTGTGGGGCGCGGCTGGGCCTTGCTCGACCGCACCCTCGAGACCAGCGGCCAGCTGGCGATCCGCATCGCCGTGGTCATGGTGTTCGCACTCGGGGCGCTCGCCGACTCGCTCGGACTGGACCTATTGCTCGGCGGCTTCGTGGCCGGAATCATCGCGCGCATCGCGTTGCAGGGGCATGAGGTCGCCGTGCTCGAGTCCAAGCTCACCGCGGTGGGCTACGGCTTCCTGATCCCCTTCTTCTTCGTCGTAAGCGGCGTCAACTTCGACCTCAAAGCTCTCACGGACGATCCGGTGCGCCTGCTCGAGCTGCCGCTCTTCCTCGGCCTCTTCCTGATCGTTCGCGGCACTCCCGCGCTGCTCCTGTACCGCGGCGTGTTCGGCTTTCGGGATCGAGCTGCCCTGGGGATCTTCTCAGCCACGGGCCTGCCACTGATCGTGGCTATCACCACGATCGCGGTCCAGGAGGGCCACATGCGCTCAGCCACCGCCGCCTCCCTTGTGGGCGCAGGCATCCTGTCGACCGCGATCTTGCCCGTAATCGGCCTGCGCCTGCGAGCCGGGACCCCCAAGGACGAGGACCCCCTCCAGGCGCCGGACGAGGGGGCCGCCGTGGCGAGCGCCTGAAAGCGCGGCGCGGCGCTGCTCACGGCTGGACGGCAATCACCCCGAGCGTGCCGAGGGCCAGCGCCTTGCGCGGCTTGTGGCGCGACACGTCAGCCGCTGGGTGGGATCTCGCCGGCCCAGTAATCAACCGCACCGTCGCGCATATACAGCTCGTAGACGTTGCGGGCGTAGACGCCAATCTTGCCGCTGTCCGGATAGAAGACGATGTCGTCGCCCTCCGAAGGCCCGCTCGAGATCGAGAGGAAACGGGCGGTAGACGCGCCGCGGTTCCAGAGCTGATGGCCGCCCTCTTCGCCGACGGGGAACGCAAGCACCTCGCCCGCCGGAAGTGCGCGCCAGTCGCCCTGGGGGCCTCGCAGGCACAACCCTTCGTCGAGGACGATGATCACCTCCTCGTCGACCACATGCCAGTGGTAGGGGTATGCGGCCTCGCCGGCCGGAATCTCCCACAAGCTCATGCCGATCTTCTTCGCGCCTGCTTGCTGGGCGAGCCGTGCGCGACGGACCCGGAATCCGTCAATGCCGCGATCTTCGAATTCGGCTGCGTCGAGATTCGTCATGACGTCGAAAACGCTAGTCGGAGGCTGTTGCCGCTAGCGCGCCGCGGCCAGTGTACGTGCCGTGGCGACGACTTCCGCGACGAGGGTCGCGAGATGCTCCGAGGTCGTACCGGGATGCAGGATGCAGGCGCGCAGCGTCTCGCGGCCCCCGAACACGGTGCCCGTGACGAAGGCGCGGCCTCGCGCCTGAACGGCCTCCGGCAGAGCGCGGCCCAGCTCCTCCAGGCGGGCGGGCGGGCAGCCCGCCGGACGTGCGCGGAAGGCGACGATGGAGGTCTCGGGCGCGGCTGCGAGCTCCAGCTCGGGCTCGCGCTCCACCAGTGCCGCGAGCTCGCGGGCGAGTGCGTTCGCACGCGCCACCTGGGCGGCGATGCCGGCGCGTCCGCGTGCGGCGATGGTCGCCCAAGTCTTGAGGGCGCGGAACGGTCTCGTCTGCTCGAAGCCGTACTCGGCGAACGTCCCGACCGCCGCGCCGGTGTCCTGGCGCAGGTACGGCGGGATCAGGCTGAAGGCGTCGCGCAGGTCGTCGTCGCGCCGCACGAGCACGCAGCCTGCGTCGACCGGGACCCCGAGCCACTTGTGCGGGTCGAGCACGAGCGAATCGGCCCGTTCCATGCCGCGGTAGCGGTTTGCGATCGAAGGGTCAAGGACGCCGAATGCGCCGTAGGCGCCGTCGACGTGGAACCACAGGCCCTCCGCGGCCGCGACATCCGCGAGCGCGTAGAGCGGGTCGATCGCACCCGTGTTGACGGTGCCGGCCGAGCCGACGAGCAGCGCCGGCAGGGCGCCGCTCGCCCGATCGGCGGCGATCGACGCGCGGAGCGCCGTCGCGTCGAGCCGCCCTCCCTCGAGCGGGACCTCGCGCATCGCGCCACTGCCGAGGCCAAGCAGCTCCAGGCCCCGCCGCACACAACTATGGGCCTCGGCCGGCACGTAGGCGATGAGCGGCGGGGCGCCGGCGAGGCCATCGCGACGTACGTCATGGCCGGCGCCCGCCAGCGCCCGGCCGCGAGCGCCCGCCAGGCAGACGATCGTCGCGGCGGACCCGCCGCTCGTGAGCAGGCCGCCGCCGGGCTCGTGCGGAAAGCCCACCAGCTCCGCCAGCCACCGCACCACCGCGCGCTCCAGATGGACGTCGGCGTGATCGCCGGAGACGACACTTGGGTTCATCGCGGCCGCCGCGAGCGAAGCCATCACGCCGGCCGGCGAAGGCGGCGGGTTGACCCACCCGAAGAACGCCGGGTGGCCGTTGCCCATGGCGTGCGGCAGGACATCGCGCAAGGTGGTCGCGACCTGGTCGCCCAGCGCCACCGGACGCTCCGGCAGGGGCAGGTCCCGCAGCCGCCTGCGCAGAGCCTCGGGGAGCGGCTGCCAGACGGACCCTGAAGGCAGCTCCGTGAGGTGCTCGGTGACGCCGTCCACCAGCGCGTGCGCTGCGCTGCGGAACGCGGCCAGCTCGTCTTCGCGCGCCGCGCTCGTCACCGATCTAGTCGCGCCGCTCTGTCAGCGCGTCGACCAGCTGCTTCTTGGACATCTTGGTGCGCCCGCGGATGTCCTCTTTCTTGGCGCGTGCCAGGAGGTCGTCGCGGCTGAGCTTGTCCAGGTTCCCGTCGCCGTTCGAGCTGCCGTCGCCGTCGGCGTCGGAGCGCACGTCCCGGCCCGCCTTGACGTTGTCGAGCGCCCGCTGCAGTGCCTCCATCAGATCCGGCGCGGGCGGCGGCTCCTTCTCGGGCTCCGGCGCCTCGATCGTCCTGCGCTTGCGCTTGTCCTCGATCACACGGCGCAGCCGCTCGCGGTAGCAGTCCTGGTAGGTCTCCGGAGCCCAGTCCGCCGAGAGCGCCTCGATCAGGGCGATCGCCTGGTCGAGCTGCTTCTTGGCGGGCTTCTTGCCGCCGGTCGGGATCGGCCTGGTCGGGCGAATCTCGTCGTGGAACAGCATCGTCGAGAGCGTCAGCGCGCAGTCCCGCACGCGAATGGCGGCGAGGTACTCCTTCGTGCGCATCACGAAGCGGCCCAGCGCCGCGCGCCCGGTGCGACCCAGCACGTCGACCAGCAGCTGGTACGCGCGCAGCGTTCCCTCGCTCTCGCCGGCAGGCACCACGAGGTACGGGTGGTCGAAGTAGACCGGGTCGATGTCCACCAGCTCGACGAACGCCTCGATGTCGATCGTGCGCGTCTTGCGCGGCTCGACGGAGGCGAGCTCCGCGTCCGTCACGATCACCTGCCTGCCGTCGAGGTCGTAGCTGTGTGCGACCTCCTCGAACAGCACCTCGACATCCTCCTCGGAGCAAAATCGGCGCTGCTCGATGCGGACCTTGTCCTTCTCGTGCAGCTCGTTGAAGTGGTAGTCGAGGTCGCGGGCGGCGCTCACCAGCTGGACCGGCACGTTCACGAGGCCGAAGCTGATGGATCCCGTCCAGAGCGCGCGCGCCACGTCAGCTCCCCAGACTTGCCGCGAGGGCGGCCTCGAGGTCGTCGTGCTCCGGCTCCTCCTGCGCGGCCAGGTCGATCTCCTTCCCGGCGGCCTTGCGCTTGACCAGCTCGAGCACCGACTCGCGGTAGGTGTCGTCGTACTTCTCCGGCTTGAAATCCTCTGCGAGTGAGTCGACGAGCTTCGCCGCCATCTGCACCTCGCGCTTGTTCGGACGGCGCCCGCCGGACGGGATGTCGAGCTCGTCCGGGGAGACGAGCTCGTCGTGGAAGCGCATGGTGTGGAGCGCGAGCACGTCGTCCAGCGCGCGCACGGCGACGAGGTACTCGCGGTCGTGGAAGGTGAACCGCCCGATGCCGGCGCGGCCGGAGCGGCGCAGCGCCTCGCACAGCAGCCGATACGCGTCCTCGGCCTCGCGCGACCCGACGTAGTAGGTCTTGTCATAGAAGACCGGGTCGATCTCGCCGGCATCCACGAACTCCGTCAGGTGCACGACCTTGCCGCGCTCGCCGGCGGCCGCCTTGATCTCGTCCTTCTCGAGCACGACGTAACGGCCCGGCGATACCTCGTAGCCCTTTACCACCTCGTCGTAGTCGACCTCCTTGCCCTCCTTCGGGCAGATCCGCCGGTGCTCGATCTGCGCGCCGTCCTTGGCGTGCACCTCGCTGAAATGCACCGTCTTCGACTCGATCGCCGAGTACAGCTTGATCGGCACGTTCACGAGCCCCAACGTGATCGTGCCGTTCCAGATCGAGCGCGGAGCCATGCCACCGGCTTACCCGCGCGTCGCGCCCGGCAACCGGGATCACGGCTCCTCCTCCAGGTGCCGACCGACCCGATTAGCCACTACTTCCTGCTCGACGATCCCGACTCTGCGGACCGGCGGGCCCGCCCAAGAGAGCCCGCCGCACGCCTCCATCAAGGCGAACCTGGCGCGCGGAAGCGCCAGCCTCGCGTCAGCGGAACGTGGGGCGGGCGCCTTCCACGAAGGCATGCGCGAGCTCGTGCGCCAGAGCTTCTGCTCCCTCCGGCGCCGTGATGCGGAGCTCGAGCGCCTCGCTCGTCGCGCGCAGGTCGAAGCTGAGGAAGGCGCAGCACTCGGACTCCGCGGCGACGATCTGCTCGAGTCTGGCACGCGTCGCCTCGTCGTTTCGGAAGCGGAGGGCGTCCCCCCCGTCCCCATCCAGCAGCGCGTCCGCGCCGATTGCGCGTATCTCGGCGAGCCGACGGGGCAGCTCCTCCGCGTCCAGCGAGCAGGCGATGGGATTGTCTGGGCTCATCCGCGTATCCCGTTTTAGTCTACGAACGAGCGCAGCGTACGCGGGAGCCCGAAGTGGGCGAAGAGGGCGGTGTCGGCGAACCAGGTGATCGCCGCGATCCCGTCGCCCGCGAGCGTCAGGACGATCAGCCCGTAGGCATGGGCGATCGGAGCGTGTGCGTCCGGTAGGTAGCAGCCGAAGGCCGGCTGGCCGTTGGCACGGGTGGCGACGGCGCGCAGCGGCGCGCCGCGCAGCTCCGCCCGGTGCCGCAGGAAGGCAGCGATGGCCTCGTGTCCCTGGTATTCGAGCGGCTGCGGCGGCATGGTGAGGAGGGCGTTGTCGGTGAGCAGCGCGACGATCTCGTCGACGTCGCCGCCGTGGACGGCGTCGGCGAAGCGGCCGACGAGTTCGCGCTCGCGGCTTGAGTCGGGGCGCGGCGCGCGCTCGCGGTCGGCGTCCGGCAGCCGCGCTCGCACGCTCGCGCGGGCGCGCTGCAGGGCGCCCTTGATCGACGCCTCGCCGGTGTCGAGCATCTCGGCCACCTCGGCTGTGCGGAAGCCGAGCACGTCGTGAAGAACCAGCGCCACGCGCTGGCGCGGCGGCAGGCCCTGGAGCGCGACGATGAACGCGAGCTCTATGGACTCCCTGGCCTCGTACCGCGCGGCCGGCCCGGGAGCCGGGTCGGGCAAGTCCCCGAGCAGGACGTCCGGGTAGGGCTCGAGCCAGAGCGGCTCCATTCGTCTGGTCGGCTCCGGCGACTCACCCATTGCCGGCACCTCCCTCGGTCGGCGCGACCGGGCCCGCAGTGCGTTCAGGCAACGGTTGGTCGCAATCCGGTAGAGCCAGGACCGCAGGGAAGCCCGGCCTTCGAATCCCGCGAGGCCGCGCCAGGCCGCCAGCAGCGTCTCCTGCACCATGTCCTCGGCGTCCTGTAGCGAGCCGAGGATGCGGTAGCAGTGGACCTGCAGCTCGCGCCGATGCGGCTCGGTGAGCTCGCGGAATGCATCCTCGTCTCCCGCGCGCGCACGCGCGAGCGCAGCGTCGCCTAGCGCATCGCCGGACACGAGCGCCTCGCATCGGCCTGTCCTGTCGCGGTCATCGCCGGTAAGGACACCAGCTTGTCGCGGACTGGACCGGCCGGCGCGCTGCGGGCTAGGACTAATCCGCCGGGGCGTTGGCGCAGTGCTCGCCCCCGTCGCCCTGGCCGTCGCCCGGCGTGCCGACCGGCGGCAGCGGCAGGTCCTGAGCCGGGTTGTGAGCGATCAGCGACTCCTTGGCCATGCCATTGTCGTTCGACGGACTTCCGGCGGCAGCCGCGTGACAGAAGGTGGCAGGCAGACCGGTGTGATGGAAGGCGAGTGCGGGAGCCGGCAGCGCGAGTAGGGCTGCAACAACGCTCACGAGACAGACACGCTTCATGGGGACCTCCTCCGGGCGGGACGGTTTCCCGTTTCTACGCAGCGGCCGCCAGGGCGGTTCGCGGGTCTCCTCCCCTGCTCGCGGCGTAACCCGCGATTAACCCACCGGCACGACAATCGCCATGTGTCGCTTCGTCGGCCGGCCCTGGTCTCGCAGTGCGCGGTCGCTCTCCTCGTTGCAGGCTGCGGGTTCGGCGACGCCAGTCAGGTTCAACCATCGGGGTCCTGGCACCGGTTGCCGGACCCCCCGCTCGGCCCGCGCGAGCTGGCGGCGGGGGTCTGGACGGGACGCGAGGTCTGGTCGGAGCTGCCGAACGTGCCCGAGCCAAGCGAGGACCTGGGCACCGACTTCGGCACCGGCGTCCTCACCAGTGCCCGGCTGGTGGGCGGCATGCCGAACACGCTGATTCTCGACATGACCCGCGACGACTGGGTCCGGGTCCCCCGCCTGTGGCGAGACCGGGACTGGCGACAGGGGCCGACGGTCGTCAACACCCGCCGCAAGCTGATCGTCTTCGGCGGCGCCCGATGGAACCGGGCGCATCCCGACGGAGAGCTGCTGAACGACGCCTGGATTTGGACGCCGCCTGCTCCGGGTTAGCGCGAACTGGCGAGCAGCGCGTCGATCGCCGCGTCGCCCGTGGGTGCTGAGTGGCGGGTCGGAGCGCCTGCCGCCAGCAGCGCCCTGACGGTGCCCGTGTAGTCGCCGCCGTCCGCTCGGTTGTTCTGGACGCCCCACAGAGCACAGTCGAGCGGGGTCGGGCCGTCATCATCGAACGCGCGGTCGTCCAGGTCGGCGCCGCGGTCGATCAGCAGCTGCACCACCTCGGTACGCCCGTGCATGGCCGCCTGGTCGAGGGGAGTGAAGTTGCTCCAGCCGCGCGTGTCGACGTGCATGCCGGCATTGAGCAACGCCGTCACCACGCCGGTTCGGCCGAGGAGGGCGAACTGGCCGAGGATCCAGCCGTAGTCGTCGCCGGGTGGGTTGCCGAGGGCCGGAGGCGCCGCCCTCGGCAGCTCGGCCGATTCGCCGCGAGCCACCGTTAGCACAGCGGCGTCGACAGCGTCGAGCTCGGCCGATGCCCCACGGGCCTCGAGCAGGTCGTAAGCGGCCAGGTGACCGCACCGCGCGGCAAGCGCAAGCGGGCGACGGCCGTTGTCCCAGCGGTCCCATGGCAGGTTCACGTCGGCGCCGGCCTCGAGCAGCATCGTGAGGATCGTGAGACCGCGCCCGCGGCTGATGGCGTGATGGAGGCAGCGGTTCGCGTTCACGTCCACGCCCCGGTCGAGGAACCACTGCAGTCCGGCCGCGTCCTCGAAGTCGAGCTTGTGGTTGACCATCGACTCGAAGCCGGGCTCGTAGAGCAGGTCCAAGAACGCTGTGTTCGACTGCTCGCACGCGTGGTAGAAGGCGTCGTCGTCTCTAGTCGCGCCGTGCTCGAGCAGGAGCTCGACGAGCGCCGGGTCGCCACGGTCGATGGCGGCGAACAGCGCGGACATCCGTCCCTCGCCGCCCCACTCGATCGTGTGGCTGTCGGGGTCGGTCCCGGCCTCGAGCAACAGACGCGCGCCCTTGCGGAGGTCCTCCGGCGAGCCTGTTGACCGCCGGAGCAGCAGGAGGAGTGGAGGCAGCCCATGCGTGTCCCGCGCGTGCTCGGGCATCGCCACTCAGGGCAGCCGCATACGGACGGCGCCGGACAACCCTCCGGGCGGTGGACGGCGCGGCTCGCGGACGCCCGCGGACCCGGAGCCCGGGGGGAGATCCCCACAGCCGATGCCCGTCGCCGGGCGGGTCCGCCACACGCTCCAGCGATGGCAGTGGGGCTCGCGCTGCGCCCATAGCGTGCGGCCCAACGCGCCGACCCCGAGAGCGAACCCACCGTGATGCGAGCGACTTGCGTAGATCACGCGAGCACCAAGTATGCCTGGCTCGACGCGCCGCCTACGATGGATGTCGTGCCCGGCTGACGTTAGAACTCCACCGCATCACCCCCGACGACCATGCTCGCCGGCGGCGGCGAGTCGTTTGGCGAGGAGTTCCGTGCCCCGCCGACCCCGGAGCGGCTTGGCGGCGGAGCACGTGCGCCCCCTGCGGGTGCTTAACCGCGGCTCACACCGCCCCGCCCGCGGTCCTCACGGAGATGTCGCGGATGTAGGAGGCGACGACTCCGTCGAAGACCCGTCGCGTCCTCGCCTCCCGCCGCCGGCCGCGCGCGACCCGGGGGCCGCGGTTTCCGTCGGCCATCCTGCTGTGTGTGTGCCGGGGCTTGAGTGGGGTCATGCTGCTTTCTCCTGGATGTCGAGCTCGGTGGGGGCGTGTCCGGCCGGGGCGGTCGCGAGCTGCAGCGCCGACCCCGGCGTGCGCGGTCTGAGCAGGGTGACGGCGAGGACCATCCCGGCGCCTATCGCCAGCGCTCCGCTGACGAACGCGAGCTGATAGCCGCCGATCAGCGCGCTCGTGAGGCCATCGTGGTCTGCCAGCAATCCCTTCGTGTGATTTGCCGCGACCGTGCTGAGGACAGCCAGTCCTAGGGCGCCGCCGATCTGCTGCGAGAGGTTGGTGATCCCGGAGCCCAGCCCGGCGTCCTCGGCGGGGACGTCGGCCATGGCGAGGGTGAGGAGCGGCATGAAGGCCGTGCCGATGCCGAGGCCGATCGCGAAGCAGGCGAGGAAGATCGTCGGGAAGAAGGCAGTGTCCGGCCCGACCGTGGCAAACAGGAGCAGCCCGGCCGCCGCGGTCGCCATGCCGGTCGTGAGGACCGGAAGCGGCCCGAACCGCGCGACGAGCCGCGCGGTGATCCCCTGCGAGAGAACGGCGACGGTGAGGGTCCACGGCAGGAACGCGGCACCGGTCTGGAGCGCACTGTAGTGGCGGACGTGCTCCAGGTAGAGCGTGCCGAGGAAGAAGGTCGAGTACATCCCCGTGACGAGGAAGCCCCTGACGAGACTGGCGTTGACCAGCCCGCGCAGGCGCAGGATGCGCAGCGGCATGATCGGGTTCTGGATGCGGGCCTCGAGAGCCAGGAACGCGGCCATCAACACCGCGGCCACGCCGCCGATGCCGGCCACCTGGAAGGAGAGCCAGCCGTGCGTCGTGGCCTCGACGATCGCGTATATCGCGCTCATGAGCGAGGCGGTGACGAGCACCGAGCCAACCCAGTCCACGCCGTGCTCGAACCCGAGGCCCCTGTCGGCTCGGATGAGCGCGTGCCCGAGGGCGAGGGTCGCCAGGCCGATCGGGAGGTTGACGAAGAAGACCCAGTGCCAGCTCAGCGCGTGGGTGAGGAGGCCGCCCGCGAGCAGGCCGACCGAGCCTCCCGCGACGGAGACGAACACGTAGGCGCTCATGGCCCGGGCTCGCTCGGCGGCCTCGGGGAACTCGGTGACGATGATCGCCAGGATCACGGAGGCCTGGGCAGCGGCCCCGATGCCCTGGAGGAAGCGGGCGCCGACCAGCGCTCCCGGGCTCGGGGCGACGCCGCAGAGGAGCGACGCGACCGTGAACGTGACGAGGCCGGCGAGGAACACGCGCTTGCGCCCGACGAGGTCGCCGATGCGGCCGGCCAGGAGCAGCAGGCTGCCGAAGCTGACGAGGAACGCGTTGACGACCCAGGTCAGATCGCCCTGGCTGAAGTGGAGGTCCTGCTGGATCGAGGGCAGCGCGACGTTCACGATCGTGACGTCGAGCACGATCATGAGCTGCGCCAGGCAGACGACCGCGAGCGTGGCCCAGCGGCGGCGGTCGGCGGAAGAAGTGGAGACAGTGGCTGAGGCGGTTGCGGCTTTCATACGGCTCCTACTTGTCGAAACGTCCGATTGGGGCTAAAGTGGAGGCCACCTCCGAAATAAGCGGAGGAGTCCTCCGGAACTATACGGAGGCTCCCTCCGGTTGTCAAGGCTAATTTCTCGTGAGCACCACCCAAGCCAGCGGCCCGGCACTCATCACCCGCCCCAAGCGGGCGGACGCGCGCCGCAACTACGAGAAAGTGCTGGCGGCCGCGCGCGAGGCCTTCGCCGAGGGCGGTGAGTCCACGGCGCTCGAGGAGATCGCGCGCCGCGCCGGGGTGGGCATCGGGACGCTGTACCGGCACTTCCCCAACCGGCAGGCGCTGCTAGAGGCTCTGTACCTGGAGGAGGTCGAGGAGATGTGCCGCTCGGCCGCGGACCTCGACGGCAGTGACCCCTGGGAGGCTCTCGAGGGCTGGTTCGAGGGCTTCATCGCCTACATGGCCACGAAGCGGGCGCTCGCCGCCGAGCTGCTCAACTATCTGGACCCGGACGCCTCGCTCTTCCAGGTCTGCCGCGCCTCGCTCTTCGAGGCGGGCGAACCGCTGTTGAAGCGCGCACAGGAGGCCGGCGTCGTGCGCCCGGACGTCAACATCGGCGAGGTCATCCAGATGGTCGTCGGGATCGCCAAGATCCCGGCGAGCGACCCCGGCCAGAACGCCCACCTCATCCGAATCGCGCTCGACGGCCTGCGCTACCGCCCGAAGGGCTAGCCGCCCGCCGCGTCGAGCGCGTCGTCCTTCGACCACGTGAGCCTGCGCTTCGCCACGAGACCGTCCGCGATCCACAGGACCTCCCACGCGCGGATCTCGGTCGGCACGCCGCTCGACGCTCCTCGGAAAGCGCCGGACACCTCGAGTACGACGCTGTCACCCGGCCCTTCGGTGATCTCATCGACCTCGACCTCCACGCTTTCCCAGACCTCGAGGAAGCGCTCCCACCAGTCCTGCACGCCGGACCGGCCGCGATAGACGCCCTGGATCCCGGGCCAACCCTCCGTGTCATCCCACTCGACATCGGGTCGAACGCGCGCGAGAAAGGCATCCAGGTCGCGGCGGTTGACCGCCTCGATCAGCTCTCTGCCGATGCGGACATTCTGCTCGGACATCGCGTCTCGATTACCCGCCCGGAGAACAACCTAGCCTTGGGAGTGATGAGCACCTTCCGACTCGCCGGCGTCGCCGTTCCTCGCATCGGGCTGGGCACCAATCGGCTCACAACCGCGCCCGAGGACATGGCGTTCGTCCGCGAGGCCGTGGCCGCCGGCGTCCGCCATATCGACACCGCGCACCTCTACACCGGGGGCGCCAGCGAGCGCGCGCTCGGCGAGGCGCTCGCCGGCCGCCGCGAGGAGGTGCTCGTCGCAACGAAGGGCGGCTACCGCCCGGGCGAGGGCCGGCCGGAGGTGCTCGCTGCGCAGATCGAGGAGAGCCTGCGCTCGCTGCGCACCGAGGCGATCGGCCTCTACTACCTGCACCGCGTGGACCCCGAGACGCCGGTCGAGGAGAGCCTGGGCGTGATCAAGGCCTACGTCGACCGCGGCGCGATTCGCCATGTCGGCGTCTCCGAGGTGACCGTCGAGCAGATCGAGCGAGCCCGCCGGATCGTCCCGATCGCGGCCGTGCAGAACCGCTACAACGTCGCCGAGCGCGGCTACGACGGCGTCATCGACTTCTGCGAGCGCGAGAGGATCGGGTTCGTGCCGTTCTTCCCACTCCGTGGCGACATGCCAGGGGTCGCCGCCGCCGCCCAGCGCCTGGGCGTGACCGAGAAGGCCGTGAAGCTCGCCTGGCTGCTGCGGCGCTCGCCGGTGGTCCTGCCCATCCCGGGTACGCGCTCGATCGCCCACCTGCGCGAGAACCTCGCTGCGCTCGAGCTCGGCGACCCGGGCGACATCGCGGCTTGAGCTTCAGCGAGCGCGCGCCGGGCCGGCCGCTCCATCGATCGGCTGGTACGCCAGGCCGGCGGCCCGCGAGCCGTCACGCCAGCTCGCGCTCGACCTCGTCCACGAAGTCGAGGTGCAGCTGCAGCAGCCGGCGGAGGAAGTCGATCACGAGCAGCAGGTACTTCTCGCGGTGCGGAAGACCGTGGGCGCTCCTCTCCGCGTCGTCGAGACGCCACCAGATGTCGGCAATGTCGTCGCGGAGCGTGGCGAGGCTCTCGCGCGTGACGGCCTCCCCGACCAGGTCGCAGATCAGCATCCGAAGAAGTGGATCGCTCTTCACGGGCGTGAACTGGACCGGCGTGCGAGCATAGTCGCGCAACGCCTGAAGACCCTTGTCGGTCAGCGTGTAGATCGTCCGCTCCCTCGTCTTGCCCGGCTCCTTGCGCGCGCTCAGGAAGCCCAGCTTCGCGAGCCGCTTCGGCTCGGTGTAGTACTGGCTCTCGCCCGCCCAGGCGAGCATCCGGCCGCGTTTGGCGAGCCGCAGAAGATCGTGCGCGCCCGCGCCCTCGCGACCCACCAGGGCGAGGATCTCGTAGGAGAAGAGGCTGAGTCCAGTGCTTGGCATGTCGGTCCCAGGATTGGCAAAGCTATGTAACATAGGCAAATAAGCCTTTGGACCATAGGTTACCGAGAGGAGCGGACATGACTTCCAAGACTCCCGTGGCCGACAGCGCCATCCCAAAGGGGAGCGCCGCGCGCTGGGGGCCGCTCTGGGGCGCTCGGCCCGACGACTGGGCGTTCACCGAGGAGCAGCAGGTCCCGACCTACGAGGCCGCGCTCCAACGCGTCGACGTTCAGCCGGAAGAGCGCGTGCTCGACATCGGCTGCGGCGTTGGCGTCTTCCTCGGGCTGGTCGCGCACCGCGGCGCCGAGGCGTTCGGGGTCGACGCGTCCAAGGCGCTCCTCGCCGTGGCCCAGCGGCGGCTGCCGGACGCGGACCTGCGCGTCGGCGACATGGAATCGCTCCCGTACGAGGACGACGGCTTCGACCTCGTTACCGGGTTCAGCTCGTTCTTCTTCGCGAACGACATCGTCGCGGCGCTGCGAGAGGCCGGCCGGGTCGCGAGGCCGGGAGCGCCCGTCGTGATCCAGGTCTGGGGAGCGCATGAGCAGAGCGACCTCGAGGCGATGAAGGCGATCGTCCGGCCGTTCATGCCGCCGCGCCCGGCCGACGCGCCACCGGAGCCCGACTACTCGGAGCCCGGCGTGCTCGAGGACATCGCGGCCAGGGCGGGGCTCGAGCCCAAGAGCGCCTTCGACACCACCTGGTTCTACGAGTTCCCGGACGACGACACGATCCGCCGCGCTCTGGTCGCACCCGCCGGGATCGCGGTCCTGGTCGGCCCCGACCGTGAGGACGAGGTCAAGGACGCGATCGTGAGCGGGCTCGCGGCGTACCGCGCGGCCGACGGCTGCTATCGGCTCCGGGCCAGCTTCCATACGCTGATCGCCCGAGCGCTATGAGTTCCCGGCGTTACGCGTCCCGTCGCGTGGGGCGGCGACAGTCCTTGCCGGCCACCTTCACCAGACGGAGCGCCAGCTCGGGGTCGGCCGGTCCCGTGTCCGGTGTAGGGAACAGCGCACATTCAGCCGGGCTGGCGCAGCCGCACTCCTGCGCGACCTCGAGCCAGCCCTTCATGGCCCTCGTCCGCTCGAGGAGCGCCTCCACCTCGTCGAGCTTGCGCGTGGAGAGCGTGCGCATCTGCTCTCCCATGCCGGCCGTGGAGTCGACCCCGTCGATGAGCTCCCTGATCTCTGCGAGCTTGAAGCCGGCGCTCTGTGCGACGCCGATGAAGCCCAGCTTGCCGAGCACCTCGGCGTCGTACCGGCGCTGCCCGTGCACGCGCTCAGGCGGCGCGAGCAGGCCGATTCGCTCGTAGTAGCGGATCGACGAGGTCGCGACGCCGGCGCGCCGCGCCACCTCTCCGATCGTCAGCTCCGGCAGCTCGTCCATCGCGGGCCAGCCCTTGACTTGAACCGCACTTCAACGCCCATGGTAGGTCGCGCACGGTCATTTGCACAACCATCGAAGGAGGTAACCATGACCGTCAAGACCACCGCTCGCTTCGACGTCGCGACGTTCAAGCGCACCTACGAGGAGTGGGACATCGAGGCGCTGCTGACGATGTACGCGGACGAGGTGGAGCTGATCCAGATCGACCGCGACAACCCGCCGAGCGCTCCCCGCACCCGCCATGGGCGAGACGTCCTCCGCGGGATGCTCGAGCACTGCGCCGGGGCGGGCGTGGTGGCGACGGTGGAGAACACCGTTGCCGACGAGCACCGCGCTGCCGCGACGATCACGTGCGAGTTTCCGGGCGGCCGCAGGGTGCTCGCGAACGCGATCCTCGAGTTCGAGGATGGGCGCATCGTCCGCGAGCTCGACGTCCTTTCGGGAGACCCGAAAGGAGCGTGAGAGCTGTCGGGGAGGTGCGCATACGCGCGCCACTGGAGAGACCGCAATCAAGATCGAGGAGGAAGTCATGCCAAAGGCATCCAAGGAGAGCGCTTCCGAGCACGAGACGGTCGAGGGGTACGAGGGCCACTTCGAGCACTTCGACGGCGGCTGGACGGTCGGCTTCGAGGCGTACTCGCAGGACGCCGACCTCGCCCCCTTGTTCAACGGGCTCCCGAACGACGAGTGCCAGTGCGAGCACATGGGATACGTCATCAGGGGCAAGGTCGGCTTCCGCTCGAGCGGCCAGGAGGAGCTGTTCGAGGCCGGCGACGCGTACTACGTCGGCCCCGGGCACACGCCGATCCTCTACGCGGGCACCGAGGTCGTCGAGTTCAGCCCGAGCGCGGAGCTCGGCCGCACAATGGAAGTCGTGACGAAGAACGTGGAGGAGATGCAGGCGGGCCCGTGATGCTCCGTCAGCGGTGCTCCGGGTTCGGGTGCTTGATGCCGTCCTCGTTGCCGGTGATCAAGCACCTGCCCGGAGGTCTTCTGCCCGAGCCAGATCGGTGAGGTGAGCACGAGGATGTCAGCGGCGATGACCTTCTCGAAGATCGCCGGCCACTCGTCCCGCTCCCACCGCGCTCGGTACTCCGCGGCCAGCCGTTCCTGCCTCCATGACGCTCCTTTTCCGAACCAGTTGGCCTCTGTCCTGCGAACTCATGCCGCGTTACAGGCGTGTTGCAAAGATTGGGATCGGATGGCGACGTGGAACGACGTCAGCCGGCTCGCCGTGGCCCTCCCCGAGGCGGAGGAGGGCACGCTCTCGGGCGGTCGCAACCGGGCGTGGACGATCCGGAAGAAGCTGTTTGCCTGGGAGCGGCCGCTGCGAAAGAGCGACCTGGCCGCGCTGGGGGATGCAGCGCCTGACGGTCCTATCCTGGGCGCCAGAGTCGAGCATCTGATCGCCAAGGAGGCGCTCCTTGCCGATGCCTCCGGCGTCTTCTTCACGACGCCGCACTTCGACGGCTACCCGGCGGTCCTGATCCGGCTCCCCGAGATAGAGCTCGACCTGCTCGAGGAGGTCGTCACCGAGGCATGGCTCGCGCGCGCCCCCAAGCGGCTGGTGCGCGACTTCTTGTCAGGCCTCCGCGAGGAGCACGACCACCAAGAGCACTCCTAGGAAGGCGCCGAAGCCCGAGAGCAGAGCGATCACGCGGTCGTCCGGCTGGGCGAAGTCGCCGCGCCGGATCGCGTCCTCGACCTCTCGGTGCCGTTGCCGCGCGTACACCGAGCAGAACACGCCCGCCACCGCGAAGCCGATTCCGATGGCGGTGTATGGCCAGGTCGTCCCGCTCGCCACGGCCGGAACGAGCTTGCCGGCGCCGACCGCGACGGCGAAGGCCGTCAGGCTCGTCCGCCACCACGCGAGGTAGGTGCGCTCATTGGCCAGGTGCGTCCGCCGTGTGGCGTCGCCCGTCTCGCCCAGACGCGGTCCCATCGCGCCCGAATCTACTTTGGCGCGACTGTGAGGAGCCTCACACTGGCCACTCGACCCGCGCGGGGGAACGCGGCGTACACCAGGGAGCCAACACAGATGCATTTCCCAAGGAGCACCAACGATGACCCTCAAAAACCCCCTCTCCCTCCTCCTCGCCGCCGCGGCGGTCGCGCTCGTGGCCTTTGCGGTCGCGGGCTGCGGCGGCGGCGGTGACGGCCAGGCGAGTGCCGCGCCGAGCAACTCGATGGCCTCGGCCGGCTCCTCCACGGTCGGAGTCACTGACGTGAGCGGCCTCGGCAAGATCCTCGTAGACTCGACCGGTCGGACCGCCTACCTGTTCGAGAAGGACACCGGCCCGAAGAGCACCTGCTCGGGTGCCTGCGCCGCGGAGTGGCCGCCCGTCACCACGACGAGCAGGCCGACCGCCGGCGACGGGCTGACCGCGTCCATGCTCGGGACGACGAAGCGCTCGGACGGCACGACGCAGGTGACGTACAACGGCCACCCGCTCTACCGCTACGCCGGCGACAACAAGGCGGGCGACGCGAACGGTCAGAATCTCGACTTCTTCGGCGGCGAGTGGCACGTGGTCTCCCCCGCCGGCCACGCGGTGCAAGGCAAGGCCAAGATGTCGGGAGGAAGCAGCTATGGCTACTAGCGCGCTGTGGCGAGCCGGGGCGGTCGCCCTCGCAGGCGAGGCGGTCGTGCACGTCCAGCAGTACTTCGCGCTCTTCCACGAGGTGCGCTGGATCGGCCCGCTCTTCATCGCGAACGCCGTCGCGTGCATGCTCGTGATCGCCGGCCTGTTGAACGGGCGGTCGCGCGACCTCGCGGCGCTCGCGGGAGTCGCCATCTCCGCCGTCGCGCTCACCAGCCTGATCGTGAGCTACGCGCACGGCCTGTTCGGCTGGCAGGAGGCCGGCTTCAGGCCGGTCATCGAGCTCACGGTGATCTTCGAGCTCGCCGCCGTCGTGCTGCTCTCGGCAGCACTGGCGGCGGCCTCGACGTCAGCGCGTCTCGTGACCCACTGACGCGAGCGGCCCGGGCTATGTAGCGAGGTCTGGATAGCCGCACCTACGTTGTCGGCGAGCCGTCACCCGGACACCTGGTAGCTCCCATGTGCTGAGGCTCCGTTTCGCGGAGCCTCAGCACATGAGCACAACGCTGATCGAACGCGTCGTCCTCCAGCCACTCTCGCCTGGCCCCCGATCGAAGCGAGCGCGGCCTGTACGCGCTGGGAATTCTGGCGCTGGCTCTGCATCTGCTGATCACCGCGCTGGCCGGCCCGGCCACCACCTTCGCCGGCGTCGGATTGATCGCCGCCCTCGCGGCTGCCGCACTCGCGCCCTACTCCCGGCTTCGTCGTCGCACGCGGGTCGCCTGGAGCGGTGCGCTCGGCCTGGTCGTGACCGGCACGCTCGGGAGCTCGGACGTGCTGGGACTCACGGCGTCCGGAGTCAGCGCCAGCGAGGCGAGCGGAGTCGTCGCGGCGATCGGCGGCCTGGTGCTGATCGCGGCGGCCGTCGCCGCACTGCGGTCACCGCGCGAGCCCGCGCAACCGCGGCGCGTGCTCCGCGGAATCGGCTGGGCGTCGGGCGCGCTGGTCGTCGCCGCCTTCGTCCTCTTCCCGCTGACCCTGACGCTGACGACCACGCACGCGCCCCGACTTCCGATCTCGGAGACGGCGCTCGGCTGGCCGCATCAGGAGCTACGGATCGCCATGCGCGACGGGGGCGAGGTCTCGGCGTGGTACGTGCCGTCCCGGAACGGCGCCGCGGTGTTGCTGATCCACGGCTCAGGCGGCAGCCGCGCGCGGGTGGCCGACCGCGCTCGGATGCTCGCACGCAACGGGTACGGGGTGCTCGCGCTCGACCTCCCCGGGAATGGCGAAAGCGACGGCCGCTCGAGCGGGCTCGGCTGGACCGCGCAGCCCGGGATCGATGCTGCGCTCGACTTCCTGTCGACCCGCAGCGAGGTCGACCCGCGGCGGATTGCGGGATTCGGAGTATCGCTCGGCGGAGAGGTGCTGCTCGACGCCGCCTCCCATGACCGCAGGCTGAGCGCGGTGATCTCAGACGGCGCCGCGCGCTCCACCATCGGCAGCGACCTCAACGCACCCGAGGGTCCCGCCGGGCTTCTGCAGAAGGCGCAGCTGCAGATCGGCATGCAGCTGATCCGCGCAGTCTCCGGCACTCGCCCCGCACCTCCGCTCGAAGACGTCGTTGAGCGGATCGCGCCGCGGCCCGTGCTGCTCGTGGCCAGCGGACACGGTGCGGAGGTGAGGGCTAACCACATCTACCGCGACGCTGTGGGCGCCGGCGCGAGCTGTGGGTGATCCCCGAGGCGCGCCATACCGGCGGACTGAGGTCGCGCCCCGCCGAGTACGAGAAACGCACGATCGGCTTCCTGGCCCACGCTCTGCGCGCGGCCGGCGACGAAGGCAACCGAGCGAGACTCAGTGGCTGAGCGGCGGAAAGTTCGCCGGGTGCCTGCGCAGATCTCGATGCAGCATCCGTGAGAGCACCGCGGCGAGTGCGATGAGCGCTACGAGCATGGCGGCATCCGCCGCCTCGTGGTTGCGCGCGAGCGCAACGAGGGCCACCAGCGCGGCGAGCGCGACCAGCATCAGCGAGATGACGCGGTGGAAGCGTCCCGCCTCCGAATGCGGCCAGGGGTCCATCGGCTGTACGATCTCGCGCCCCTCGTCCGAGTCCGTGCAGCGCCCCTTCACCGGGCAGCCGTTACACACGTGTGCCCTGGCGCGATAGCGGATCACCCGCCGCTCGTGATCGTGTTCGTGGAGCCACAGATGCTCACCCTCGGGACAGACCCAGGCATCCTGCTGCTCGCTGTACTCGAACCCCGCGGTGCGAAAGCGGAGCGAGCGCCGATGCGTGTGTGCCGAGAGCCACTCGAGCATGAGCGCGCATCCCATGAGGGCTCCCGCGTAGCCGGCGGCGATGATCGCCTCGGAGCTCATGTCACCCTCGCCGCCGCCGCTTCCTCGCCGCTGACAGCGGCCAGCCCCTCGGGTTGGGTCACGTCCGTGAACAGGATGTCCTCAGGCTCTTCGAGCGTCACGCGCTTGACGGTGTGGCGGATCCCGATCCACGCGATGTACAGCACGGGCAGCGCCCCGCCAACGATGAAGACGATGTCGCCGGGAAGCCGCAGCCACTCGATGAGGGCATTCGTGTCGTTGGTGAGAAACGCCAGGTCGCGGGCTTCCCAGTAGCCGTCGTTGACCGACTTGTAGAGCTGCGCGATGCCGAGCGGCAGCAGGGTGGCGAAGCACATCCAGGCGAGCCCCAGGTTCGTCGACCAGAACGCGATGCGCGCCCATCGCTCCGGCCATCGCTCGGCCGGGATCAGGTAGCGGAGGCAGAACATCGCCAAGCCGATGGCGAGCATCCCATAGACGCCCATCATCGCGGCGTGCCCGTGGTTGGCGGTAAGTGCGGTGCCGATCTCGTAGTACGAGACAACCGGCAGGTTGATCAGAAACCCGAAGATGCCGGCCCCCAAGAAGTTCCAGAACCCGACGGACACGAGAAACAGCACCGCCCAGCGGTGCGGAAAGGGCGTGCGCGACCGCGACTCCTGCGCCGCGCCCAGCTGGAGGAACGACCACGCTTCAACGGTGAGGAAGGTGAGCGGGATGACCTCGGCGGCGCTGAAGAACGCGCCGAGGGCCATGTGCTCCGCGGGCTCGCCCGAGAAGTAGAGGTGGTGCATCGTCCCGATCACCCCGCCCGCGGAGTAGAGGACGATGTCGAGCAATATCACGAGGAGCGCCACCCGCTCGCGAACGACCCCCAGCAAGACGAACATGTAGGCGACCATCACCGTGGTGAAGAGCTCGAGGAAGTCCTCCACCCACAGGTGGACAACCCAGAAGCGCCAGAACTCGTTCACGGTGAAGTGCTGGCCGGTCTGCGCGATCAGGCCCACCGCGTAGAACGCCGGGATCGCAAGCGCGGCCATGAAGAAGAGCCAGGGCATGTTCCCGGCGTGCTCGTCCCGGAGCCGCCCCCGGAGGACCCGCCAGATCATGAACACCCAGACGAACAACCCCGCTGTGAGCAGCACCTGCCAGATGCGCGCGAGGTCCAGGTATTCGAAGCCCTGGAGCCCGAACCAGTTGGTCGCCGCTTGTCCCAGCACGCCGTGGATCCCGAGATAGGACCCGATCAAGGTGCCGAACACGACAACCGCCAGCGCGCCGAGCAGGATGAATGCGAGCCTCCCCTGGCCGCGCGGCTCACGCCTCGCGATCATCGGAGCGAGGAAGATGCCGGCGGCCACGAAGGACGTGGCGACCCAGAAGATCGCCAGCTGGACATGCCAGGTCCGCATCAGGTTGAACGGGAATGCCGTGGCGAGGTTGATGCCGAAGAAATCCGCGATGTCGGCCCTGTAGTGCTGCGACGCAGCTCCGACCAGCGTCTGGAGCACGAACAGCGCGGCCATCACGAAGAAGAACCAGGCGCACGCTCGCTGGGCGGGCGTGAGCGCCACTTCCCCCGGGGTGCGGAAGCTCAGCGATGCCTGTTCGCGCCCGTGCCACCCGAGCAAGTTCCAGCGGCCGAAAGCAGCGAACAGGAGCCCGATGCCACCGAGCAGAGCGGTCAGCGACAGAACCGACCAGACGATCACATTGGCGGTCGGGCGGTTGTTGACCCGCGGCTCGGGCGGCCAGTTGTTCGTGTACGAGTAGTTGTGATTCGGCCGCTCCGCGGCGCTGGCCCATGCGGTCCATCCGAAGAAGGCAGTCAGTGCCGCGAGGTCGCGGCGGTCGGTGATCGCGTCGGGGCGCAGGCCGTGCTCCGTCGTCGGGTCGGAGAAGAAGCGCGCGTAGTGGCGCACCAGCCGGCGGTGAGCTCGCGCTTGCGGCGACGTGAGCGCCAGCACGCCCGTCGCCTTGTTGTAGCGATTGGCTCTGAAGTCCTCGATCGTGCGCCTCGCCGCGCTGTCGGAGCGCTCCCCGCCATAGCTTCGCCTGACCTGGTCGGCCGCCCGGCGCAGATAGTCGGCCGTGTAGTCCGGGCCCAGGTAGGCGCCATGCCCGAACACCGAGCCGTACTCCATGAGGCCGCTGTTCAGGAAGACCTCCTGTCCGCGCTCGACGTCGCGCTCGGTGTACAGCACCGCACCAGCCGGGTCCACGACGCGGGTCGGTATGGGCGGCTTTGCCTGGTAGGTGCGGTAGGCGAGCAGCCCGAGTACGAAGAACCCGAACAGCATCACCAGGACAACAGCCTGCAGCCAGCCCTTGGAGACGAGCAGAGCCCGGCGCTCTCGGGGCACGCGATCCTCCTCTCAACAAGTCCGAAGGCGCGGCCACTATAAGTCTGCCAGGCGTGCTCTCAGCGCCTGCGGACGGTTATTACGTAGTTGTCCGCAGACGGTCTGCAGGACCACCCCGATGCCCCGCACTCGGCGTCGGCCTACGTTCCGTCCGTGCGACCAAGGGTGCTGGTAGCAGGCGGTCAGGCGCTGCTCTCTGAACTGCGCGCGGCGGACGGCGACCTGTACGTGATCGGCCACGCGCGGTCGCTCGACGACGCGGACGAGGCCCTTCGGGCACAGCGCCCGAGCGTCCTCGTGCTGGATCCTGAGTTGTGCCACGCCGAAGGGCTGTGTTCACTTCCGTCGCTGCGGCGAGCGTCACCCGAGACGGCGATTGTGCTGCCGCCGGCAGGTGCACCGGGGCCGCGTCTCGTCCGGGCGGTCCGCTTGGCCGCGCGCGACTTCGAGCGGCGGCGTGGCGCGGACGGGCTCACGGTGCGCGAGCGCGACATCGTGCGGCTGGTGGCCCTCGGCCATACGAGCCGCGAGATCGCGAAGCGCCTCGTGCTCAGCGTCCGCACGGTCGAGACTCACCGTGCCCGGGTCCAGCGCCGCCTCGCCCTCTCGTCGCGGGCGGAGCTGGTCCGGTGGGCGCTCGACCACGGCCTGCTATCTCCCTGACCGCTCAGTGGGGCGACCTCGCGGCCATGTGCCTGGCCGACTGACTCGCCACTCGCGCTTCGAACCGCCCAGGTACGCTGTGGCCGGCAGCGTTCCCCGAGGAGGTGCGGTGCACGTCCAGGTCCGACTCGGAAGCGGCCTTGCCGCGGCCGCCGGCACCAGCCGGCTGGGTATCGAGTTGCCCCACGACGCCACGGTCGAGACGCTCATCGAGCACCTCGGCGCCCTGGAGCCCGCGATCGCGGCTGGTCTCGAATCCGCGTTGCCGGTGGTCCGCGGCGTGCACGCGACGGGTGACCAGCGACTCGCCGAAGGCGACGAGGTCGCCCTCCTCATCCCGGTGGCCGGCGGCGCCGGCCTCATCCGACCCGCAAGGAGACAGACATGGCCGTAGAGCCCGCGGCGCCGCCCGCATCGGTGGGCGAGGCGCACCAGACCGTGTTCGTGGACACCTTCACCGATGGCCTGATCGGGCCGGATGTCGAGCTGCTCGGCCCGGTGGAGGACGGCGGGCACATCGTCGTCAACACCACCCCGGGCTGCTGGGGCCCGATGATCACGCCGTCGCTGCGTGGCGGCCACGAGGTCGCGCAGCCGGTCGCCGTCGCGGGCGCCGAGGTGGGCGATGCGATCGCGATCCGCATCAGGGACATCGAGGTCACCTCGATCGCCACCGCGTCGGGCAACGACCTGTCGCCGGAGGGCAGCTACAACGGCGACCCCTATTGCGCGGCGGTCTGCCCGGGCTGCGGGACCGAGTTCCCCGAGACGCGGCTCGAGGGCATCGGGCAGGACGCCGTCCGCTGCGCGAACTGCGGGGCCGACGCCACGCCCTTCAAGTTCACGAACGGCTACACGATCGCCTTCGACCACGGGCACCGGGTCGGGGTGACGCTGTCCCGCGAGTCCGCGGAGCGGATCGCGCGCGAGGCACCGCGCTACGCCGCCCTTCCGGAGCACTCGGTGCAGCATCCGATTCTCGCGTTCGCGCCGCACGACCTCGTCGGGCTCGCCACGCGGCTGCGCCCGTTCATGGGACAGCTGGGAACCACGCCGGCGACGACGATCCCGGACTCCCACAACGCGGGCGACTTCGGCTCGTTCCTGATCGGCGCCCCGCACCGGTACGCCCTCACCGCCGACGAGCTCGCCAAGCACCGGACGGACGGCCATATGGACATCGATGCCGTGCGCGCCGGCGCGATCGTGATCTGCCCGGTGAAGGTTCCGGGCGGCGGCGTCTACATGGGCGACATGCACGCGCTGCAGGGCGACGGTGAGATCGCGGGGCACACCTGCGACGTCTCCGGCACGGTCACGCTCCAGGCCGAGCTGATCAAGGGGCTCGGCATCGACGGGCCGCTGCTGTTCCCGCTCGAGGAGGACCTGCCGTTCCTCGCCCGGCCGCTGTCCGGCTCCGAGCGCTCGCGCGCCGAGGCGCTCGCGCGCGAATGGGGCCTCGACGCCATCGAGGAGTCGGCGCCGATCTCCGTGGTGGGCAGCGGGCCCGACCTCAACAGCGCGACGGACAACGGGCTGCAGCGCGCCGCAGAGCTGCTCTCGATGGAGGTGCCCGAGCTGATGAACCGGGCGACGATCAGCGGGGCGATCGAGATCGGCCGGCACCCGGGCGTCGTGCAGGTCACGTTCCGGGCGCCGCTGGAGCGGCTCGAGGCGCGAGGCCTGCTCCCCTACGTCCATGACCAGTACGGAGGCGGGTGAGGCTCCGAACGGCCGCGCTCCTTGCGCTGGTCGCCGTTCTGGTCTCGGGGTGCGGCTGCGGGAGCGATGAGAAGACATCGGGAGGAGCAACGCGCACCGCCGCGGCCGGCGCGGCAACCAGCGCGGACGGCGCTGCGACCGGCGCGGCGTGGAGAACATACGGCGGGTCCCAGGGGCGCGCCGGGGTGGCGCCGGGTGCGCCGACGAGGCCGGCGCTGCGTCGGCGCTTCTCGCGCGCCGTCGACGGAGAGATTTACGCGCAGCCGCTGATCGACGGCGGACGCATCTACGTCGCGACCGAGAACAACAGCGTCTACGCGTTCACCACGCGCGGGAGGCTCGTGTGGAAGCGTCACCTGGGCGCCCCCGTGCCCGGCGCCGACCTGCCCTGCGGGAACATCGACCCCTCGGGCATCACCGCGACCCCCGTCATCTCCGGTGGGCGGCTGTTCGCCGTGGCATTCCTTCGCAGCGGCCATAGGCACGTGCTGTTCGGCCTGCGGCTCGGAAGCGGCCGCGTGGCGGTGCGCGCGAACGTTGATCCGCCCAACCGCATCGTCGAGCAGGAGCGCGGAGCCCTGCTCGCGGCGCACGGGCGCGTGTACGTGCCCTACGGCGGCCTCTTCGGTGACTGCGGCCCGTACCACGGCTACGTGGTCTCGACCGGCGAGGGCGGCGGCGGCAGGATCGCCTACCGCAACCCCGCCACCATGGCCGGGATCTGGGCGCCCGCAGGCATCAGCGCTCAGTCCGGCCGCCTGCTCGTGAGCACGGGCAACGGCGGCGGGTCCGCTTTCGAGTATCAGAGCAGCGTCATCCGCCTGTCGAGCGGCCTGCGCCGGACCGGGTTCTGGGCGCCCGGCAACTGGCGCGCGCTCTCGGCAGGCGACGTGGACGTGGGCTCGCTCGCCCCGCTGCCCGTCTCAGGGGAACGCGTTTTCCAGATCGGCAAGGAGGGTGTGGGCTATCTACTGCGCCAGTCGCTCGGCGGCATCGGCGCGGAGCAGGACTCCATGCGCATCTGCGACGGCGGCGCCTTCGGTGCGGCCGCCTTCCGGGCGCAGCTCGTGATCGTGCCGTGCGGCAGCTCGCTGTACGGGGTCCGTGTCGACGGCCCACAGCTCGAGATCGCCTGGAGCAGCGACGCGGGCGGCGTGGTGCCCGTGATCGCGGGAGACAGCGTCTTCGCGATCACCCGCGACGGCACGCTCATTGAGCTGCGCTTCGCCGACGGCCACCGGCGCGCCTCGGTGCAGATCGGATCGGGCGCGACCTCGTTCCCGGCGCCCGCCGCGGCCGGGCGAACGCTGGTCGCCCCCGCGGGCCGCCGGATCGTCGTCTTCTCGCTCTAGCCGGGCCTCGATCTGGCTCCCGATGCCGGTGCCGCCGCCGCGACCTTCGCTCGCTCGAGTCCGGCCGAGATCGCGCCCGCCTCCGCCTCGCTCAACGGATCGACGAAGGTCTCCCGCAGCACGCGCGCGTAGACGGGCCACATCCTCCTGAGCATCCGCTCACCCTCGTCCGTGAGCACCGCGTAGTAGCCGCGGCCGTCGTCCTCGGCGCGCTGCCGGCGCAGCAGCCCGGCGGCCTCCAGCCGGTCGACGAACTTGGTGATCCCGCCGCGGCTCAGCGTGAGGCCCTCGGCCAGCTCCGCCATTCGCACCTGCCTCGCCGGCGCGCGCCGCACCGCCCAGAGCACGTCGTACCAGGCGAGTGGCGGCAGCTCCGCGCTCGCGAGCGCCTCCTCGACGCGGGCGATCACCGCCGCGTGGGCGTTCAGCAGCGCGCGCCAGGCGGAGAGGTGCGGCTCGGGGACTCGCGGACTCATCGGGCACTAGTTTACACGGAAACTAGATTGTGGTACGCTGCTCCCGAAAGATAGTTTCCGTGGAAATCACAAAGGAGCGGCAGATGCCGGAGTTCGAGGGCAGGGTTGCGGTCATCACGGGTGGCGGTGGTGGAATCGGGAAGGCGACGGCCGCGCGCCTCCTGGACGAGGGTGCGTCTGTCGTACTCTCGAGCAGGCGCCAGGAGGTGCTCGACACGGCGCAGCGCGAGCTCGACCCGGCCGGCGAGCGCGTGGCGCTCGCGGCGGGCGACGTCAGCTCGGCTGCCGGCGCCGAGCGGCTGGTCGACGTCGCGCTCGAGCGCTTCGGCAGCGTGGACGTGGTCGTGAACAGCACCGGAATCTTCCGCCCCGTGCCGTTCCTCGAGCAGACCGAGGAGCACATGGAGGAGGCGCTCGACTCGATCCTGCGGCCGACCTTCTACAGCTCGCAGGCCGCCGCCAGGGCGATGGTCGAGCGTGGCGACGGCGGCGCGATCGTGAACGTGGGGTCGATGTGGGCGATCGACGCGATCACGGCCACTCCGACCAGCGCGTACTCCGCCGCGCAGGCGGGCCGCCACTCACTGACGAAGAACCTCGCGATCGAGCTCGCTCCTCACGCGATCCGGGTGAACACGGTGGCGCTCGCCTTCGTCGAGACGCCCGCCTACGAGCGCTTCATGACGCCCGATGAGGCGCGCGACGTGCTCGACTCCGTCAACTCGTTCCACCCGCTCGGCCGGCATGGCCGGCCCGCGGACGTCGTCGAGGCGATCCTGTTCTACGCGAGCGATCGCGCGGACTGGATCACCGGGACGACCATGCCGGTGGACGGCGGGGTGCTCGCCGGCCGGAACGCTCCGCCCGCGCCGGTGGCCGAGCCCGCCGCGGCCTAACGGACGAGCCGATCCTCAGACCGGCTCCGTCCAGACGAGGGCGGAGCCGTCGAGGACCACCGTGTCCTCCTGGTTCGTGACGGTCGTCCGTAGCTTCGTGAGCGGCTTGTCCTCGCGCGCCTCGAGCACCTCGACCTCGGCGGTCAGCTCGTCGCCGGGCCGCACCGGCGCCTTGAAGCTCCAGTCCACGTGCAGGAAGACGCTGCCCGGTCCCGGCAGGTCCTCGGCGACGACCGCGTTCAGGAGGCCGCTCGTGATGCCACCCTGGACGATGATCCCTCCGAACCGCGAGGCCGCGGCCGCCTCCGCGTCGTAGTGAAGCGGGTTGCGGTCGCCCGTGAGCTCGGTGAAGAGCTCGATGTCCCCCTCGCGGACGGTCCGCTTCCGCGCGGCCTTCTCACCGACGGCTCGGATGGCCTGACCTCGACGTGGACCGCACCTCAGCGCCCATGCTATGTCTCCGAGTTGCGCTTGGCGAGCGCGGCCGCGCCTCCGCCCCGCCGGCCGCCACCGCCTCCACCCGGTTCAACGCGCCGCGTGTGATCGGGTTCGGCGCGTGGCGCGTAGGAGGGGGCAGTGGCGCGCGTACAGGCTTTGACGATCGCATTCTGCGCGGGACGAATCGCCTTTGGCGTCGCCCTTCTCGCGCGGCCCTCACGCATCGGGACCAGCTGGCTGGGCGCGGATGCGCGTGGACTTCCGACGCAGGCAGCGCTCAGGGGGCTCGGTGCGCGCGACCTCTCGCTGGCAGGAGGGACGACCTGGGCGGCGGCTCGGGGCGGGGCCGCACGCCCGTGGCTGATCGCGACCATCGCGGGTGACCTCGGCGACGTGGCGGCGACGCTCGCCGCCGGCGACGCCGTGCCCCGGCGAGCGCGGGCAGGCACAGTGGCGCTGGCCGGGGGATCGGCGCTTGCCGGTGCGCTGCTTGCGTGGAGGAGCGACGGGTGAGGCTCGCGATCGTCGGAGCGGGCGTGTCGGGGCTCGTGTGCGCTCACCTGTTGCGTGAGCGCCACGAGATCACGCTGTTCGAGGCGAACGACTACCCCGGCGGCCACATCAACACGGTGCGTGTGGACACGGAGAACGAGACGCACCGGGTCGACACCGGCTTCATCGTCTTCAACGACCGCACCTACCCGAGCTTCGAGCGGTTGCTTGCGCGGCTCGGCGTCGCGACGCAGCGCTCGGACATGAGCTTCTCCGTGAGCGACGGGGCGGACTTCGAGTACAACGGTGCCTCGCCGAACGGGCTGTTCGCATGCCGCTCGAACATCGCGCGACCGTCGTTCCACCGCATGCTGCGCGACCTGCTCCGCTTCAACCGCGAGGCGCCGTCGCTGATCGGCCTGAATGGCTCCGGGCCGTCGCTCGGCGACTTCCTCGACGAGGGCAGCTATTCGCCGGCGTTCGTCGAGCGCCTGATCGTGCCCCAGGTCTCGGCGGTCTGGTCGGCGGACCCTGCTCGCATGTGGGACTTCCCCGCCAGCATGCTCGCCGAGTTCTTCGCGAACCACGGCATGTTCGGCCTGGTCGGGCGCCCGAACTGGCTCACCGTGAGCGGCGGCTCCGACCGCTATGTCGAGGCGATCGTCAAGCCACTCCGCGACCGGCTGCGGCTCTCCACCCCGATCGTGCGCGTCGAGCGCCACGACGACCGCGTCGAGCTCACGCCCGCCGATGGCGAGCCCGAGCCGTTCGACGAGCTGGTCATCGCCGCCCACTCGAACCAGGCGCTCCGCGTGATCGCCGATCCCAGCAGCGCCGAGGTGGAGGTGCTCGGCGCGATCCCATACCAGCGGAACGAGGCCGTGCTCCACACCGACCGCTCCATGCTTCCCCGCCGCAGGCGCGCCTGGGCGAGCTGGAACTTCCACCTGCGCCGCGAGCCGGTCGGCCGGACGACGGTGACCTACCACATGAACCGTCTGCAGTCGCTGCGCGCCGAGCGGGAGCTCTGCGTGACGCTCAACCAGACGGAGGCGATCGATCCCGAGACCGTGATCAAGGTGATCCGCTACGACCACCCGGTCTACACCCCGGCCGGCCTGAGCGCCCAGCGCCGCTGGAAGGAGGTCAGCGGCGTGCGCCGCACCCATTACTGCGGCGCGTACTGGGGTTACGGCTTCCACGAGGACGGTGTCGCCTCGGCGCTCCGGGTGTGCGCGGTACTGGGCGCATCGCTCGCATGACAGCGAGCGCGCTCTACGAGGGCTGGGTACGACACCGCCGCCACGAGCCGGTGGCGCACGAGTTCCGCTATCGCCTCTTCATGAGCTACCTCGACCTCGACGAGCTGCCCGAGCTGCTCGACCGAGTGCCGCTCTGGTCCGCGCGCCGGCCCGCACCCGCCTGGTTCCGCCGCGCTGACTACCTGGACGTCGACCACGAGGGCCCGGTGCGCGTGCTGACGCACGTCCGCACCTTCGGCCATCTCTTCAACCCGGTCAGCCTGTACTACTGCTTCGACCGCGGGGACGATCGCGTCGAGAAGGTGCTTGCCGAGGTGAGCAACACCCCCTGGGGTGAGCGCCATACCTATACGCTCGACGGGCTCGATGCCGTGATCGGCAAGCGCTTTCATGTCTCCCCGTTTCTCGGTATGGACGCCGAGTACAGGATTCGGATGACGCCACCTGGAAAACAGCTTCGCGTGCACATGGAGAGCCGCCGAGAGGGAACAGTCGACTTCGACGCGACGCTTGCGCTACACCGCCGCGAGCTGTCGCCCTGGCCCCTGGCGCGCTATCCCTTCATGACCGCGCGCGTGATCGCCGCGATCTACGCGCAGGCGCTCCGGCTGCGGCTGAAGGGGGCGCCCTACCACTCCCATCCGGCCCGGTGATCGCGCGCGCCCTCCTCTCCGCGCTCATGGGGCGCGTTCGGGCCGGGCGCATCGAGCTCGTCGAGCCGAACGCGCGCCGCGGCTTCGGCCCGCCGGACGCGGCCCTCCGCGCCACGATCCACGTTCGCGATGCGTCGTTCTGGCGCGCGCTCTTGCGCGGGAGCCGCGGCCTGGGCGAGTCATATGCAGCGGGGGCGTGGGACTGCGACGACCTCGTGACGCTTGTCCGCATCGCCGCCCGCGAGGTCCCCAGGCTGGATCGCCTGCGCGCGCCGCTCACGCCGCTCCGCAACAGGCTCTCGCGCCTACCGCTGAACAATCGCGCGGGCGCGCGCCAGCACGTCGCCGCGCACTACGACCTCGGAAACGAGCTGTTCGCCCTGTTCCTCGACGAGACGATGACCTACTCGTGCGGGATCTTCGACGGCCCCGAGACCTCGCTCCGCGAGGCGCAGGAGCGGAAGCTGGACCTCGTCTGCCGCAAGCTGGAGCTCGAGCCGGACGACCACCTGGTCGAGGTCGGCAGTGGCTGGGGCTCGCTCGCGCTGCACGCCGCCGGGAACTACGGCTGCAGGGTGACGACCGCCACGCTGTCGTTCGCGCAGCACGAGCTCGCCACCGCCCGCGTGCGGGACGCGGGGCTCGACGACCGCGTGGAAGTCGTGCTGCGCGACTACCGCGACCTCCGAGGGCGCTACTCGAAGCTCGCATCGATCGAGATGATCGAGGCGGTCGGCTGGCAGTACTTCGACACATTCTTCGAGTGCTGCTCGAGACTGCTTCGGCCGGACGGGCTGATGCTGCTCCAGGCGATCACCATCGACGACGACGCCTTCGAGATCGAGAAGGCCTCGCGCAGCTTCGCCACCGAGCTGATCTTCCCCGCCGGCTGCCTGCCCTCGCAGGAGGTCATCCGCAGGTCGACCCGGCGCGTGACCGACATGCGCATCCTCGACGTCGAGGACATCACGGCGAGCTATCCGCCCACGCTTCGGAGCTGGCGCGAGAACTGGGTCGCGGCCGCCGGCGAGGCGGAGCGGCTCGGGACGGAACGCGGCTTCCAACGCCTGTTCGAGCTCTACTTCGCCTGGTCCGAGGGCGGCTTCATCGAGCGGCGCATCCAGGACGTGCAGGTCCTCTTCGCGAAGCCGGCCTATCGCGGCTCGCGCGTGAACATGTTGCGGGAGAGCGCGTCAAGCAGCGCGGCCGGCCCGCGGGAGGCCAGCTTGGCGAGCGCGAGCCGCCCACCCGGTCCGAGCACGTGATCGCCGCGCTCCACGGCCCTCACCACCTTGGCCGCCCACTCCTGCGGGCTCACGTCGCTCCAGGAGTCGGCGTCCATGTGACGGCCGTAGACCTGCCTGGTGGCGTCGAGCATGTCCGTATGCACGCCCGGGGTCACGAGGTGCAGCACGTTGACGCCGGTGCCACGCAGCTCGCGCCTGAGCGACTCGCTGAAGGCGACGACGCCGGTCTTCGCCGCGGCGTAAGTCGTGGCCGCGGGAAACCACGCGTACCCGCTGATGCTCGCGTTGTTCACGATCGTGCCGCGGCCTCGCTCAAGCATCCGGGGGAGGACCAGCTTGGTGAGGTGGACGAGGCCGACGAGGTTCACCTGGAACATCGCGTAGACGTCGTCCGTGTCCTGCTGCTCGAGCAGGCCACCGGTCATGAGCCCGGCGTTGTTCACGAGCAGGTCCACGGTCGGCAGCTCGCGCGCCGCCTGCTCGATCGAGTCACGGGTCGAGAGGTCCACGCTGACGCTCCTTACCTCGTGTGCCCCGCCGGGCGGCGCCGCCGGGAGCTCGGCGTCGTGGGAGCGCACGCCGCACAGGAGCAGGTCGAGCGGGCGCGTGGCGAGCTGCTCCGCTACGGCGCGTCCGATCCCGCGGCTCGCGCCCGTGACGAGGGCTGTGGTTCCTGTGAGGTCCATGGCTTCTGACATCGCTCCCCACCGTCTACGCACGCGGGCGGGTGATCCGATCATTCTGGCGAGCACTCCGACCCGACCGTGACGGGGCTCGTCTGGTTCACGCGCGACCTGCGGGTGCACGATCATCCCGCCCTGCGCGCGGCGCTCGATCGCTGCGAGCAGGTGGTGCCGGTGTTCTGCTTCGACGACCGGCTGCTGCGCGGCCGCCACGCGTCCGGGCCGCGCACGCAGTTCATGCTCGACAGCCTGGCCGATCTGGACGAGCGGCTCGGCGGCACGCTCGTCTTCCGGCAAGGCCCGCCCGAGCGCGAGCTGCCGAGCCTTGCCCACGACGCGCGTGCGACCGAGCTCCACTTCAGCTCGGACTCCGGTCCGTTCGCCCGCAGGCGCATCGAGCGCGTGCTCGCGGCGGTGCGGGAGGCCGGCGTCGCCTGCTTCGGCCATCCCGGCCTGCACGCCGTGGACGACCTCGATGAGATTCGCACGCAGCAGGGCAGGCCGTACACGGTCTTCTCCCCCTTCCACCACACCTGGCTCGGCGAGCCGCGTCGCGAGGTGCTGGGGCGGCCGCGCTCATTCGGCTCGCCGCCCCCCGGTCTCCGGAAGGGGCGGCTGCCGGCGCTCGCCGAGCTGGGCCTCGAGCAAGAGGTGGAAGATCCGCTCGCCGGCGGCGAGACGGCGGGCCGCGAGCGGCTCGCGCGCTTCCTCCGCTCGACCGTCCAGGAGTACGAGGACAACCATGACGCCCTGGGGGCGGACAGGACGTCGAGGCTGTCGCCCTACCTCCACTTCGGCTGCGTGTCGCCGCGTGAGGTCGAGGAGCGGCTGCCAAATGGATCAGGCGCGGAGGCCTTTCGGCGACAGCTCTGCTGGCGCGACTTCTACCACCACGTGCTCCTCCACCACCCGCGCAACGCGCGCTCCGAGTTCCAGGAGCGCTACCGCGGATCGATCGCGTGGAGCCGGGCGAGGCGCCGGTTCGAGGCCTGGTGCGAGGGACGCACCGGCTACCCGCTGGTGGACGCCGGCATGCGCCAGCTGCGGCGCGAGGGCTGGATGCACAACCGGGCGCGGCTCGTGGTCGGCTCGTTCCTCACCAAGGACCTCGGCATCGACTGGCGCTGGGGCGAGCGCTGGTTCATGCGGCTGCTGATCGACGGAGACGAGGCGAACAACAACGGCAACTGGCAGTGGATCGCCTCGGTTGGCGTCGACCCGCAGCCGTTCTACCGCCGCATGTACAACCCCGCCCGTCACCAGGAGCGCTTTGACCCCCGAGGCGAGTATGTGCGCCGGCACGTGCCGGAGCTGCGCGGGGTGCCGGACGACTATCTCACCGAGCCGTGGACGATGCCTGATGAGGTGCAGCGCCGCTGCGGCTGCGTGATCGGCACGGACTACCCGGAGCCGATCGTCGACCATCGGGCTGCCCGGCGCGAGGCTTTCGAGCGCTACTCCCAGCGGCCGCCCGGCTCGTAGCTCCGACGCTCGACTCGTGCCCTCAGGAGTCCGGTGTGAGCAGCCCCAGCTCGCCCGCCCTGTGGGCCGCCTCGACCCGCGAACGGCAGGACAGCTTCCGGAGGATGTTGCGCACGTGCATGTCGACCGTCCGCGGGCTCAGGAAGAGCTGCGCGGCGATCTCGCGGTTGGTCTGGCCGACCGCCACGAGTCGCATCACCTCGAGCTCGCGGCCCGAGAGCCCGGCGCCGTTCGCCTCCGCGGCGGCGCGGCGGCCGAGGCGCTTCACGACGGATTCGCCGAGCCCGGCGACCTCGCGCGCCGCCTCGGTCGCGAGCGGCTTGGCGCCGAGCTTCTTGGCGGTGCGGTAGGAGTCCCGCAGACGCTCGACCGCCAGCTCGCGCTCTCCGGCGGCTGCGAGCGCCACGCCCGCTCGGAGGCTGATCTCGGCGCGCTCGAAGGGAAGGTCAAGGCCAGCGTGGAGCTCGACCGCGTGGGAGAGCTGCTCGGCGGCGGTGTCCGCGTCGCCGTCGGCGAGCGCGGTCTCGCCGATCGCGTGCGCCAGGGCCGCCAGGGCGTCCGGATGGCCCGTCTCGGAGGAGATCCGCGTGAGCGCGTCGGCGCATGCGTGGGCGCCGGCCCGGTCGTCGCGGCCGGCGAAGAAGGCGGCGCCGAAGCGCAGGCCCTTCACCGCGTAGTGATGGTCCTCGCTGTGCTCCCAGCGGTCGAGCAGCGAGCGGCAGCGCTGTGCGGCCTCCTCGCCGGCCCCCTCCGCCGCCGCGACGCGGGCGAGACCACCGGCGGTATCGACGAACATGTTGAAGTGGCGGAGCTGAGACGCGGTGGCGTGCGATGAGGAGAGGAGCTGCCGAGCGGACCGCAGCTTGCCCTGCAGCGCGTGAATCACGCCTATCACGCCCTCTACTACCCAGACGGCGGTGCCGGTGGAGACCAGCTCCTGCCCGAGCCTCAGCGCCTCGGGCCACTCCCCGCATTCGCGCAGGCAGTAGATCATGCAGGTGACGCAGGCGACCTCGGTCTGCGGCTCGCCCGTGGGGCGGCACAGGGCGAGCGCGGTCTCGAGCGTCTCCTGTGCGCGCCGGTAGTCGCGGTCGTAGAGCAGGAGCCCCAGTCGCTGATAGAGGTCGGCCGCCACCGGCGTGAGGTCGTGCTCGAGCGCGAGGGCCAGGCCGCCCTGGACGGTCTCCAGCCCTGCCTCGTAATCGCCGCGCTTGGCGACCGCCACGCCCTGCAAGCCAAGTGCGCGCAGCTTGAGGTCGAGGCGGTCGGCGCACTCCGCGTCCGCGATGGCCTCCTGGGTCAGCTCGATCGCGGTCGAGTAATTGGCCTCGGCCCGCATGTAGTTGGCGATCGCGAGCCGTTCGACGGCGGCATCGGCGGGCCGTCCGCCCTCGGTGTATGCGGCGGCGGCCGCGTGCCGCGCGGCGAGCGCGGACGCGCGGTCGCCCTTGAGGTCGCACACCGCAGCAAGGCGACGCTGTGCGTCCGCGTGCTCGAGCGGTGCCCCTTCCGCGGAACGAACGGCGCAGATCTCGCGCCACGCTCGCGCCGCCTCGGCCAGCTCTCCCGACAGCTCCGCGCTGCTCGCGTACGACTCGAGCGCCTCGATGCGCGATCCGTCGCCGTCCTCCCCCGGCCACAGGTCGAGCGCCTGCCGCCCTGCGCGAGCCGCGTCGCGGTATGCGTGGACGGCGCGCGATTCCTCGGCTGCGCGCAGGAGGGCCTCGCGCGCGAGCTCCGTCTCGCGTGCGCCCAGCCAGTGAGTGGCAAGCTCGATGCTCGTCGCGCCCGACGCCTGCAGCGCGTCCGCGAAGCGGCGGTGGAGCGTTCGGCGCTCGAGCCAGGGAAGGTCGGCGTACAGCGCCTCGCGGGTCAGCGCGTGGCGGAAGGCACCCTCGCCGGGACCGGCTTCGACCACCACGCCGAGCTCGAGCAGCTCCGCAAGGCCCGTGGCGCTCTTCATCCGCGCCACGAGGTCGAGGTCGAAGGCCTCACCGGCGACGGCCGCGGTATCGGCGGCGTCGCGCGCGGCGCTCGAGAGCTCCGACACGCCGATCAGCACGGCGTCGCGGATGCTCTCGGGCAGCGGTACCTCTCCCCTCTGCGCCAGCTCCAGCCCGCGCGGGCCGGGCGTGAGCGCCTTCGTCACGCCGAGGGCTCGCGCCAGCTCCTCGACGAAGAACGGCATGCCTTGCGTGCGGTCGTGGATGGCGCGCGTGAGCGAGCGCGCGGGCGGGTCGCCCAGTATCCGGGCGAGGAGCTCTCCGGTCTCGTCGGCGTCGAGCGGCTCGAGTGCCAGCTCGTCGAGGCGCCCGCCGCGGCGTAGGTCGTGGCGGAGCTGGCGGAGCCTGTGGTCGCGCGGCAGCCCATCCGAGCGGTAGGCGCCCAGCACGAGCAGCGGCAGGTTGGTTAGCGGCTCGGCGAGCGCGGCGAGCAGATCGAGCGTGGCCTCGTCCGACCACTGGAGGTCGTCGAGCACCACGACGTGCGGCTCCCGCGCGACCTGCTCGAACGCGAGGTGCACGGCCTCGAAGAGCGTGGCGCGGTCGGTCGCCGGAGCCCCGTCGCCGAGCTCCGGGAGGATCAGCGCGAGGTGCGCGCGCAGCGACCCGCAGTCGTCGAACCCGCCGGGATCCGCGCGAAGGTAGGTGCGCAGAGCCGCCACAATCGGCGCGTACGGCGGCGCGCCGGCGAGGCTGGTCCGACCCCAGAGCACCGGCAGCGCTGCGGCCGCGACCACCTCCTCGACCAGGCGCGTCTTCCCGACGCCGGCGTCGCCTGCGACGAGCACCAGCGACCCGGCACCGCGCCGAGCGTTCTCGATCGCGTCGGCGAGGCGTTCGCGCTCGGCCTTGCGACCGACGAGCTCCGCGCGTTGGGCCATCAAGGGAGTCTAGGCATCCGCCGGCGGCCCGGGCGACCGCCGGCGGGATCGTGATCTACGCGGCCACGGGAGCCGGATCGGGTCGCACGACAACGGTGTCGGCAACAGGCACGATCTCATCCGCCGGCATGCCCGAGCGATGGGCATGCGCGCGAATCGCCTCCGGGCTCTCCGCCTCGTAGATGCAGACCGTGCCGAGCGTGCCGCCCTCCTCGGCGACCACGTAGCTGCGGATCCAGCGGACACCGGAGCCGTCCTTGTCGCCCTCCGCTCGCGAGCGCTCAGCGGTGGCCTCGAGCTCCTGGGGCGACGCCCATGCGTTCCTGCGCCTGATCGTGTAGAGGTCCATTCGGGCTCCTTCGTTCGGTTGCAGAGAGAACGCTAGGAGCAGAGGCGCCGCCGCACATCCGTTGAACTGCCGTATTTTCGACGCCTCCTGCCGTACGCACGCAAGGGAGGACTACATGCAGATCATCAGGGACACGACCGAGACCGCGACCGGCCCCGGCGACTGGTTCACCGGCACGGTCTACATCGACATCGTTGCGGCGCCGGTGGGCCCGGCCCGCGTACAGGCCGCGAGCGTCCACTTCACCCCCGGCGCTCGGACGGCGTGGCACACCCACCCGTTCGGTCAAACCATCTACGTCACCGAGGGCATCGGCCGCTGCCAGCGTCGCGGCGGCCCGATCGAGGTGATCCGTCCCGGCGACCGTGTCTTCTTCGAGCCCGGCGAGGACCACTGGCACGGCGCAGCGCCCGACCGCTTCATGACCCACCTCGCCATGCAGGAGGTGGACGACGAGGGCAGCCCGGTCACGTGGGGCGAGCACGTCACGGACGAGGAGTACGGCGCCGCGTGAGCGCCGACAGCCATGAGATGACCGGCCTCACGGTACTCGTCACCGGAGCGACCGACGGCCACGGGCGGGCGCTGGCCCGCGGGCTGGTCGAGCTCGGGGCGACCGTGCTGGTGCACGGCCGGGACGAAAATCGCATCGCCGCCACCGTGGACGAGTTGCGAGGAGCGGCGCCCGGCGGTGACCGCGTCCGCTCCTACCGCGCCCAGCTCGCCTCGCTGGACGACGTCGAGCGCATGGCGGGCGACGTCGTCGCGAACGAGGAGCGCCTCGACGTGCTCGTGAACAACGCGGGCATAGGAACGAGCGTCCCGGGCGGAGGCGAGCGCATGGAGAGCGCCGACGGCTACGAGCTGCGCTTCGCCGTCAACTACCTCGCCGGCTACCTTCTGACCGACCGGCTCCTCGACCTCCTCGTGCGCTCGGCGCCCGCGCGCGTCGTGAACGTCTCCTCCGCCGGCCAGATGCCGCTCGACTTCGACGACCTGATGCTCGAGCGGCGCTACGACGGCGTGCGCGCCTACTGCCAGAGCAAGCTCGCGCAGATCATGCACGCCTTCGACCTGTCCGAGCGCTTCGAGCCCGAGCAGCTGACCGCGAATGCGCTGCATCCCGCGACCTACATGCCCACGAAGATCGTGCGCTCGCCCATCAGCACCCTCGAGGAGGGCGTGGAGGCAACGCTGAGGCTCGCAGCCGACAGGACACTCGACGGAGTATCGGGCCGCTACTTCAACGGGACGCACGAGGCCAGGGCCGACGGCCAGGCATACGACCGCCATGCGCGCGCCCGGCTGGGCGCGGTGTCGCGGGAGCTGATCGACGCCGTCACCGGGCACCGACGCTAGGCCATGGCGACCGGAGCGCTGGCGATACTCGAGGCGTGCTCCGAGCGGTCCGGCGCAGCGGATTCCGTGAGATCAAGGACATCCTCCAGGCGAGCACCCCCACCCACCTGCACCTGCGCTCGCGCCTCACGTTCGTGTTGGTCGCGACCGTGCTCTTCGACATCGTCGCGAGCGTGCTGATCCTGCTCTTCGAGCAGAACGCGCACGGCACAGCGATCACCAACATCGGCGACTCCCTGTTCTGGACCAGCGCGCAGCTGTTGACCGTGTCGTCGAACATGCCGAACCCGGTCTCGACTCCGGCGCGCGCGCTCGACATCCTCCTAGAGACCTACGCGATCTCCGTCGTGGCGGTCCTGGCGGGCTCGTTCGGTGCGTTCTTCCACAGGCGCGGCATGGAGCGCGCTCCGATCCAACCCCAGGATCCCGGGCGCGACAGCGCCTAGCGGGCCGGCCGGGGCGGGGCTGACACGACCACGGTGCGGGCGAGCATGTCCTGGACGCCGCGGCGGCGGTCGTCGATCAGGATCGGCAGGAAGCCGGCGAACAGCGGCAGGGCGGCGGCCACGAGGCCCGCGAATCTGAGCAGTGCCACGGCGAGGCTCGGTGGGGCGCCGTCGGAGGCCCGGCAGACGCGGATCTGGAGCAGCCGGTTGCCCGGCGTCTGCCCGGTGGCCGACCAGAAGGTGACGAAATACCCGACGAGCCAGAGGACGTAGGCCGCCGCTCCGATCCACGCGAGCACGCCGTCAAGCTTGTCCTCGGGAGAGACCACCGAGAGGACCAGCGCGAAGGTGCCGGCCACCGCGATGGCAGCGAGCTGGATCACAGCGGCGTCGATCGCGAACGCGATCGCGCGGGTCACGATGCCCTCGTACGCCAGTGGCTGAGCGTCCGCCTCGGCCGCCTCGACCGTGTCGACCATCGGCTGCGCGCGGTTGGCCGCAAGGCTCATGGCGGCTCAGCGTCCGGTGGCGGAGCGGGGCGGCGCCTGAGCGCTCGGCGCGCCCGCCGTTCAAGCCAGGCGTCGGCATTCCGCGAGCGGGCTCGCACGCCGTCCGCGACCTGGTCGGCGAAGCCGACGCTCTGCTGCGCGATCGCGGCGGTCACCGCCGGGCTGCGGGCGATCTCGTCGACGACCAGCCACAGATCCTCGCTCTCCAAGAGGCGCCCGACCGCCTGGTCGAGCAAGCGGCTGTCGATGGCAGTGACGATGACCCGCTCGACCGTCGGGCTCTCGAGCGCCGCCTCGACCACCCGCTCCAGCTCCTCGCCCTCGAGCACGCGGGCGGTCGCCTGCTCCACCAGTCCCTCGGACAGGAGCCGGTCGGCCACCCGGTAGCGCACGAGGTCGCGTGCCAGCGTCTCGACAAGCGGGCCTTCGAGCGCGCCGCGCGCCGCGCGCCCGGCAAGCGGGCTCGCCGCGACGCGCTCGACCACGTCCCCGGCGAGCCGCGACCGCAACACGGCGTCGAGGCCGGCGAGAGCCGCGGAATGCGCTCCGCGAACCATTGGCCTGGCCACGGCACCGCCGATCGAGCCGCCCAAGCGCAGCGCGGATTCCAGCGGACTCGCCATGACACAGCGAGTGTGTCCCCCGCGAGAGTGAGTCCGCCTCACCCGGGACGGGTGATCACCGGACTACGGTGCGCGCTGAGTCAGGCCCCGCCGGCCTGCGCGGCGGAGACGAGCTCGTCGCGCGAGCTGAGCTTCACGCGCGGCCGCCCCTCTTCCTCTCCCCTGCGGAGCTCGTCCGCGTCGATGGCGCGCCAGCCCTCGATCGTCACGAGCTCGGGCTTGCGCTCGGCGAGCAGCGCGTCGATCTGCTCACGGTCCGGGCGCTCGGGGGCAGTCAGGGCGCCCGAGGCCAGGTCCTCGGCAAGGCGCACGACCGTCTCCTCGGCGTCGCGCTTGTTGGTGCCGAGGATCCCAGTGGGGCCTCGCTTTATCCACCCGACGGCATACACCCCTGGGACGGGCTCGCCGTCCGCTGCCAGCACCCTGCCGCGGTCGTTGGGCAAGACGAAGGTGCGCTCGTCGAAGGGCACCCCCGGCAGCGGCACGGCCCGGTAGCCGACCGAGCGCAGGGCCAGGCCGCACTCGACCGTCTCGACGGCTTCGCCTGTGGCGCGCGGCCGGAGCGAGCCGTCGTCGCCCTGCACGATCTCGTTGCGCCGCACGTCGATCGCCTCGACCCGGCCGGCGCCGCGAATCTGGACCGGCGAGCGAAGAAAGCGGAGCCGGATCATGCGCCCTGTGCCCGCCCGCCGCGGCTGCGCGGCGAACTCGCGCAGCAGCTCCACGTTCTTGCGCGCCGTGAACGTCCCCTGTTCGGCGAGCCACCGCTGCGACAGCGGGTCGAGCTCGACCTCGTCCGGCTCGACCCGCAGGTCGACGCCGTCGAGATGGCCGAGCTCGCGCAGCTCGGCGCTCGTGAAGGCTGCCTGGGCGGGCCCGCGCCGCCCCAGCACGACGACCTCCTCGATCCGGCTCGCCCGCAGCGCCTCGAGCGCGTGGTCCGCCACGTCGGTGCGCTCCAGCTCGGCCGGGTCCAGCGTGAGCATTCGCGTCACGTCCGCCGCCACGTTGCCGTTCCCGATCACGACCGCGCGGGTGTGCGACAGGTCGAACTCGAGGTCCCGGTAGTCCGGGTGGCCGTTGTACCAGGCGACGAACTCCGTTGCCGCCCAGCTCCCCGGCAGTTCCTCACCGGGGATTCCCAGCGACTTGTCGGTCTGAGCGCCGGTCGCGTAGATCACCGCCGAGTAGTGGCGCATGAGCTCCCCGTGCGAGATGTCGACGCCGACCTCGACGTTGCCGAAGAAGCGGCAGCCGCGCTCGAGCGTCTGGCGGTCGAACGTCTCGTCCAGCCGCTTGATCTCCTGGTGGTCGGGCGCGACTCCCGCGCGCAGGAGACCCCAGGGCGTGGGCAGGCGCTCGAAGAGGTCGATCTCGACGTCCCCGCGCGCGCGAAACAGCCGATCCGCCGCGAACGCGCCGGCCGGACCGGCGCCCACGATGGCGATGCGGGCCGGGGTTCCGGCCATCAGGCCGCGGTCCGCTCGGCCGTGCTCTGCTCGCCGAAGAACTCGGCGTTCAGCTCGAGTGCGTAGCCGAACTTCTCGGGCAGATCGAAGTCGGCGAAGATCGCGTCCACCGGGCACGCCTCGACGCAGGCATCGCAGTCGATGCACAGCTCGGGGTCGATGTAGAGCTGCTCGGCGGTCTCGAACTCGGGAGCGCCCGGCTTCGGATGGATGCAGTCGACAGGACAGACCTCGATGCACGAGTCGTCCTTGATGCAGGTCCCTGCGATCACATAGGTCATGTGCTCACGAAGGGTACGTACTGCGCGCACCGACAAGCTCGTCCAGCGGAACGGCTGGGTCGGCCAGTCGGCGCTCGTCGACCCCCGCGCGGGAGCGGATCAGCCGCTGGATGGCGTCGTTCACGTCCCAGACGTTCACGTTCATCCCGGCCACCACCCGGCGGTCCACGATCCAGAAGGCGACGAACTCGCGCGTCGCCGGGTCGCCGCGGAAGACGACGCGGTCCCAGCTGCTCGCGAAGCCGGAGTACTCCATCCCGACGTCGTACTGGTCGGAGAAGAAGTACGGCAGCCGCTCGTACGGTGCTTCCTGCCCGAGCATGTTGCGCGCCGCGGCGGGCCCCTGGTTGAGCGCGTTCGCCCAGTGCTCGACGCGGATGCGCTCGCCGTAGAACGGGTGCTCCGCCGCCGCTACGTCGCCGGCCGCGAACACGCCCTCGGCGTCGGTGCGCAGGCAGGCGTCGACGGACACGCCGTCGCCGACCGCGATGCCTGCCTCAACCGCCAGCCGCGTGCGCGGCTCCACCCCCACGCCAACGACGACGAAGTCGCAGTCGAGCAGGCGGTCGTCGCTCGTGCGCACGCGC
>JBKPSR010000019.1:0-16734 GCA_046735115.1 Actinomycetota bacterium
GGGAACTCGTCGATCCCCGGCACGACCGGCACGAGCGCCCGCTCCGCGAGCGCGCCGTGGCCGATGTCGCGGCGCTTCGGCCCGCGCATGAAGCCGGCCTCGCCCACCGAGAACGGCGGGAAGTTGTAGTGGTGGAAGTAGTGCTTGGCCTCCTGGAGGCCGAGCGTGTCGAGCCGCATCTCGTCACGGGTCGTGCCGAGCGCTGCGACCGAGAACGCCTGCGTCTGGCCGCGGGTGAAGATCGCCGAGCCGTGCGTGCGCGGGGCGACCCCGACCTCGATCCAGATGTCGCGGATCTCGTCCGGCGCGCGCCCGTCGGGACGCTTCTTGTCCACGGCGATCCGCCTGCGGATGACGTCCTTCTCGAGCCTGTCGAATGCGAGCTGAACCGCCTGGCGGTGGGCGACCACGGCTTCCTCGTCAGCCTCCGTGGTCGTGCCGAGCGCCTCGAGCACCTCCTCCTCCACGCGCTTCGTCGCGTCCTGGCGCTCGAGCTTGTCGACCACCTGGGTCGCCTCGTCGAGAGCTGCGCCGAAGCGCTCCTGGATCTGGCCGAGAATCGACTCGTCCACCTGCGGCGGCTCGATCTCGACCTTCTCCTTGCCGGCCTGCCGGCGGAGGTCGTGCTGGGCCTCGCAGAGGCGCTTGATCTCCTGGTGCGCGATGTCGAGCGCGTCGAGGATCTCCGCCTCGGTGATCTCGCTGGCGCCCGCCTCGACCATCAGGATGGCCTCCTCGGTGCCCGCCACCACGAGGTCGAGCGGCGACTCGAGCAGCCACTCCTCGTCGGGGTTCACGAGAAAGTTGCCCTCGGCGTCCTGCCCGATCCGGACGGCGCCTACCGGCGCCGGGAACGGGATGTCCGAAACCATCAGGGCAGCGCTCGTGCCGTTCATGGCGAGCACGTCGTACGGGTGCTGGTGGTCGATCGACATCGGGATCGAGACGAGCTGCGTCTCACGGTTCCAGCCCTTCGGGAAGAGCGGGCGCAGCGGCCGGTCGATCATGCGCGCGGTGAGCGTGGCCTTCTCGCCGGCCCGGCCCTCGCGCCTGAAGAAGCTGCCGGGAATCTTGCCCGCGGCGTACATCCGCTCCTCGACGTCAACGGTCAGAGGGAGGAAGTCCACATCGCGCGGGTTCCCCGCGGTTGCGGTAGACAGGACCATCGTCTCGCCGGCGCGAACCACCACGGCGCCGCTGGCCTGCTTGGCGTACTTGCCGGTCTCGAAGCTAATCGAGCTCCCGCCCATCTCGAGCGAGACCCGGCTTACACCGTCATTCATTAGTTTCCTTTCAGCCGCCTCCGGTTGGCGGCTCTGCTTTCGTACGTTCCGTTGCGAACGCGAGCGACTCTAGCAATAGGCTCGTGGCTCAGGTCCGCAGGGAACGCCCGTGGGATCTAGCGCCGACAGTCCTTCGGTAGGGCTCTCTAACGCAAGACTGCCCGGAGTCTCGCCCCCGGGACGCCCGGGTAGCTCGTCCCGTTCACGAACTGGGTGGGCGTCGTGGCCACGCCGGCGCGGATCCCGCTGCGGAAATCGGCGTCGATCCGCTCGCCCACCTCAGGCGAGCGCCTGTCGGCCTCGAAGCGGTCAAGATCCAGGCCGAGCCGCTCCGCCCTGGCCCACAGATGCGGGTCGTCGAGGTGCCCTTGATCCTCGAGCAGCGAGTCGTGCATCTCCCAGAACCTTCCCTGGATTCCCGCCGCCTCGGCCGCCGCGGCGAGCACACGTGCGCGGGGGTGCTTCGAGGTGACCGGGAAGTGACGAAAGACGCGCTTGATCGGCAGCGTCTTCAGGATCAGGTGCGCCTTCGCGCAGTACGGGCATTCGAGGTCCGCGTACTCGATCACGACCGGGCCCTCGCCGCGAGTGTGGTCGCGGGCGCCGGGCTCAGGCGGGGGTGCGCTGCTCCAGCGCGTCAAAGATGAGGTTCGCCCCCGGCACCTCGAGCGGCGGCGACATGTAGGACCACTGGACCACCCCGTCGGGGCCGACCATCACGAGCGCCCGGCCGGCGACGCCGTGCTTCTCCGACCACACGCCGTAGGCCTTGGCGACCTCACCCTTCGGATGGAAGTCCGCGAGCAGAGGGATGGTGAGCCCCTGGTGCTCCTGGAAGGCCTTGTGGCAGAAGGCGCCATCCACCGAGATGCCGACGAGCTCTGCGCCCGCCTCCTCGAGCTGCGGGAGCACCTCTTGGTACACGCTCAGCTGGTCGGTGCAGACGCGGCTGAAGTCGGCCGGATAGAAGACGAGCACGACCGTCCGCCCGCGGTAGCCCGCGAGCGAAACGCTGTTCCCGTCCTGGTCTCGAAGCGTGAACTCCGGCGCCGGAGAGCCGGCCTCGATCATCGCCGCAGCCCGAGCTCCTGGATCAGAGACCGGTAGCGCTCGATGTCCGAGCTCTGGAGGTAGCGCAGCAGCCGGCGGCGCTTGCCGACGAGCATGAGTAGCCCGCGGCGCGAGTGATGGTCCTTCCGGTGCGTGCGCAGGTGCTCGGTCAGCTCGTTGATCCTCGCCGTGAGCAGCGCGACCTGGACCTCGGTGGACCCGGTGTCCGCGTCGCCGCGCCCGTACTTGGCGACGATCTCGCGCTTCTTCTCGGCAGCAAGGCTCATGTGCGACGGGAAACCGTAGCAGCCGCTAGCCGCTCTCAGGCGGCGATTCCGTCCGCGCGAGCTCGACCAGGTTCGTGAGCGCCTGAGGGATGGAGCGTTCGAGTCGAGGGCCCACCGTGCGCCGCATCAGGGGAGTCGCCAGGCCCGACATGCGCACGCGGTGCGTGATCCGGAGCGGACCGCCTCCGCCGTCGGCGAGCTCGTACTCGAAGCGCAGCCGCATGAACCGCTCGGACGCCTCGGTCACGAGGCGGCGCTCGGGCTCGAGCGCGACGATTCTCAGCGCAGACGCCGGCCCGCCGGCCCCGCGCACGGTCCCGGTCACGCCCTCGGCAACCGGCCCGTCGAGCTCCGCGCGCGCCACGCCCGGGTTCCAGCGCGGCCAGCCGGCGATGTCCGTCCACAGAGCCCAGACCCGCTCGCGGGAGACGGCCACCTCTACGGAATGCTCGAAGTCCCACATCACGAGTCGCTCGCGGAGTCTGTCACGCGGCTAGCCTGAGCACCGTCGAGCCGCTTCGGACACAAGGAGGTCCTGGATGACCACGAAGGCCGATTTCACGGAGGAGGAGTGGACCACCCTGATGCGTGCGCCGATCGTGGCCGGGCTGGCGATCACGTTCGCCGATCCGGGCGGCCCGATCGAGGTCGTGAAGGAGACGTCCGCCGTGCTGAAGTTCGTCACCGGGCCCTCGGGCGAGGGGCGTGACGCTCTGGTCGGGGAGATCGCGGACAGCGTGCGTGAGCTCGCGCAGCAGCGCAAGAACCCGGTCGGCGACTTCAAGCCGCGCGGCGCGCTGGCGGGGAAGGAGATCCTCGACGAGCTGTCGCGCGCCAGCGAGATCGTCCGCGCCAAGGCCACCCCGGAGGAGGCGGAGGCCTTCCGCAGATGGATCCTCGAGTGCGCGCAGCGCGCCGCAGACGCCGCCAAGGAGGGCGGCTTCCTGGGCTTCCACGCCGAGCGCGTGAGCCAGGGCGAGAAGGACATGCTGGCCCAGCTCGAGTCGACGCTGGGCACGAGCGCCGCCTGAGCTATCCGGGCCAGGTGAGCAGCACGTCCGGCTCGCGCTCCTCGTTGCCGGAGCCGTCCGTGCGCGTGACCTCGGTGAATCCGTGGCGGGCGTAGAACGCGCGGGCGCCGCTGTTGCGCTCGAACACCCACAGCCGGAGGCCTCTCGGGCGGCGGGTCTTGGCGGCGTCCAGCAGAGCCGACCCGAGTCCCTCGCGCTGCGCCTCCGCGCGGACGTAGAGGTGCTCGACCATGTCGTCCTTCAGCGGCAGGAACCCGACCGGCGCGCCCGAGCGCCGGACGACGAGCACCTCGCATTCGCGGAGCACATGCTCGCCGAAGAAGCGTCGGTCCTCGTCCTCCGTGTGCAGCCTGGGCAGCCACGGCATCGCCGCGTCTCGAGCCGCCATGAACGTGGCAGCCAGGGCATCGCCGTCCGCGGGAGTGGCGAGCTCGATCGCCAGCGCTACGGCTCCAGGTCGCTGCCCTGGGTCAGCTCGTAGAGGTTGCCGTCCGAAGCTCGGAAGTGGACCCACGCCGCATCGCCGTCTTCGACGATGACCGGGCCATGGACGATCTCCACGCCGGCGGCGCGCAGCTCCTGCGTCGCGGCCGCGACGTCGTCGACGTAGAAGCCGGCCACAGGACAACCCTCGAAGTGTGGGTTGTGCGGGCTGTCTGATGAGAAGACCTCCGCCTTTGCCCCGTCGGGGAGCGAGAAGACCTACTGCCCCTCGCCGGCGTGCTCGAGCGGCAGGCCGAGCACGTCCTTCATGAGCGCGACCATCGCGTCGGCCCGCTCGGTGCGAACTCCAAGCCAGGCGATTCGCCGGACCTCCATCAGATCACCGGCTTCAGGTCGAGGACCGGGGTGCCGTCCAGGGCCTCGAGCGGTCGCACGTGCACGCGGTCGCCCTCAATCGAGAGGATCTCGACCTCGTGGAGGCCGATCGGGTTCGGGCGGTCGGCCGAGCGGGTGCTGAAGACGCCGCGCAGCGGGTTGCTCGCGTCGTCGCGCGGGTGGACGCGCAGGACGTCGCGGCGCGCCCGGTCGAGCCAAGTCAGGACGATGACGCGAGCGCCCGGCGTCATGCCGTCGAGCGCCTCGCGCACGCGCGGCTCGAGCACCAGCCAGGCGTCCGGGGCGCCCTCGGAGCCCTGGCGCGGGGCGTCGGCGGGGTCGGTGAGCGTCGACTCGACCCGACCGATCGGAGTGAGCGTCATGTCGGGCTCGGTCATGCGCGTCAGCCTTTCAGCTCCGCCAGCCTGCGCTCCAGGAAGCGTCGCTCGGGGTCCGAGTGGACGAGCTCCAGCGCCCGGTCGTATGCGACTCGCGCGTCCTCGACGCGGTCCAGCCGCCTCAGGAGCTCGGCGCGGGTGGCGTGGAGGTAGTGGTAGGTGTCGAGGTCGAGTCGCTCCACGCGCGCGAGCGCGGCCTCGACGTCGCCGGCCTCGGCGATCGCCGCGGCCTCGTTCAGCTCGACCACCGGCGAGCCGGTGAGCTGCGCGAGCTTGCCGTAGAGCTCCGCGATCCGCGGCCAGTCCGGCGAGTCCTCGGCGTGCAGCGACGCGACTTCCGCCTGAAGCACATACGGGCCGCGCCCCCCGAGCGCCAGCGCCCGGTCGAGCTTCTTTCTCCCTCGGCGGATCTCCTCCAGGTCCCACAGGGAGCGGTCCTGGTCGCGCAGCGGGACCACTGTGTCGTCGGCGAAGCGTGCCGCGCGGCGCGAGTGGTTCACGAGCATCAGCGCCAGCAGGCCTTGGACCTCGGCCTCGTCGCGCATCAGCTCGGCGAGTGCTCGGCCGAGTCGAATCGCCTCGGCGGCCAGCTCTCCGCGACCCCCGTATCCCTCGTTGAAGATCAGGTAGACGACGGCCAGCACAGCGGCGAGCCGGTCGGGCAGCAGGTGAGGCGGCGGCACGCGGAACGGGATCCCGGCGTCGCGGATCTTGTGCTTGGCGCGCACGAGCCGCTTCGCCATGGTCGGCTCGGGCACGAGGAAGGCGCGCGCGATCTCCTCGGTGCTGAGCCCGCCGAGCGTTCGCAGCGTAAGCGCCACCTGGGCGTCGAGTGCCAGCGCCGGGTGGCAACAGGTGAAGAGCAGCTCGAGCCGCTCGTCCGGAATCGCGTCGTCCACGATCTCCTCCACGGCCTCGGACGGCACCTCCAGCAGGCGGGTCTTGTCCGCGCGCATCCGGTCACGCCGGATCCGGTCGATCGCCCGGTTGCGCGCCGTGGTGACGAGCCATGCGCGCGGGTTGTCGGGCGTCCCGTCCCGCGGCCAGCGCGCGGCCGCGATGGCGAACGCGTCCTGGGCGGCCTCCTCGGCGAGCTCGAAGTCGCCGAGGAGGCCGATCAGCGCCGCGACGACGCGTCCCCATTCGTCCCTGAAGACCTGCTCGAGGATCGCTACCGCTCCACTAGCGGCCGCACCTCGATGGCGCCGCCGAGCCGGGCCGCCGGAATGCGGGCGGCGAGCTCGATCGCGGCGTCCAGGTCGTCGGCCTCGTACACGAGCCACCCGGCGAGCGCCTCCTTCACGGTCACGAACGGCCCGTCCGTGGTGAGCGTCTTGCCCTCCTCGACACGCACGGTCGTCGCCGACTCCGCGGGCTGGAGCTCCACCCCGGGCGTGACGCCCGGCGTCTGGTTGATCGCCTGGTAGTCGGCGTAGACGGCCCGCTGCTCGTCCTCCGAGAGCTTGGCCCACGCCTCGGGATCCCGCGGCGTCGGCGCGTCACCTTGGTGAATCATCAGCAAGTACTTCATGGCTTCCTCCTTCTTACGGGATGGTCGCCTATGAGACGAACGGCCGGCTACGCAATGGACACGGAGCGCGAGGTCAACCGCGCCCGGAGACGATTTCCCAGGCGCGCCGGAGCTTGTGCTCCAGCTTGCCCTCTGAGTCCTCGACACCGTGATGCTCCATCACGGCGGGGTTCTCCGAGGGCTCGGGCAGCCGGTCGACCTCCGCGGCCGGGACTTTGATCTGCACCGCGCTGTCCCGGATCTCGCCCACATCCGGCGCGTCCACGAATCGCAGGCCACCGGGCCCGAGCCGGACGTCGATGACGAGGCCGTCGAAAATATCGGTTGCCTCGTCTCTCAGGACATGCTCGACGGCGCCAACGCGCTCGCCGTCCGAGCTGATCACGTCGGCGCCTCGCTCGAGGGTCAGGTAGGAAGCCGGCTGGTCAGAGGCCACCCGAGCAGGATAGCCCCGGCCGTTCTGCGAGCAATCCGTCGGTGCCGGGCTCTAGCTGCACAACGTGGTGCGGACTACACCTAGCGCTCGGCCGCCGCCTTCTCCCTCAGCCGCGTCCGGGCCCGCGCGGCCCGCACCGCCGCGCTCAGCGTGTCGACGTCGTACGCGCCCTGGTGGCGCCGACCGTTGATGAAGAAGCTCGGCGTGCCGGCCACTCCGCTCGTGTCGGCGCTCGCCACGTCCTCGGCGACCCGCTCGGCGTGCGTGCGGCGGCGCAGCTCGTTCCAGAAGCGCTCGCCGTCCAGGCCGAGCTCCTCCGCATGGACGCGCAGGTCCCGGGGGCTCAGCTCGTCCTGCGCGGCGAGCAGTTGGTCGTGCATCGGCCAGAAGGCCCCCTGCGCCGCCGCCGCCTCGGTCGCCTCGGCCGCCATCTGGGCATTCGCGTGGACGTCATTCAGCGGGAGGTGGCGCCAGACGTAGCGGAGCTCGTCCCCGAACTCGTCCAGCAGCTCGCGCACCACCACCTCGGCCTGACCGCAGTAGGGACACTGGTAGTCCCCGTACTCGACGAGCGTCACGGGCGCCGAGGCGGGGCCGCGCACATGGTCGCGCTCGGGGTCCACGTCCTCGGAGAGGTCGAGCAGGTCCTCGGCCGTGCCCAGAAGCTGCCGCGCGCGCACGTCGGCCGGAAGCCGTGCGATCAGCTTGAACACGGCCCAGCTGAGCAGCGCCGCGAGGATCGCTGCCGCGAGCACACCCACCTTGGCCTGGTCGAGCTCCCGCGCGTCGAAGGCCAGCCCGGCGATCAGAAGCGAGACGGTGAAGCCGACGCCGGACACGGCGCCGTTTCCGACGATCATCGGCCAGCTCAGCGTGGGGCGCACCCCGGTGATGCGGCTGGCGAACCACGCAGCGACGACGACCCCCATCGGCTTGCCCAGCACGTACCCCGCCACGATTCCGAGCGTGATCGACGACGTGACCGCGTCGCTGATCAGGTCCCCGTCGACGTGAATCCCGGCGTTCGCCAGCGCGAACAGGGGCGCGATCACGAAGCTCGTCCATGGATGCAGCCGGTACTGAAGGCGCTCGTTCGCCGAGATCGCCGACGTGACTCCGAGCGCGGCTGAGCGCGCGAGCTCGGGCGTGGGCTGCTCGCGAAACGAGCGGGTCAGCTCGGTCACCCGCTCGAGCTGCGTACGCGCCGGTGGGTATGCGCTGATGGCGAGGCCCACCACGAGGCCCGAGATCAACGGGTCGATGCCGGACTCGTAGAGCGCGATCCATATGGCGACGCCGAGCACCACGGCCGGGGGCGTCCGCCAGGCCATCGGCACGAAGCGAAGGGCGAGCAGCAGGCACAGCAGGCCGATCGCCACGCCCAGCGCCACGAAGTCGACGCGCTCGGAATACACCGTTGCGATCACGAGCAGCGCGACCAGGTCGTCGATCACAAGCGCGGTCAGAAGCCGCACTCTCAGCCGCGTCATCCCCGGAGCAACCAGTGCGAGCAGGCCGAGCGCGAACGCCGTATCGGTGGACATCGCCACGCCCCACCCGTGAGCGCCCGATCCGCCGGCGTTGAACGCCAGGTAGATCAAGGCAGCCGCCGCCATCCCGCCGAGTGCGCCGGAGACGGACAGCGCGATACGCCGTCGCTCGCGAAACGCACCGGTGTCGAACTCACGCCTCGCCTCGAGCCCCACCACCAGGAAGAAGAGCGTCATGAGCCCCTGGCTGACCCAGTCGCGCAGATCGAGCGAGATGCCCTCGTGCCCGACCATGATCGACAGGTCCGTGGTCCAGAACGAGTCGTACGAGTCCGACCACGGGGAGTTCGACCAGACCAGCGCGGCCACGGCCGCAAGCAGCAGCGCCATGGCCCCCGACGACTCCGTGTTGAGGAAGTCGCGGACGGGCGCCGCGAGGTTCCGCGCCCAGGCGGTCCGCTCGGTGAAGGGCCGCGCCATCCAGCTCTAGTTAAGGCCGTTCAGCTTGTCGACCACCCGGAACAGGTCGCCGCGGCGGTAGAAGTTGACCGCAACCAGGTTGGGCAGATGGCTCCGGATGCGGCGGCAGTCCTTCATGCGCGCAAGGAGCGGGTCGTACGCGTTCACCTTCGACGCATCCGACGGGCGCGGCACGGGGTCGGTCGTGACCCAGTGGTTCACGAGGAAGAACGGCGCCTCGTCCGGCCCGCGGTTCGGCTCGCAGGTCCGGTCGAGCGTGTCCGGGGTCGTCAGCTGCGCGGCCTTCTTGAAGGCGTACGGCGTCTCCTCGGTGATCGTGTCGTAGGCGGGGTGGTACCAGGGCGCCCCGCCGGCGTCGTTCTCGGCCAGGAACAGGACGCGCTCGCCGGAGCCGACCATCTTGCGGAGCGTCGGCCACCTGCCGTCCACCGGCCCGGTGTAAGCGAACTCGTCGAGCTTTGCGTCCTCGACCGCGCCTACGAAGTCCTCGGGCTTCACGTAGTCCTGGTTGATCACGACCAGCACCGCCCCGGGGTTCGCCACGAGGAACGTCCGCACGTCCGCGAGCACCGAGTCGAGCCGGGTGGCGCCGAGCTCGCAGAAGGAGTGGCAGAGGTACATGCCGCGCTCGCCGTTGCCCGAGAAGCCGAGCCGGTCCCGAAGATTGATCGCCGCCTCGAACGCCTGTGGGCTCACGCCGTCCACCTTCACCCGCTTCTCCAGTTCCTCCTGGTTCGGGAAGTACGTGCGCACCCTGCCGTTCGGGAGCCTGTCGGCGTAATGGGTGTCGATCAGGAGGCCGCGGATCCCGTCGCCAAGCTGGTCGGCGATCGGCCTCTCCTGCACCGAGGAGAACCAGCCGGGCAGCGGCACCGACATGGAGTTGTGCGTCGCGGGAAGCGCGACCTGGTCGAACCGGCGATGGCAGAGCTCCTCGTGGCCGTTGCACGGCGGTCTTGCCGGCGCGGCGACCGTGTTCCCCCCGGAGCCGAGGAAGGCGATCACCACGATGGCGATCAGCACGGCGGGGACGAGCCCGATCACCACCTCGCGGACGTCGAAGCGCCTGAGCGGACCGGGCGCGCGTCGCGGCCGCTCCCTGCGCTCTTCCGGCCGGTAGACGAGCCGCAGGATCGCGCCCACGCCCTCGTAGATGAGGTAGATCCCGAACGCGTTCAGGAGCAGGGTGAGCACGGCATTCCTGCTGACGAGCACGAGGACGCCCGCCGCCACGAAGCCCAGCCCGCGCAGCACCCGCCCGGTCCGGCCGGCCGGCTCGCGTGCGAGCCATGCCGCGCCGACTCGGAGCGGCTCGCCGAACGGGAGCGGCTTGATCAGCGACGACGCCGCTGCGGCCACAACCGCTCCCGCTCCCGCCAGGATCCAGCCCTCGGTGCGGAGGTCGCCGAGGAAGGCATCCCATACCGCCTGGGCCGCAGCCTGCTCCTCGGGCGTCTCTAGGTGGTTCACGACCGTCGAGCGCGCGATCGCGTATGCGATCACGAGCACGCCGCCCGCGGCCGCGGCGCCGAGCCCGAGCTCGATCACGGTGTCGCGCCGGTCCGGGGACACGTAGAGCGCGCTGGCCACGAACGCGAGCGACAGGACGATCAGGAGGATCGCGAGGATCTGAACCGTCTCGGCGATGTTCGCCAGCGTCGCGCTGAGGCTGCCGATGTCCTCCCTGACGACCTCCACGCGCTCGGTCGAGCGCAGCTCCTTGGCGAGCGAGGGCCGCACGTGCTGGAGCGCCGCGGCAAGCACGGTGCCGACGTCGGCGACCGTGAGCGTGACGGTGTTCTTGTCACGCTTGAAGAGCGCCCGGTGGACGTCGCGCACGGCCTTCCGGAACAGGCCCCCGAACGCGCGCCCGCCGACGATCTCGGACGCGACCGACTCGATCAGCGGGCGCGCCGCGAGCAGGTCGGCCTCGTTCTTCAGGACGACCTCGTCCGTGATCTTCTCGGCGATCAGCGTGCGCACACTGTCGTCGCGGAGCGCCGCCGTCGCCCGATTGGCGAACTGGTCCGAGTCGACGGTCGCCTGCCGTGCGTACGCGGCCACCAGTGCGAGCAGTATCGCCAGCGACGCGAGCCCCACGAGCACGCGCGAGCCCAGGCGGCGCCACCGGTCTCTGTCCGAGTCCGACCGGTTCAACGGTCGGACAGTAACTCGTCTCGGTGGTCTGGGAGGCGTGGGGCCGGAGACAATCAGGTCGTGGCACCCTCCGAGCACATCTCGCTGTTCCTCCGAGGCACGGACGCGATCAACCGCCTCGACGCGGCCGCGCTCATGGAGATGGTCGACGAGCGCTCGGTGTTCGAACCGCTGCGGTCGGCCACCGAGGGCGCCTTCGTCGGCCCCGAGGGCATGAGGCGCTTCCTCGCCGACACCGCCGAGACGTTCGACCTCTTCAAGGCCACCTACCCCGAGGTGCGCGACCTGGGCGACGGGCGGCTGCTCGCGATCGGGACCATCCGCATGCGCGGGCGCGAGAGCGGCGTGGAGACGGACGTGGCCACCGCCGCGATCGTCGAATTCCGCGACGGCGTGCTGGTCCGCTACAAGGACTACGGCGAGGCGCAGCTGGCCCGGAAAGCGGCCGGCCTACCGGCGTGAGCTCGCCGACTCGGCGATCCTCTTCGCGTCCTCCACGTCGCGGTTCATCTGCGCGACGAGATCGTCGACCGATTCGAAGCGCTTCTCGCCGCGCAGGCGCTCGATGAATGCGATCCGCAGCGTCTCGCCGTAGAGATCGCCCTCGAAGCCGATCAGGTGCGCCTCCACGAGGAGGCCGCGGCCGGTCTCGAAGGTTGGGCGGACGCCGACGCTCACCGCGGCGGGATAGCCGTGCGCCCAGGCGGCGTAGACGCCGTGGCCGGGCACCACGTAGCGCTCGTCGGGCACTAGGTTCGCGGTGGGCATCCCGAGCCCTCGGCCGCGCCTGTCGCCGGGGACCACCTCGCCCTCGAAGAGGAACGGGCCGCCCAGGAACTCCGCCGCCGGCGCGACCTCGCCGGCCGCCACGAGGCCGCGAATGTGGCTCGACGAGATCGTCTCGCCGGCCGCCTCGACCAGCGGGACGACGCGGGTCTCGAACTCGTCGTGCTCGCCCAGGAACTCGGGCGTGCCCTTCGCCCCCCTGCCGAAGCGGAAGTTCTCCCCCACGGACACCCGCTCGGCTCCGAGCCGCTCGATGAGCACGTCGTTCACGAACTCCTCGGCAGTCTGCGACGAGAAGCCCTTGTCGAACGGGATCACGACGAGCTCGTCGACGCCCAGTCCGGCGATCACGTCGCGCTTGACGTCGAACGTGCTGATGAGCTTGGGCGTCGCCTGAGGGTGGATCACCGCGAGCGGATGCGGCTCGAAGGTAAGGACCGTGTCCGCGCCGCGAATCACCTCGCGATGGCCGCGGTGAACCCCGTCGAACGTGCCGATGGCCACGCGCCGCGGCCCCGAACCGGGCTCGACGTCGGGCAGCGAGAGGACCTTCATGTCGGCGAGCCACGCGTCATGCGGGCGAGAACACTACGACGGGCTGCAACTCGCCCTCCCGCAACTCGCCGATGGCCAGGACCTCGCCCTCGTGCATGAGTCGCGTGCGCTCCGTGTCGCTCGCGCGCGCCGGAACGCGGCGGCCGTGCCTCACGGCCTTGGCCTCCTCACCGGACAGCGCCCGCTCGGGCATGAAGGAGAGAGCTTCGCTCAGGGAGAGCAGCCGGTCCTCGGCGGCGTCCTCCAGCCGGAACGGGCCGATCGCCGTTCGGTCGAGCTCCTCGCAGTAGGCGTCGCCGAGGTCCGCTACGAGCGAGCGCACGTAGGTGCCCGACGAGCACTCGATCTCGAACGCGGCGCGCTCGTTCTCGTGCCAGAGGAGCTCCGCGCGGCGCACCGTGATCGGGCGGGCCGTCAGCTCCGGGGCCTCGCCCGCGCGAGCCAGCTCGTAGGCGCGCCTCCCACCCACCTTCACGGCCGAGTACGGCGGCGGCGTCTGCAACTGGTCGCCGACCGGGATCTCGAGCGTCTCGGGCACGCGCCCCGTGTGCAGGAGCTCGCCGTCGCGGTCCCCGGTCGTGGAGGTCCAGCCGAGACGCGCCACCGCCCGATAGGTCTTCGGCAGGCCCATCAGGAAGCGCTGCGCTCTCGTCGCTCGTCCGACGAGCACCAGCAACAGGCCGGTCGCGAACGGGTCGAGCGTCCCGGCGTGGCCGACCTTCGTCTTACGGGGCAGCCGCCCGCGAACCGCCGCAACCACGTCGTGTGACGTCACCCCCGCAGGCTTGGCCTGGAGGAGGACGCCGTCCACGCCGGTCTTAGCCGCCGGCGAGTTGCTCGCGCACGTGCGCCCGCAGCTGATCCACCAGCTCGGGGTACGGCACCGCAGTCGAGAAGCCGGCGGCCTGCGGGTGGCCGCCGCCGCCGAACGTGCGCGCCACGCGGGACACGTCCACCGAGCCGTCGGTCGCCCGGAGGGACACCTTGCGCATCCCCTCGCGGTCGTCGGCCAGGAGCTCGCGCACCAGCACGGCGACGCGCGTCCCCTCGACGGCGCGCATGTGGTCCACCACACCCTCGGAATCGGTCTCCAGGGCACCGGTCTCCTCGTAGTCGCCCTTCGTCAGGTGGGCGACCGTGAGCGCGCCGTCGTCGTGGCGCTCGACCGAGGCGAGCGCCCGCTGAAGGAGCTGCAGCCGCCGGAAGGGCAGGTCCTCCCAGAGCTTCCTGTAGATCTCGTGCGGCTGGACACCCGCCTCGATCAGCTCGGCGGCCATCCGGTGGGCGTCCGGGCTGGTGTTCTCGTACATGAAGCGCCCGGTGTCGGTCACGAGCCCCACGTACAGGGCGTTCGCGATCTCCGGGGTGATCTCGACGTCGATCTCCTTCGCGATCCGCCACACCATCTCCGCCGTGGACGACGCGACGGAGCAGACCAGGTTGACGGTCCCGAAGCGCGTGTTGTCGTGGTGGTGGTCGATGTTGAGCACGTGCAGCCCCTCGGCCTGCAGGAAGTCGACCGGCATCCGGTCGATGTTGCCGCAGTCGAGGAAGACGATCGTCCGCTCGGCCACGTCCGGCGGCGGCGTCATCACGAGCCCATGGTCGAGCGGCAGCCAGCGGTACTCCCAGGGCAGCGGGAACTCGTCCGGCGACATGTACATCACGGAGTCCTTGCCGAGCTGCGTCAGGATGCCGTGCATCGCCAGCAGCGAGCCGAGCGCGTCCCCGTCCGGGTTCTCGTGCGTGGTGAGGAGAAGCTTGTCGGCTGCCCGCAGCTCGCTCACCACCTGTTCCTGTTCGGTGGTGACGCTCACTTCTCGTCGTCCAGAAGCTCGGAAATGCGCATCCCTCGTTGAATCGACTCGTCGAAGACGAACTGAAGGGTTGGCGTATGTTTCATCCGCAATTCGCGGGCAACGGATTGCTGCAGGACCCCGTGGGCCGACTCCAGCCCGGCCATGGTGGCGCTCCGCTCGTCGGGGTCGCCGAGGACCGATACGTATACGCGTGCCTGCCTCAGGTCGGGGGTTGTCTCTACGGAAGTCACTGTCACGAATCCTATGCGGGGGTCTCTGAGCCCCTCGGCGAGTCGCGCGGAGACGACCTCGCGCACCGCCTCGTTCACGCGGCGCATGCGATCGACCATCCTAGAGAAGGTCTTCCCTCGACACCAAATGCCTTTCCACACGCGCGCCGTCAGGAAACATCGAGATCACGTAACGCTCCACAGCCGCGGCTCTATTACTCAAATCGGTAATGCCGTTTCCGACTAGAGCCGCGGTGAGCTCGGAGCGCTGCCAGAGGTCGTGATGGCCCGTCTCCGCCACCGCCGCGCCGAAGCGCCGCTGGAGCTGAGCCTTCAGCGAGCTCAGCTCCCTGCGCTTGCCTTTCAGGCTTCCGTTGTCGGGGAAGTGGAGCTGGATCTCGAGGAGGCAGACGAAGCTCAACCGAGCGTCTGCTCCACCTGCTTGATCTCGTAGGCCTCGATCACGTCCCCCTCCTTGGGATCCGGATAGTTTTCGAGCACGACGCCGCACTCCATCCCCGCGGTGACCTCGCGCACGTCGTCCTTGAAACGCCGCAGGGACCCGATCCGCCCCTCGTAGACGACCGTGCCGTCCCGCACGAGCCGGCACTGGACGCCGCGGCGGATCACGCCGTCGGTCACGTAGCAGCCGGCGATCGTGCCCACGCGCGAGGCCTTGAAGGTCGCGCGCACCTCCGCGGTGCCGACCGACTCCTCGACCTCCTTCGCGTCCAGCAGCCCCTCCATGGCGTCACGGAGGTCTCCGACGATGTTGTAGATCACGGAGTAGGTCCGGATCTCGACGCCCTCCCGCTCCGCCACCTGGCCGGCGTTGCCCACCGGGCGGACGTTGAAGCCGATGATCACGCCGTCGGAGGCGGCGGCGAGCATCACGTCCGATTCGGCGATGCCGCCCACGCCCTCGCGGATGATGTTCACCTGGACCTGCTCCTGAGGGAGCCGCACGATCTCGTCGGCGAGCGCCTCGAGCGAGCCGGCCACATCGGCCTTGAGGACCAGGTTGAGCTCCTTCTCGCCCCGTTCCGCACGGGCGAGCACGTCCTCCAGCGAGACGCGCCGGCCCGACTGGCGCGCGAGCGCCTCCTGCTTGACGCGGATCGAGCGCTCGTTGGCGACCCGCTTGGCATCGCGGTCGCTGTCCACGACGCGGAAGGTTTCGCCGGCGTCCGGGACGCCGTCGAAGCCGAGGATCTCAACGGGCATGCCGGGGGTCGCTTCCTCGACCGCCTCACCTCGGAAGTCCTGCATAGCGCGTACGCGGCCCCAGTGCTCGCCGGCCACCACCGAGTCGCCGACCTTCATGCGGCCGCGATGGATCAGCAGCGTGACGACCGGGCCGCGGCCCGGGTCGAGGCGCGACTCGATTACGAACCCGCTCGCCTCGGCGTCCGGGTTCGCGCGCAGTTCCTGGATCTCGGCGAGCGTGACGAGCGTCTCGAGCAGGTCGTCGAGGTTCTGGTGGGTCTTGGCGGAGACGTCCACGAACTCCGTGTCGCCGCCCCAGTCGGCCGGAGTGAGGCCCTGCTGGGCGAGCTCACCGCGCACGCGGTTCGGGTCGGCGCCCTCCTTGTCGATCTTGTTGACCGCCACCATCACGGGCACCTCGGCGGCCTTGGCATGGTCGATCGCCTCGACGGTCTGCGGCATCACCCCGTCGTCGGCGGCTACGACGATCACGGCGATGTCCGTGACCTTGGCGCCGCGGGCGCGCATGGCCGTGAAGGCCTCGTGGCCCGGGGTGTCGAGGAAGGTGATCGTATGACCGTCGTGGTGGACCTGGTACGCACCGATGTGCTGGGTGATCCCGCCCGCCTCACCGGCCGCCACCTCGGTCTCGCGGATGGCGTCCAGCAGCGAGGTCTTCCCATGGTCGACGTGGCCCATGATCGTGATGACCGGCGGGCGCTCGATCAGCTGGTCCTCGGTGTCCTCGTAGACGGGCTCCTCGTCCACGTCGTCCGTGGCCGAGCGGATCGTGACCTTCTTGTCGAAGGCGTCGGCAAGCACCTCGATGGCCTCGTCGGAGAGGGTCTGCGTGAGCGTCGCCATCTCGCCGAGCTCCATGAGCTTCTTGATGACCTCGGGCGCGGAGAGCTGAAGCGACTCGGCGACCTCCTTGACCGTCGAGCCCGATCGGACGGGGCTGGGCGGATCCTCCTGCTGCGCCGCCTCGGCGGCCGCCGCCGCCTGTGCCTCGAGATCCGGCTCGACCCACTGCGGACGCCGCCTGCGGCCGCGCCCGCGACGGGCCGGCTGCTGCGGAGGCGGCGGAGTGCGGTCGCGCCGTGCTGCCTGAGAGTCGATTACGACGCGTCTGCGCCGGCCGCCGGCGCCACCGCCGCCGCCCTCGCCGGAACGGCCGCCGCGCGTGGGTCGCGGGC
>JBKPSR010000020.1:0-11452 GCA_046735115.1 Actinomycetota bacterium
GGCGGCGGGAGGCGGCAGGCGGCTTCGTCGCGCGGCGCGGGCGCTGCACCGCGAGCGCGCCCTCCAGGCGCCGGCGCAGGCGCTCCACTGCCAGCTCCCGGTTGCGCGACTGGCTGCGGCTGTCCTGGGCCACGGCGCGCACCACGGGTCCGAGCCGTGATGCGATGCGGTCGCGCTGCTCCTCGCTCAGCGACCGCGACGCGCACACGTCGAACACCGCCTCGACACGCGAGGCGGTGACGTTCGCGTGCTGGCCACCCGGCCCGGATGAGCGGCTCGTGCGCAGCTCGATCTCGGCCAGCGGCACCTCGGCGTGGCGCCCGATGCGGAGCGGATCCTCCATGGCGCCAGCACGCTAGCGCCCCGCCGTGGCAAGCTCCCCGGCCATGCGCGTCGCGGTTGTAGGGCACATGGAGTGGTGCGAGTTCGCCGAGGTGCCTCACATGCCGGAGACCGGGGAGATAGTGCACGCGACCGCGACGTTCCAGGAGCCCGGTGGCGGCGGCGCGGTGGCGGCCGTGCAGCTGAAGAAGCTGGCGGGCGGCGCAACGCTCTTCACCGCCTTCGGCGACGACGAGGACGGGCACCGCGCGCAGGCAAGACTCACGGAGCTGGGCGTCGACCTGCAGGCGGGGTTCCGCCCGGAGCCGCAGCGCCGCGCGTTCGTCCACCTCACGAGTGGCGAGCGCACGATCACGGTCCTGGGCCCGCGGCTCGGGCCGGACGGCGCCGACCCGCTCGCCTGGGAGCTGCTCGACGAGACCGACGCCGTCTACCTGACCGCGGGCGACGTCGAGGCGGTCCGGCGCGCACGCCGGGCGCGCGTGCTGGTCGCGACGCCGCGGGGCCTCGGCACGCTCGCCGACGCGCACGTCGAGCTGGACGCCCTGGTCCTCAGCGGCCGCGACCCCGGCGAGCTCTACAGGGAGGGCGACCTCGATCCGGTCCCGAGCGTGGTGGTCAGGACGCTCGGAGCGGCGGGCGGCGAATGGGAGACGGCCTCGGGTGAGCGCGGGAAGTGGGGAACGGCGGAGCTGCCCGGCCCGGTCCGCGACGCCTACGGGGCCGGCGACAGCTTTGCTGCCGGCCTCACTCACGGCCTCGGAGCCGGCTGGGACATCGACAGGGCCGTGGCGCTCGCCGCGCGCTGCGGGGCGGCATGCATGACGGGCCGCGGCCCATACGAGGGCCAGCTCACGCTCTGACTCAGGCCACGTGCCCGTCGGCCGGCTCGATGGGGAGGCCATCCGCCACCCACGCCTTGAGCCCGCCGTCGAGATTGTGGGCATCGTAGCCGGCCGCCGCAAACGCCTGCGCCGCGAGCCCGGACCTCTGGCCGCTGCGGCAGTAGAACACCACCGTGCGGCCGCGGTCGATCGAGCCGGCCTCGTCGGTCAGCCTGTCGAGCTCGATGTGCGCGCTGTCGTCCGGGATCCGCCCGGCGTCGCGCTCGTACCGCTCCCGGACGTCGATCAGCTGCGCGCCGTCTTGTATCAGCTCGGAGACGCGCGCGGGGGAGAGGTCCTCGGGTGCTCCGGGCATGCCCCCGAGGCTACTCGGGATAGGGTTCGCGCATGGACTCGATGACGCGCGGAAAGACAGTGCTGATCACGGGCGCCGCCCGCGGTCTCGGGGCCGAGACCGCACGGCGCGTGGCCGCCAGGGGCGCCAACGTCGCGCTGGTCGGCCTCGAGCCGGAGGAGCTGCAGCGCGTCGCGGCGCAGTGCGGGTCGAACACCGTCTGGTTCGAGTGCGACGTGACCGACGTCGACGCGCTCGAGCGAGTCGTCCAGGGCACCGTCGAGCGCTTTGGAGGCATCGACGTGGTGATGGCGAACGCCGGCATCGCGCCGGGCGGGATGGTCCGGTCCACGGATCCCGCCGCCTTCGAGCGGACAATCGAGATCAACCTGCTCGGCGTGTGGCGGACGGTGCGCGCCGCTCTCCCGCACGTTGTGGACCGGCGGGGCTACGTGCTCGTGATCGCCTCTCTCGCCGCGGCGATCCACGGACCCGGCATGGCCGCGTACTCCGCGAGCAAGGCCGGGGCGGAGGCCTTCGCCAACTCGCTCCGCACCGAGGTGAGGCACCTCGGCGTCGACGTCGGCGTGGGCTACTTCCACTTCATCGACACCGACATGGTGCGCAGCGGCGACGAGCACCCGGCGCTCGGACGCTTCCGCAAGGAGGCGGGCTGGCCCGTGAGCCGGACCTATCCGCTCTCCCAGGCGGGCCAGGCGATCGCGGACGGCATCGAGAAGCGCAAGCGCTGGGTCGTGGTGCCCGGATGGGCGCGCGCCCTGCTCGTCCTGCGCACGGCCGTCGCCCCCCTCATCGAGAAGCGCTCCGCCGAGACGGCCGCGGAGGCCGACGCGCTGTTCATGCGAGACGTCGAGGAGCGCGGGGCGGTGGCGGCGTCGCACCCCGTCGGCCCGGGCGGGCGGGCGGCCACGCGCGAGCGCGAGCCCGCAGCCGGCTAGCTCTCCTCTCCGTCCCCCTGTCCTCCGCCAGCCGCTGCTCGTTCAGGTTGTTCGCCGCGTTCCGGTCCGTCGGGCCGCCCGGGATCGGGTCGCCCTTGAACTCGTCCGGGTCGTCGACCTCCTCGCCGCCGACCTCGACCGTACCGTCCTGGTGATGGCGAACCGAGTCCGGCCCCCGCCTGGCATGGTGCCGCGGCCACCCAGGGATGTGGCCGGGCAGGCGGCTATCGTCATAAGGCGCCATGGCCAAGCGTGACCCTCGCATGATCCACCTGGGCTACGGGAAGTTCGTCCGCGCCGACCGCGTATATGCGCTCGTGCCGATCGAGGGCGCGGAGCGGCGTGACGGGCGCCGCACCTACGTGCACGTGGACGGCCTCGCGGAGCCGGTCGTCGCCTCGCGCTCCGAGCGCGCCATCCTCGCCGACGTGGAGACCGCCCTCGCCGAGGCGGCCGGGCTGCCGCGCCGCCGCCGCGTGGCGGTGACGGGCCAAGAAAGCCTGCTCTCCTAGTCGCCCTAGAGCTCTTCGACCTCTTTTAGGACCTTCTGCACGGACTCCTTCGCGTCGCCGAACAGGAGCGCCGTGTTGTCCTTGTAGAAGAGCGGGTTGTCGATGCCCGCGAAGCCGGTGTTCATCGAGCGCTTCAGGACGATCACCGAGCCGGCTTTGTCGACGTCGAGGATGGGCATCCCGTAGATCGGCGAGTCGGCCTGCTCGCGCGCCGCCGGGTTGGTCACGTCGTTCGCGCCGATCACCAGCGCCACGTCCGTCTGGGGGAACTCCGGGTTGATCTCGTCCATCTCCTTGAGATGGTCGTACGGCACGTCGGCCTCCGCGAGCAGCACGTTCATATGGCCGGGCATGCGGCCGGCCACGGGGTGTATCGCGTACAGCACCTCCACGCCCCGCTTCTCGAGCTCGTCGGCCAGCTCGCGCACCGTGTGCTGCGCCTGGGCGACCGCGAGCCCGTACCCGGGGGCGACCACGACCTTGCGCGCGTAAGCGAGCTGGATCGCCACGTCGGCCGGATCGGTCGAGCGGACCGGCTTCGCCTCGCCGTCCCCGACACCCGGCGCGGCGCCTCCGCCACCGAACCCGCCTCTGAAGATGTTGACGATGGAGCGGTTCATCGCCTCGGCCATCAGCATCGTCAGGATCGAGCCCGAGGCGCCGACGAGCATGCCGGCCACGATCAGCGCCACGTTGTCGAGCGCGAGGCCGGCGGCCGCCGCCGACAGCCCGGTAAACGCGTTCAGGAGCGCGATCACGACCGGCATGTCGGCCCCGCCGATCGGCAGCACGAACATGTTGCCGAGCACCGCCGCGGCGACGAGGATGAGGATGAAGAGGGCCTCCGACTCCGTACCGGCGGCGATCACGGTCGCGCAGGCCACGCAGACGAGAAGCAGGCCGATGTTGATGAACTGCTGGCCGGGCAGCTGGACCGGCCGGCCGGGGAGGATCTCCTGGAGCTTCCCGAACGCGATGTTCGAGCCCCAGAACGAGACCGAGCCGATGATCGCCGCGAACAGCGCGGGGACGAGGGCGTCGAGTGCAGGGTTGCCGCCCGCCGCCAGCGACTCCCGATACTCGACGAACGAGATCAGCGCCACCGCGCCGCCGCCGACGCCGTTGAACAGCGCCACCATCTGCGGCATCGCGGTCATCTTCACCGAGCGCGCCGCGGGCACTCCGACCGCGGTGCCGATCGCGATGCCGAGCACGATCAGGCCGTAGTCGCCGACCTCCTTGATCAGCAGCGTCGCGATGACCGCTATCGCCATGCCGGCGGCGCCGATCACGTTTCCGCGCCGCGCGGTGCGCGGGTGGTTCATGAGCCGCAGGTCGACGATGAACAGCGCGAAGGCGACGATGTAGAGCGACCGGATGAAGTCCGGGTCCTGGAGGAAGGTGGCCGAGTACATCAGTCCCTGCGCTTGAACATCTCGAGCATGCGGTCCGTCACGAGGAAGCCGCCGACCACGTTGATCGTCCCGAAGGCGATCGCGATCACGAGCAGGAAGCTGTTGAGGAAGCCCTCCGCCGGCCCGATGAGGTAGAGCCCGCCGAGCAGCACGATGCCGTGGATGGCGTTCGTCGCCGACATCAGCGGGGTGTGCAGCGTGTTCGGCACCTTCGAGATCACCTCGAAGCCGACGAACGCGGCGAGGACGAGGATCGTGAGCTCGGTAAGAAGATCCATCAGGCCGTCACCCCCGCCGCCTGCTTGGCGCCCTCGTGCACGATCTGGCCGTCGCGCGTGATGCAGGCGCCGGCGATCACCTCGTCGTCGAAGTCGAGTGCCAGCTCACCCTCCTTGACCATGAGCTCGAGCAGCGACTGGACGTTGCGGGCGTAGAGGGCCGAGGCGTGGTCCGGCATCGTGGCGGCCAGGTTGAGCGGTCCGGCGATGATCACGTCCTCCTTCACGACGGTCTGGCCCGGCTCGGTGAGCTCGCAATTGCCGCCGGTCTCGGCGGCGAGGTCGACGATCACGGAGCCGGGGCTCATGTTCTTGACGGCCTGCTCGGTCACAAGCAGCGGGGCGCGCCGGCCGGGCACGGCCGCGGTCGAGATCACCGCGTCCATCTTCCCGATCTCCTCGGCGAGCAGCTCGCGCTGGCGCTGCTGCTCCTCGTCGGTCAGCTGGCGCGCGTAGCCGCCGGCCGCCTCTGCGTCCTCGAGGCCCATGTCGAGCTCCAGGAAGCGGGCTCCGAGCGACTCGATCTGCTCCTTCACCGCGGAGCGCACGTCGAAGGCGTGGACCACCGCGCCGAGCCGGCGCGCGGTGGCGATCGCCTGGAGGCCGGCAACGCCAGCGCCGAGCACGAGCACCTTCGCGGGCCGCACGGTGCCGGCGGCGGTGGTGAGCATGGGGAAGAAGCGCGGCAGCTCCTCAGCCGCCATGAGCGCTGCCCGGTAGCCCGAGACCGTGGCCTGCGAAGACAGCGCGTCCATCGACTGAGCTCTCGTGATGCGCGGGATCGCCTCCATGGCGAAGCTCGTTACGCCGCGGTCGGCGAGCGCGCGCACGGTCTCGGCGGCCGTCAGAGGCTGGAGGAACCCGATCAGGACGGACCCCTCGCTCAGGCGCCCGACCTCCTCGGCCGACGGGGGCGCGACCTTCGCCACCACGTCTCCCGAGAAGCCGTCGCCGCTGGTCGCGCCGGCCTCCTCGTAGGCGGCGTCGCCGTGGTGGGCGCCGTCGCCCGCGCCGGGCTCGACCGTCACCTGGAGTCCGCTCTGGACCAGGCGCTCGACCATCTCCGGCACCAATGCGACACGGCGCTCACCCGAAGCCGTTTCCTTGGGTACTGAGACGTTCATCAGTCGGGCCCGGGTCGGGGGCGCGGCACATTAGCACCGCCCTCCTGGAGGGCATCGCTGCGCCGCGGGCACCGCCCGCGGCTTGCGCACGACGGCATCGCTGCGCCGCGGGCACCGCCCGCGGCTTGCGCACGACGGCATCGCTGCGCCGCGGGCACCGCCCGCGGCTTGCGCACGACGTCGACTCAGGCGGCCAGGTCCAGCACGACCTCGTCCACGCCGCTGCCGACGTGATGCTGCTCGAGCTGATCCGTCAGCTTCGCCATCAGGCGGTGGGCCGGCGCGTTGTCGCTCTGCATCGTTGCCGTGAAGCGGCGGATGCCGCGATTGCGTGCCGAGTGGGCGAGGTGCCTGCCGAGCAGCGAACCGAGCCCGCGGCCCTGCCACTCGTCGGCGACCGTCACGGCTACCTCGGCCGCCTCGGGGTCGTCCTGGAGCCTCACGAAGCGGGCGACCGCGATCAGGCGGCGTGTGGGGTCGGCGGGGTACTCGGCCACCAGCGCCACATGATCACGGCCATCCACTTCCGTGAGATAGCGGAGCTCCGCCCGGCTGAAGCTTCGCTTGGGTGTGAGGAAGCGCCGCTGCGCGCTCTGGGGAGAGAGGCGCCGGAGCCCATCGGAAAGCATGCCCTTGTCGTTGGGGCGAATGGGCCGGATCACGACCGGGGCTCCGTCCACAAGGCGTTCGATCACGCCCGAAGTATTAGTTCGATGAGCGCCGAACTGTGTGAAGTGCGTCACGCTCGTAGTCGAGCTCGGTCCGGACCCCGAGCGCGTGGAGGAGCTCGTTCGCGTGATCCAGGCCCTCGGCATCGACCACGCTTGCGGCCAGCCTGGCCGCCGACCAGATCGCCTTGGCGACGTCGAAGTAGAACGTGAGCGCGCCGACCGGCGACAGCTCGACCGTCCTGCGGCCCTGGCGGATGGTGCTCTTGCCGGCCTCGCCCCGGAAGCAGCGGAGCGCCTGCGCGCTGGCCTCGGTGGGAACCGCCGCGACGGCCTGACCGAGGCGGGCGGCCACAGAGGCGGTGAGCCCGTGCGCGCCGGCGAAGCCGCCCGCGGCGGCGACCTCCGCGAGTCGCTCGAGCACCTCGTCGGATGTGAGCTCGCCGTCGCACCCGACCCCGAAGATTCCTCCCAGAACCGGCACGGCGTCGTCAGCGGGGAGCCCTCCGCCGGGGCACACCGAGCGCTTCGCGAGATGCGCAGCGGCGGCGATCATCAGCGAGTCGCAGAGCGGGCTCGCCAGCCCGGGCTCGTCGCCGTGGGCGAGCGCATCCCCGCCGACGTCGACGAACACGATCAGGTCGGCGCCGAGCTCCGAGGCCGCCGCTGCGAGGCCGTCGGCGATCGTGGCCGGGCCGAGTGTCGCGTCCACGAGGACGGTCTCCTCGCCGAGCAGCTCCGCCATCCGAGACTCCGCGAACACGACGCCGCTCTCGCGCACGCGCGTCGAGCCGCTCGCGGCGAGCACGCCCGGCGCCAGCCGCCTCGCGCCCTCGATTTCTGCCTCCGAGCGCGGACCGGGCGCCGGGTCGATCGGCCGGCGCTCCCACGTGACGCCCCCCAGTATCGGGTGCGCGCCGTGGGCCCGGCTCGCCTCCGCGGTGGCGAGCGCGCCAACCACGTCCCCGCCCCCTCCGATGCCCAGCACGAGCGGCCGCCGCGAGCCGGCCAGGAGGACATCGGCGTCGATCACCGCCGCACCAGCCAGGCGATCTCGGCCTGCCGCTCCAGAACGACGCACGTCGCGAGCGCCCCCTGCGCAGTCGCGCCCACGCCGACCGCCCCGTGCCGCCCGAGCAGGACTGCACTCCGGTCTCCAAGCGCCTCGGCCGCCGCCGCCGCGATCTCCTCGCTGCCGGTCGGCGCGAACGCGGCCGTGAGCACCGGTCCACCGGCCGCCGCCTCGAGCTCCTCGGTGCCGGTGTCGAGCGGCTCGCCGCGAAAGCTCCAGGCCGTCGCGTGCACGCTGTGCGTGTGGACGATCGCGTTCACGTCCGGCCGCGCCGCGTAGATCGCGACGTGCACGCGCCACTCGCTCGACGGCTCGCCGTCGCCCTCGCCAGGCTGGCCGTCGCTGTCGATCGCCACGAGGTCCGCCTCGTCCATCTGCTCGTACGGCATCGATGCGGGGGTGATCAGGATGGAGCCGCCGTCGCGGGCGCTCACGTTGCCCGAGGTCCCGGTCACGAGGCCGAGCCGCAGCATTTCGCGGGCCGCGTCCACAACGGCCGTGCGCAGCTCCGCCGTCATGCCGTCGCGAGCGCGCTCGCGATCGAATCGTCGTAGGGCGGCTTCAGCACGCCGGCCTCCGTCACGATCGCGGTCACGAGCTCGGCGGGCGTCACGTCGAAGGCGGGATTGAAGGCGTCGCCGCCGGTGAGCACCTCGGCCGGGTCGCGCTCCTCGATCGGGATCGCGCCTCCGTCCGGAGTGGCTGGGTCGATCGTGGAGACGGGCGCGGCCACGTAGAACGGCACGCCGTGCCGCGTGGCCAGCACCGCCAGCGGATAGGTGCCGACCTTGTTGGCCACGTCGCCGTTCGCGGCGATCCGGTCGGCGCCAACCACCACCCTGTCGACCAGGCCCTGCGCCATCAGCGAGCCCGCGGCGGAGTCGGCCACCACCCGGTGCGGGATGCCGGCCTGCCGCAGCTCCCACGCGGTGAGCCGCGCGCCCTGTAGGAGTGGGCGCGTCTCGTCGACCCAGACCTCGGCCAGCAGGCCGCGCTCCCAGGCGGCACGCAGCACTCCGCAGGCCGTCCCGTAGCCGCCGGTGGCGAGTGCGCCGGCGTTGCAGTGCGTCAGCGCGCGCGTCCTGTCTCCGAACAGCTCCGCGCCCAGCTCCGCCAGGCGGCGGTCCGCCTCGTGCTGGTCCCGATGCAGCCGGCGGGCGGCCTCGAGCGGGTCCGGCGCGTCCCGGCACTGGTCGAGCGCCCAAGCGAGGTTGACGGCCGTCGGGCGCGTCGAGCGGAGCAGCTCCGCTGCGGCGGGACGGTCGTCGGCGAGCGCCAGCGCGTAGGCGGCCGCGAGCCCGATGGCGGGCGCGCCGCGGACCGCAAGCGTCCGTATGCAGTCCGCCACCTGCTCGACGGTCTCGCAGCGGATCCAGCGCTCCTCAGCGGGGAGGGCCCGCTGGTCGAGCACGAGCAGGGCACCGCCCTCGAAGCGCAGCGGCTCGACGGCGGTGCCTTCCGTTCTGACGCTCATCTGCCCGAAGCTACTACGCGCGCAGCGCAGCGAGCTGCGAATCCACCAGCTCCTCGGGCCGCCGACGTGCCATCGCACGCGGCTCGAAGGTGGCCTGGATGGCCAGCCCGTCCACGAGCGCGACCAGAGTGGCGGCCGCGTCGGACGGGTCGACGTCCTCGCGGATGCTGCCGATCTGCTGCGCATCGCGGAGCAGTTCGGCGACGCGGCGGCGCCACGCGCGGTAGGTCAGCCGCTGAGCACGGGCCAGCGCGGGACGCGTCAGTGCGAGGCCGAGCAGCGCGAACCACACGCGCACATCGGCCCTGCGCTCGCTGTCGAGCGGTAGCCCTTCCACCAGCCAGGCGCGCGCCAGCTCCAGCGGGTCGCTGGTCCGCTCCTCGGCCGCGCCCACGCGGCGCCTGACGCGATCGGCGACCGTCTCGAAGGCCGACAGCAGCAGGTCCTCCTTGTCCGAGAAGTAGTGGACGACGGCGCCCGTCGACCAGCCCGCCTCGTCCGCGACGTTCCGCACGGTTACAGCCTCGAGGCCATCGCGAGAGGCGAGCCTCCAAACCGCGGCGCACAGCTCGGCGCGCCGCTTCTCGTGATCCACGACCTTGGGCATCTGTATCTGAGTTTATATCGAACGTCTGATATAAATAAGAGATGGAGCTGAAGTGGGCACTCGCGATCGCGTTCGAAGCAGCCTTCTGGCTGATGCTCGCCGCCTTTCTGGTGCTGCGCTACCGATACGAGGTCGAGGGCATTACGCGCGTCTTCGCGGTGGGCGTGGTGCTCGACACGCTGGGGATCCTCGCCCTCGGCGTCTGGGACTATCTCGAGAGCGACACCGTGAGCTCGTACACGCTCTTCATCGTCGCGATCATCCTCTACTCGCTCACCGCCGGCAGGGACGACCTGCGCAAGCTCGATCGCTGGGTGGCGCGCCGGATCCGGCCGAGACGGCGGGTGACCTGCTAGCCGACCGGGGCGCCGGCGAAGAGCAGCCGGCGGGCAGCCTCGATGTCGTCGCCGAGGGCTCGATCGCTCGTGTCCGCGTCCAAGCGCGTCGCGGCGTGGGCGAAAAGCTCTCCGGCCCGTCCGCCGGATGGCTCGAGCCCGCGCATGCGGAGGGCTCTCACGGCGAGCACCAGCTCCGTGGCGGTCGCCACCTCCGCGGACTCGAGCGCCTCGCTCGCGAGCCGAGCGGCCAGCGGCGCGAACGACGCGTGCGACTCGACCCCGCCGCCCACCGTGGTGGTCTGGGTCGCCACAGGCGTCGCGCGCACGCGCACGTCGGCCGCCGCGGCGTGGGCCGTGTACTCGAGGATCATCGCTCCGGAGCTCGGCCCGGGATTGGCGGAGAGGGCGGCGGGCAGTCCCATCAGCCCGCGGTCGAGGAGGGCGCTGACCCTCGTCGCGCCGAGCGACCTGGATTGCGCGAGCGCCACTCGAAAGCCGTCCAGCGCGAGTGCCAGCGCCCCGGCGTGGAAGTTCGCCGAGGGCAGCACGGCGGGTGCCGCCGAATCCACCAGCGCGTTCTCGGCGGCGGCGTTCAGCTCCACGGCCAGGACTCCGTCGAGCGCCCTCAGGGCGTCCAGCGCGGTCCCCTCGACCTGGGCCAGGGCGCGGAACGGATACGGGTCGTGGACCGGCGCGGCGTCGTCGCGGGTCGCCGCGAGCTCGGCCCCAAGCAGCTCGCGGAGGCGGGCGGCGGCCTCGACCTGGCCGGCGTGTGGACGGGCGGCCTGCACCCGCTCGTCGAGCACGACGGGGTCGGCGCCGGCCGCGATGAACGACAGTGCTGCCACGCGCAGGGATGCCGCCAGCACTCGCTCTGCATCGACGGCCACGAGCGCCGCCTGCCCGATCGTCGCGGCGCTGCTGCTCATGAAGGCGATCCCGTCGCGCGGCCCGAGCTCCGGTGGCGTCAGGCCGGCGTCCGCGAGCGCGTCGGCGGCGGGCGTGAGCGAGTCGTCGCGCGCGTCGATGGACCAGGCGTGGCTCTCGCCGAGGAGCGCCAGCGCTATCTCGGCGAGGACGGTCAGGTCGCCGGTTCCAAGCGAGCCGAGCTCGCGGGCGGCCGGGACGAAGCCCGCGTTCAGCGCGGCCACCAGGGCGCTCAGGAGCTGGTCGGAGACGCCCGCCCCGCCCGCCCCGAGCTGATTGGCGCGCACCACCATCGTGGCTCGGACCAGGTCGGGCGCGAGCAGCCGGCCGCCGCCGCAGGCGTGGCTCCGCAGCAGGCGCAGCTGCTGGCCCGGGCGGTGCGCCGGCGGGACCTCGCGCGAGCGGAGGCCGCCGACGCCGGTCGTGACCCCGTAGACCGGCTCGCCCCGCCGGAGCAGCTCCGCGAGCGCCGCGGCCGCGGCGGCGTTGCGCTCCCTCGCCTCCGACTCCAGCTCCACCGCCGCCCCCCGGCGCGCGACCGCCGCGACGTCGGCCAC